>NZ_CM001370.1 GCF_000177215.2 Solidesulfovibrio carbinoliphilus subsp. oakridgensis | reverse complement strand
ATGATCCTTGCTCACACGGGGTCCCCCCGTTTGACGCGAATTTCCGAATCCTTCTCTCGCATCACCATGCCGTCATTCAAAATTGACGTGATGTACGCCCTTGCCTTTGGGGAAGGGACGCATCCAGAGCGTCCGGCCCCCGGCCATGATCTTGCCCCGGTTGCCGGAGCCGTGACCTCCGCCGATTAACACGTCTAGGCCCCGTTTGTCCTCGGCTCTGTCCAGGAAATTGACCTCGCCCTGGTATCCCCAGGGACTCAGGCCGATGACCAAATTCACCTGGGGCCGCAGCTTCTCGGCTTCGCCCATGACGGCATCCATCTGCGCTTCCGTCGGGCCTTTTCCCGAATCCGGCAGCTCGGGCATGAAGACGAGCCCTAAGCGTTTATACGCCCGATCCCGCTAGTTCCTTGAGCCTATGCGCCATGGCGGCGAGATCGGCCGTGGCTTGCTTCGAACGTTCCACCCCCACGGCCGTTTCACGCGAAACCTCATTCACATCTCGGATATGCTCGTTGATGGCCGCGCTTGCCGAGGTCTGTTCTTCGGCGGCCCTGGCGATCAGTTCCACCTGGCGTGAGGTTTCTTCCACGAGGGGAACGATCCCCTCCAAGGCCTGGCCGGAAAGGGTCGCGAGGCTGGTTGCGTGCTGGATGGCCGAGGAGGCCTCGTCCATGCCGAGGATGCTTTCGCCCACGCCCGACTGGATGCGTTCCACCGCCTGTCCGACCTCCTTTGTGGCGGTCATGGTCTTTTCGGCCAGCTTGCGCACCTCGTCCGCCACCACGGCGAAGCCGCGTCCGGCCTCACCGGCCCGCGCCGCCTCGATGGCCGCGTTGAGGGCCAGCAGGTTCGTCTGGTCGGCGATGTCGGAAATGACTCCCATGATCCTGCCGATGGCCTCGGCCTGGTCGCCCAGGAGGGAGAGACTCTGTTTCAGCGACCCGGAAAGTTCCTGGACCTTGCCGATGGCCTCCACGGAGTTGGAGACGACCAATGCCCCTTCACGGGCCTTTCCCTTGGCGTCCTCGGCCAATCGTGAGGCCTTGGAGGCGTTGTCCGCCACCTCCCCCACGCTGGAGCCGATTTGGTTCATGGAAATGACGGTCTCAGACACCCGTTCGCTCTGAGCGGTCGCGCCAGCGGACACCTGTTCCATCTGGCTGGCGATGCTGTCCGTGGCCTCGGCGATAAGGCTTGCGGCCTGATCGACTTCACCGTTGACCCGCACGAGACACTCCAGGTGCTTGGCGATCTCGCGCTCCTTGAGGACCATTTCCGAGACGTCCCTGGCGACTTCAAGGAAGCCCAGCGTCTTGCCCTGTTCGTCCTTGACGGTCACGGCCCTGGGCTGGAAGAACGCATGGCCTGAGGCGGTATGGCATTCGATGACCCCAATATCTTGTCCTGACTGTCGGGCAGGCCGCAACAGCGTCCCGCAGACGCCAGGCTTGATGGCCTGGGTGCAGGCGCGGCCCACAAGGCGCTCTCCTGAAACGCCGGCCAACCTGGTGGCCGCATCGTTGGCCACCAGGATCACGTCTTCCCCGTCGGTCATGAAGATCGGGTCGGGAACGGCGTTGAGCACCGCGCGGTTCAAGGCCAAGGATTCGCCTATACGCTCCAGCAGATGATCCAAGGCCCTGGCGAGTTCACCGACTTCGTCGAGTCCAGCCATGCCCACCCGCAGGGATGTTTCACCTTCGGCAATCCGCGAAGCGATGCGCGCGATGTGCCTTAAAGGAAGCGAAATCCTTTTCCGGATGGACAAGGCGACGAGAAGGCAAACCGCCAAAGCCAACACGCCGCTGCCGAGCATGACCTTGCGCGTCAAATCCACGAGGCCATCCGCCTCAGCGGCGGCTGATTGCGCCAGGCCGGTCTGTTGGGTCCGCAGCGTATCGAGGCCTTCCTCCAAGGTCTTGCGGATCGCATCGGCCTTGGCCGAGGCCTCATGTCCCTTGTCCATGCCTTGCTGATGGAAGACAGTGAGAGTGCCGCGGGATTCGTCGAGGAATTTCCGAAAACCGTCCTCGATTTCCAGCATGACCTGTTGGTACTCAGTATTGCCCTCTTTGCGGAAGAGACTCAGGAAGTGCGCTGCATTCCCTGAAAATTCCTTTGCCAGGCGGTCAATTTCGGCTTCCGCCCCCGAGTCTGGCTTGTGCTGGTTCGCTATGGAGGTGAACACCTGCTGGATGCGCAGGATCGCGTCGCCCATTTGGTCCGCACGTAAGGCATTCGGAAGGTGCTGATTGACGACCCGCATGGCGTTGTTGTCCACTGCCTTCAAAAGGGTCAGTCCCATGGCGATGTTCACCAGAAACATGGCGGCCACGAGGCCAAAGCCCAATGCGAGCCGTGTTCCTATTTTCCAGTTCTCGAAAATCGCCATGCAAGAGTCCTCCCAAGGAATAATTGGATGCCGTGATCGAGCCATGAGAATGGGGGCGACGTTATGCCGCCCCCTTTATTCCTCTTCGTTGCGGTTACCAGCACATACCCATGCCGCCCATCATGCCAGGCCCCATCATGCCCATGCCGCCCATGGCCGGGATGCCTTCCTTGGTCAGCTGGTTTTGGAGAGCCACCTGGGCATCGTACATCTTGGCGAGCAGGTCGTTGATCTCCTTCGTCAACGCCTGAACCTTCTTATCGTCAGTGGCCCCGCCATAGAGCTGGGCGTTGAGCTCGGACTGTTTGGTGAAGAGCTGCTGCCTGAGCTGGGCCGTGGCAGTATAGTGCTCATTGTAAAGCTTCTGCGCGACGGCCTGTTTCTCCGGGGTCAGCCCAGACATGGGGCCTCCCATCATGCCCATGCCGTGGCCCCCCATCATGCCAGGACCCATCATCTGGGCGTTGGCCAAGCCGGACAGGCCAAGCAGCGAGACCATCGCCAGAGCGAGAGCAAGGCCGAGAGTCTTTTTACGCGTATTCATGGTATGCTCCTTGTTATTCGACGCAAGTCGATCAGTTAGGGGTCCGCTCACGAAAGGGAGAAAATCGTACGCCAAGGACTGGCAAGCGGCTACGATGCCCGGTTTCGCACCCACGCTATCAAGAAAAGCTTGATGTAATCCCGTTGTGTCTCATGGTGTCGTCCACCACCTGGCGGACATCGGCAAGGCATCAACGACCACTGGGATTCTTGGTCGCGCACTGACATCCACCAACCCTTTTTTCAGATACGATTCTTTCCATGATGGTAGACTTACCGTTCGCTACGACATCCCCCGCAATGTCTGAAGCTGTATAAGCGAAGCAATAGCATACGAGCTTTTCCATTGTTCTCCCCTTGCACATAAACGATCGGAACAAAATGATTTAACGTCAATTTGAAGTATACCTCAACCGAGCGTCAGGTCAGAGGAACAAATCACGTCAGGTTTGGGCCTGTTTCGGCTTTTCCTGACACGTTTTGTCCAGGCTCATAGGCTCCAACCTGACACTTTGGCCGTTAGCGTACGATTTTTTCCGTTTCGTGAACAGACCCCAGTTACTACCAGCTTCCCATGGAAGGGTTGGTGTAGGGGGTCATGTTCATGTTCGTCGCAGGCGAACCCCAATATCCCCCCCCGCAGTACCCCCCGGAATATCCTCGGGGTCCATAGTATGGAGCGCACGCGGTCACGAGCAGCAAGACCGTAAGAGCCAATATTACTTTGACCATAGCGCCTCCTCGCTGAAAGGTTTCGGGCTCCTACCACCAGCCGCAGCCCCATCCCCAGCCGTCGTAGCCGCCATAACCGTAACCAGTGGTCGGCGCGGTGGTGGTCGTCGGTGGCACCCAGCCCATCATGTTGCCCCAAGCCCCCCCGGAGGTGTACGTGCTCGGCTGCGTCGCCTGTACCGTTTGCCCCGAGGGCGTGCCCTGGTTGGTGGTCTGGGCCTGAGCGCTGATCCCGGCCAGCAGAGTGAGGCCAAGCACGGCCGAGGCCGCCAGGATCGTGGTCTTCTTCAGAACACTCATGATTTTACTCCCCATATTTCATTGTTGTTGATGTTGGCGAAACAGGTCGGAATGTCAGGCCAGCCTCGTCGACGCCAGAGTTGTTACCAGCAAGGGTAGCCGTAAGAACGCCCGGAGTACCGATAGTTCCCGTAATAGCTCCTGGGGGCGTTGGCGTAGCGGTTGGCCGCCTGCCGGTAACCCGGCTGTCCGGCCTGGGCATAGCCGGGTCCGGCAAACCAGGGACAGGGGGAACCGTATCCGTTGCCGTAAGAACCTGGCTGGCCATACATTCCCGGAGCGGCCGTTTGGGTCGCGGCCTGGTTGGGGCCGGTGGCCTGGGCCCGGGCGGTTCCGGCATCGACAAGAGCCAGAGAGCCGACCACGAGGGCGGCGGCCAAACCGACAGACATACGGCGTGTGATGTGCTTGAACATGAAAGACTCCCCAGTTTGTTTTGTGGGCCTAAGCCCGTTCGTTACGCCTGTTCCAAGACCTTCTTCATTTCCCGATACTCTTCCGGGTTGATCTCTCCTCTTGCCAGCCGCTCCTTGATGATTCCCAAGGAATCGTCCCTGTCGGCGCGACTGGTTTTGTCAGCTCTCCTTGAGACGAAGAGGAAAAGTCCCAAGAGCGCGGTCAGCAGCAGAATCGTTCCCAGCCCCCAGAAGGTTGTGCCCCCCATCCAGGGAGAGGAGAGAGGGAATCCACAGTCCCACATCATGGACAACCTCCTAGTTTGGCGTGGGATGTTGCCATCTTTTAAACCGCCTTGGTTGATCCCCTTAAAGCAAGGGATGTGCCAAAGCTTTATTATTTAGCTAACATACTTAAATTAAATGATTATGTTTTACGAAGGTTCAGAAGTGCTGGCCGGCGCGATGCGGATGCGAGTAAAGCCTACTCGCATTTTTTTCTCTATCCGTTTACTTTTTACGCGGCAGGCTTAATGTGTTTCCAGCCGGCGGCTTATTGGCCGGTTTGTTCGGAAGAGAGGTGATTATGCAAAAAAGACCAAAGGTGTGGCGCAAGGTCGTGGCGAACGTTCCGCCCTGGCTCTACCTCGGTTCGGTTTTCATTTTGGTTGGAATCGTCGTCGTCATGACCATGAGGAACACCCACCGGGAGAAAAGCCTCACTGCTCAGACGCTTCTTGAAAAGGGAGCGGCCCTTATTAAGGCCTTCGAGTCGGGAGCGCGAACGGGCATGGGGATGCACTGGAGGGGCGACCAGTTTCAGGTGCTCCTTGAGGAGATGGCGAACCAGCCCGGAATCTTCTATCTAGCCGTGACGGGTGAGGATGGCCTGATCCTGGCCGATAGCGACAAAGGCAAGATCGGCTCAAGGCTCCACGGCCCCGAGGAAATGAAGGCGCTCGCCATCGGGGCGAAGGAAAAATGGCGGGTCACAAGCCTGGCGGATGGGCGGAAGGCCTTTGAGGTCTACCGCGACTTCGCGCCCCTGGCCCGCCGTGATGCTGCGGAGTATTGTGAAGAAGAGGTTTGGCAATACGCGTGCCCCTGGAGCAGACCGGGTTCCTCGCAGGGGACCGGAAGGCAAGCCATCTTCATCGCGTTTGATGTCGCCCCCTTTGACGCGGCCTTAGCCGAGGACATGCACAATACGGTCATATTGTCGGCCATCCTGCTTCTGCTTGGCGTGGGCGGCGTCATGACCCTGTTTTGGGCGCAAAGCTACCGATTTTCCAGACGGCAACTCCAGGACACGAGGGCCTTTGCTTCGGAGATCATAAACAACCTTCCCGTGGGGCTCATCACCACGGACAGCGACGGCAAGCTGGCCGTGGTCAACAGCGCAGCCGAGAGGATTTCTGGGCTCAAGGCGGCCGACATCATGGGCAAGATCCCTGAGGAGGTTTTGCCCGGGGCCTGGTGCAGCCTCAGGGATGTTGTCGACAAAGGGGAACCCGTCATGGAGCACGAAACGGAGTGCTCCTTTGACGGAGAAAAAAATCTTCCCTTGAGCCTCAGCGCGTCGAAGATTCTCAATGAGGAGGGAACCCACCTGGGCAATCTCTTCATTTTCCGGGACCTGGGCGAGGTAAGAAGGCTCCAGGAAGAAGTGCGCCGCAAGGAAAAACTCGCCGCCCTGGGCAGCCTGGCCGCCGGCGTCGCCCATGAGATCAGAAACCCCCTCTCCTCAATCAAGGGTTTCGCCAAATACTTCGAGGGGCAGTGCGCCGAGGGTAGCCAGGGCCGGGAGCTAGCCGCCGTCATGGCCCAGGAGGTGGACAGGCTCAACCGGGTCATCACGGAACTCCTGGACTTTGCCCGGCCATCGGACCTGAAGACGCGTTCGACGGACGTGGGCAGTCTCATCGAGCATTCCCTCCGGCTGGTCCGCCAGGACGCCGAAGGAAAAAAAATCACAGTCACCTTCGACCGGAATGCAGGCCTGCCCGTCATCGCCATCGACCCCGACCGCCTCACCCAGGCCTTACTCAACCTCTACCTCAACGCCATCCAGGCCATGGAAAACGGCGGGACGCTTGCCGTCAGGGCAGCCGCCGACGGCCGAGGGGGCGTGCGGATCGAGGTGGAAGATTCGGGCAAGGGGATTGCGCCCGAGAGCCTGTCGAGCATCTTTAACCCCTACTTCACCACAAAATCCTCCGGGACCGGCCTTGGCTTGGCCATTGTGCAAAAGATCATCGAGGCCCACCGGGGAGAGGTCAAGGTTAAGAGCACCCCCGACCGGGGCACCACCTTCAACATCCTCCTGCCTGTGGGGCGGCCGGAAGGAGTTGCTTCATGACCGCAAAGCATAAAGCGACCGTTCTGATCGTTGACGACGACCAGGGGCACCGCACCATTCTTTTGGCTCTTATCAACGGCTGGGGGTACAAGGCGGCAGGGGCCGACGACGGGACAAAGGCCGTTACGCTGGCCAGGGAAAAGCCCTTCGATCTCATCCTCATGGACGTGCGCATGGCGGACATGGGCGGCATCGAGGCGCTGAAGGAAATCAAGGCGTATAATCCCTCCATCCCCATCCTCATCATGACCGCCTATTCGAATGTGGAATCGGCGGTGGAAGCGATCAAGGCGGGAGCGTACGACTACCTGACCAAGCCGCTGGACTTCGATGTGCTGCGATTAACCATGGAGCGGGCCTTAGAGCACGTATCTCTCAAGGCCGAGAACCAGGAGCTTCGGCAACGCCTTGTTTCCTCTTTTGATCCCAAAAATATTGTCGGCCGCAGTGAAGCCATGCGCCGGCTCATGGAGACGGTGGCCATGGTCGCGCCCTCCGAGGCGACGGTGCTCATCACCGGACAGTCCGGCACGGGCAAGGAACTGATCGCCAAGGCCATCCATTTCAACAGTCCCCGCAAAAACGGCCCGCTCGTCACCGTGAATTGCGCGGCCTTAAGCGAAACGCTTCTCGAATCGGAGCTGTTCGGCCACGAGAAGGGAGCCTTCACGGGAGCCGACAAGCGGCGCGAAGGCCGTTTTATGCAGGCCAACAAGGGGACGATCTTTCTCGACGAAATCGGAGAAATATCTTCCGCCATGCAGGCAAAACTCCTCCGGGTGATCCAGGAGCGGGAAATCCAAAGGGTGGGGAGCGACAACGCCCTGCGGGTGGACGTCCGCATCGTGGCGGCGACAAACCGCGATCTGAAAGCGGAAGTTGAAGCGGGAAGGTTCAGGCAAGACCTCTATTATCGCCTCAATGTCATGACCCTCACTGTCCCACCGCTTCGAGATCGCGGGGAGGACGTACCGCTTTTGGCCATGCACTTCCTTCACAAGTTCGCGGAGGCGAACAGGAAGGTCGCCAAGGGATTCACGCCCCAGGCCATGGACATGCTCCTTAAGTACGACTGGCCGGGCAACGTCCGCGAGCTGGAAAACGCCGTGGAGCGGGCGGTCGTACTCATGCCGGGAGATTTCGTCACAGAGAAAGAACTGCCTTTAAGCGTAAACCAGGAAAAGGCCCACGAGGAGCAGAATGCGAACCAATTGATTGAGCGAGGTCCAGCGGAAATTTTACCGCTGGAGGCGGTGGAGCGGGAGGCCATATTGGCGGCGTTGGAGGTGACGGGTGGCAATAAGACCGAGGCAGCCAAGCAGCTTGGTATCACACGAAAAACATTACTGGCAAAGCTTCAAAGATAGTCGGCAGGTTTCCCGTAGGTGGCGATGCAGCAACGGGGCCAGTGCTATCGTAATAGCAGAATACTCCAAATGAACACGGCGTAAACTGTAACCCAAGTTCGCCTTTTCGATAAGCCTAGCGGCTGTAGTCCATGCCTTTGATCTGGTGCTTGACAGCCTTCTCAAGGCCGCACTGCTGCATGAAGACGCCGGCTTTTTCGAGACCGAAAACCTTGGCTATTTCCGCCTTGACAGCCTGCTTGCCAAGCGTCCCCGCCAGCTCCTTGCAAGACTTCCTCAAAACCAGGTCCGCTTCCTGCTCCTTCCCTTCCAGCCTGACCAGCTTTTTCACAGCCGCTCGGTAATCCAGGCTTTCGGGCCGCATCTTCACCATGGCGGCCTTGTGCTTGTCTCTGGCCGTGATCGTTTCCCGCAACTCCCTGGCCTTGGCCTGGATGTGTTCCCGGGCCTTCTCCGGATTGGCAAAGCGTTCCTGCCTGTCCCTGGCCTCTCGGGCCGCCCGGAGGCGCTCCGGATCAATCTCCAGCTTGGGAGCATCCAGGGAAGGCTCCTCTACCCGCGACCGCCCTGGCAACGTCAAAGCCGGACCATCCCGGTCCCTCCCCCGCTCTTTGACCTGGTTAGCTTGACGCTCGTCCAGATAGCCAAGCGTCGAGGCGCGGTCCTGGCTCCGGCTCATGCTCCGGGCCAGCTGCTCGAAGCCCTTGACCTTCTCACTGTCCACGTAGAGCGTGAAATTGCCCTTGTGCCGGGTAGCGCCGACGTAGGTTGTCCGGTTGTTCCAGGTCACCCCGTGCAAGGCGTAAACATCTGTCTGCGTCTTTCCCTGCCCTTTGTAGACCGTCCCGGCATACCCAAGGGCAAACCCTTTGTACTCCCCAGGGTTAAAAGAAACCATCGCCCCACTATCAAGCCTGACCTCAATCTGCTTCTGACTTTGTTTCTGAACAGTGCCAAAATTTCCATTGATCAAATTCTTATCAATATTCTTCGCCGTGGCGTTAAATTGAATCCTGTCTCCAACTCCTATCGTCTGCTGAAACTTCTTTTCCCCTTTCTCACAAGCATAGGTGATGCCACCACGCACCTTCCCCAGCTCCCGCATGGTCTTGCTGCAGGCGTCGTTTATACGGTTCACTTCCGTATTTATTCCAGCATAAATGAATCGGTTAACGTCGGGATTTCGCGCGACGTCCCGTTTCCAATCCTGCAATAATACCTCTATCGGCTCCTTTGCTGCCTTGATGCAATCGTGTTCCTGGTAAGCCGTCATGGCCTCCTTGATCTTCCCATCGGCAAGATCCATGCTGGCCTGCCGCATCCAATCTTGCTTCTGCCGCCTGACCAACGAAATCAAGGCACTATCCGTTTTCTGCCGAATTTCGGTGTACATCCCCCCACGCTGGATGCTGGCCAGCTGCGCGTCGTCGCCAATCATGACGACCTTCGCCCCGGAAACGTCCGCCTGCTGCAGCAGGCGATGCATGGTCCTGTTATCCAGCATGGCCGCTTCATCGACGAAAACAACCGTCTTGCGGTCCCAGGCCTTGACCCGGCTGCGCGGGTTGGTGCGCGCCTTTTCCTGGCGCAAAAGCTCCGCATGGACCGTGGACGCCTCCTGAAAACCGTCCGTGTGCATGTCCCGGCTGACCGTGTTGGTCGGGGCCAAGCCCACCACCCGCCAGCCGTCGACCTCGAAAGCGTCCCGGGCCGCGCCCATGGTGTAGCTCTTGCCGGCCCCCGCCCGGCCCTGAATGACGCAAAGCCGGTTTGCGGCCGTCATCACGTCGAAGGCTTCCCGCTGCTCCGGGTCCAAGGTCTTGCGGGAAAGCGCCTGCTGCCGCGCTCGTTCCGAAACATGGCCGCCGCCCTCCCGCATCTTCCGGTCCGTCAGCTCCAGGATCGCCCGTTCCTCGGCCCGCACGAGCGTGGACGTGTAGAGCCCCGTTTCCTGACCCTGCCCGTCGTAGAGCTTCACGCACTCCGGGCAGGACAACACCCGCTGCTTCGCGGCCTCGCGTTCGATCATGTCCTCCACGCCGGCCTTTTTGAGCACCGCATTGAGCTCACGCTCCGTGAACAGGCATTGCCGGGCGGTCAGCTTTTCAAGGATCGTTTTCGGCTCCACCAGCGCGGTCTGCCGGGCGTCTTCAAGACGGGCCTCGTTCTCGGCCGTCTTCCATGACGCCTCGATGTGTCGGGCCTTGCCCTCGTGGAGCTGGAACACGACCCCGCGAGGATCAACGCGCAACTCAAACTCCCGTTCCTCGAAATAGCGATTTTGAAACGCCTCCCATTTTTCGCTGATTCGGTCCTGGGTCGAGACGAACCCTTTGCCATTTTTCCGGGCAAAGTCTGGGTTCAGGTCCGTGGCCTTGTGCTTGTCGAGCCCTTCGCGCCCAAGACGGCGGGTTGTCACCAGGACATGAAGATGCGGATTGCCCGCCTGCATGTGGATCGCCCACTGGCAGGCCAGGCCGTTATCCGTGAATTGTTCCTGGATATGCTGCCGCGCCATTTCGATGCGTTGGGCGTCGGTGATCTGCACGTCTTTCGGCAAGGCGAAGACGTAATGCTTGGCCAGCTGGGCACCCGCTCGAAGGCGGACTTCACCGGTCCTGGCAAGGTGCTTGGTGGCTATTTCCGCCTTATCCACCTCATCCCAAAGGCGCTGTTTGTCCCACCCTGGAGAACCAGGGGGAAGCTCAAATCCGCGAGCCAGCACTGGCTCGTCCGTTTTGTGGTTTCGGAAGTCGAAAGTTTCGCCGGTCAGGTCGCGAGTGTACCTATCGCGGTCGATATAGGCGGCCACGGCGACGCCGGATGTGCCCGTTGACATCCCGACGATAGAGCAGCCCGCGAAGCAGCAAGCCATATTCCTATTTAACGCCTTTTGTTTTTTGACTTTATCCCCACGGAAGTGGGGCGCAATGTTTTGGCTCTGCCAAAACATATATTGCGTGTAGCCTCATTCTTCGGCTCCAGCTTTAAGGCATCCGTTGGCCGTTTGGAAGTTTTTTCCATCGCTGCCTTGACATTATCCCTAAGGTCTATGATTCATTTCCTATATTTTTGAGGAGGCTCTCGAAATGGCTGAAAAAACGAAGCTGACGGCCGAGGAACGGCTTAAAAAAATTGAGCAGAAGCGCGCCAAGCTGGCAGAGGAAGCCGCCAAAATAAGAAAAGAGGCCAGGAAAAAAGAGGCCAACGTCAAAATGAAACTTGGTGGACTCGTCTGGAAAGCCGGCTTGCAGGATCAGCCGGATAACGTGATTCTCGGCATCCTAGTCGCCGGGTTTGAAAAGCTCGAAGCGGAGCGTGACTCTTTCGAAGATATTGGCCGAAAAAAGTTTGAGCATGATGCCAAGGCTAAGGCGGAAATGAAGACGAAGTCCCAGGAAGAAGAATCAGAAAATTCCGGTCATGGATCTGCTGGTGTCAAGAACCATCTGGCCACGCCTGCGGCTGTGAGGTTTTATCTCAACGTACCTATTGAGGAAAAAGACGCTGCCAAGGCTCTGGGCGCGAGATGGGACGGTGAGCACAAAAAATGGTGGTGCCATCCGGCCGACAAGGAAAAATTCATCAAGTGGTGGCCGGCGGGGGCGTAGACGTGAACAAGGACGTTGAAGAAATCTTCGAGAACATCCGCGACGTGGTGGCCGTCCACCAGGACGACGTGGCCGCCATGGGCAAACACGTCGCGCAAATGAAATCCGAGCTTCAGACCGTGGGCCTGTCTATCAGGGCCTTGGAAGAGGCGTCGAGAAAAGCCGAGGCCGCCGGCCAGCGAATCACCCAGCAGTTGACCGAGGCCCCCAGGATAACCAGGGACCGGGCAAAGATGTGGGTTGGTCTGGCCATGCTCGCCGCCCTCCTCTTCTTCGCCGCCGGCGGGTATGCCGGCTGGCGCTATGCCCAGGATGGCGTCACGAAAGAAATCGCGCAGCTGCCGGAACTGGCCAAATGGGCCGCAAGCAAGGAGGGCAAGGCCGTGTACCAGTTCGCCACTCAGGGTGAGTTGCAACGGCTCATGCGCTGCCAGGGCGATGGCTGGCAGGTCAAAAACGGCGTTTGCTACCCCTTCCCCAATTCCGAAACCAGCAAGGTCCACGGCTGGAGAATGCCCTAGAACGGGAGCGGGTGAAGAAACGGTGTTTTTCGCCTCCACAACCAGGGTTCCCGCCAGAACGCCCGAGAAGGCCGTTTCCGGGGCCGCCACACACTTGGATGGCCCAAGACCTGGAGAAAGCCAAAAAAATGCAACAGAGGCCCTGTAGGCGGCTTTCTGGTGCGGATTGGAGATGTCCCAGGACACCATCCGAGAGGGGATCGGCGGTGGAAGAGGGCGAAGGCGCAATTATCAGGGCGGGGATTTCGGGAGAGGATGAGCCGGAATTAGTTCCTGCGGTCACGCCACATTTTCTTCAGCCATGCATCCTTCGGGCCGCCTGGGTGGCCACGCAGGGCGTCGGCAAGCTCGTCGGGCGAGAGCCCATCCCGCCAGGCCTCGAATTGGGCTTGCTCGGCGGCCTGCCGGGCGGCGACAACCGCCTTGGCTTCGGCCTCGGCGTCCTTGGCGGCCTGCTCCTCGGGGCTGACGTAGCCTTTGGGCCGGCGGTAGTAGCCGGTTCGGGCCAGGGCAGTGAACACCCATGAGCATGGATCGGCCACGGGCTGGCCAGCCTTGTCCAGCATTTTGCCGTTTTCTAATTCCCATTCGGCATGGTCCAGGCCGGCGACGATGCGGTCGGTGGGTTTGCCGAGCTGGTCCAGGTTATCCACGATCTGCTCCATCTGGTCCGCGCCAAAGCCGGCCCGGACCAGATGGGGCCAGGTCATGGCTAGCGTCTCTTGAGAGATAGATAGAGTATTTAATCTATCTATCTTAAGAGAGTGTGGTGCGTGTTCGTTTCGGGTGCCCGGTTCGGGTGCCCGAAACGGGTGTTCGGTTCGGGTGTTCAGTTCGGGTGCCCGGTTGTGGAGTAGGGCGAAGAAAACCCCCTGCTTATTACCCTCTCTCCATGGTCGTTTTTCGAGCATTCCAAGCGTGACAAATTTTTTCACCACGCGGCGCACCGTTCCCCTGGGAACGTCTGTTTCCGCTGCAATTAAATCATAATTTGTGACATGTGGCCCGTTCACCTGAAAATAGCGAAGCAATGTTTTTTGGGCTAGCGTGGCAGCCTCTACCGGAGGACACAGCTTGATCAGGTTTGGCTGCGGGTGTTCGGGTTGAGTGCTCGGTTCGGGTGTTCGAATCGGGTGTCCAATGCGGATGCTCGAACCGAGTGCCCGCGTTGGGTGCTCGGTTCGGGTGCTCGGTTCGGGTCGAACACCCGGTTCAGGTGTTCGGTTCGGGTGTCCGTCATGGGTGCTCGATTCGGGTGCTCGATTCGGGTGCTCGGTCTGATCTGGTCTGATTTGGTCTGACCCAATCTGACTATCTCGCCGTGAATGTGTTGAAATCTGCCTAGCGATATCGGCCAAGTTGGGTTCGGCATCAAGCGGACTAGTCGCCATAAACTTATCGAAGGCGGTAGGGTGAGTCCTTCCTTCTGGCGTGCTTTCTGCCGCTGGCTTAACTTTGGATAGGATGCTGGAAATTCCCTTGCGTTCGGTCATATCAGCCTCCGACCAAATCCAAGACCTCTTGGGCCAAAGCACGATACGCCTTTGCCCCAGGTCCCTTAGTGTTCTGGCGCAAGACCGTCTCCCGTAGGTGTTCGGCCTGTTGGAATTGAGCGCTTGCTGGGATGGTAGTGGAGAAGATCATTTCTGATCCTAGCTTGTCAGCCAGTTGCGCCATAGTGACCTTCCCCATGGTTGTTCTGCGGTCCACATTGTTGATGAGGAGTCGGAAGAATCGTAGGCCTGGGTTTGTGTCCTGCTGAATCTCTTTGATCAATTTAATGGTTCGCAGAAGTCCATCCAGTGAGAAACCTGACCCAGAAACCGTAGGTGAGATGACTAAATTGGCCGATATGAGGGCAGACATGGTCCAGAACCCCAAGTTGGGTGGGCAGTCCAGAAAGACAAAGTCGTACTTTGCGTCGGCGTGCGGACGCAATCTATCGCGTAGTAATGGAAGCTTTAGGTCAGCTTCCTTAATCAAGTCGAACTCCATAGCCGCGACCTCCTCCACATTGGGGAGGACATCGACCATTTCATACTTCGATGGATAGATGCAGTCGGCTGTTTCGGCTGTGCCCGAAAGTAGTTCGTAGAGGCTATTTCGTGGAGTATCCCCTATCCGAAGCAGGAGAGACGTGGCGTTGCATTGAGTATCAAGGTCGCAGACGAGTACCCTTTTCCCCCGATTGGCGAGTGCATGGGCTAGAGTAACGGAACAGCACGTTTTCCCTGACCCTCCCTTGTTATTTGAGCAAGCGATGATCACACTCATTTTTGCCCCCTATTGAGGGGTGTATACAAATTTTTAGCTCGGTAAATCAAGCATTTTCTGGTGCGAATAGAGGAGGCTGGCGGATTTAATCAAGGGGCATCTCTGTCCATTCCCCTTCTCCTCTCTCGCCACAAAAACTTCGCACTCCACCACGCCCTTCCGGTGAGGGGACACCGGGAGAGGGTCAACATTGGCGAAACAGAGGGACACGCTTCAAACTGGACTTATGGGTGAATGTGGGTGTAAATATGGGTGTAAGGGACTCACATGATCAAAACAGACAGCATCCGCATCACGCCGGAGTTTTTGGCGATAATCGCAGAATGTGACGAGTTTAAGGGCGCTTGGCGTGCCCTTGGCGCGTTGGCTCCCGAACGCCTGAACGCCCTGCGTCATGTCGCCACGATTGAAAGCATCGGGTCATCAACCCGGATTGAAGGGGCCAAGCTGTCTGACCGTGAGGTTGAACGCCTTCTTTCCGACCTTAAAATCAACTCTTTTATCACGCGTGACGAACAGGAAGTGGCCGGTTATGCGGAAACAATGGGAACGATCTTTGAGGTATGGCCCCACATTCCGCTCACTGAGAACCATATCAAGCAGCTTCACCGCGACCTTCTGCGCCACAGCGAAAAGGACGACCGCCACCGTGGGGGATATAAAACACTCCCGAACAGTGTCGTCGCGTTTGACGAGACAGGCCAGCAAATCGGCATCATCTTTGAGACAGCTTCGCCATTCGATACGCCAAGGCTAATGGCTGAGCTTGTCGAGTGGTATATCGAGGCCCGAGAAACGAGACGACTACATCCGCTTTTGCTGATTGCCGTATTTGTGGTTGTTTTTTTAGAAATTCACCCATTCCAAGACGGCAACGGTCGTTTGAGCCGTATTTTGACAACCCTTCTCTTGTTGCAGGCGGGCTATACTTATGTCCCTTATAGCTCTTTGGAAAGCGTCATAGAAAACAGCAAGGAGGCCTATTATCTTGCATTGCGCCAAACACAGGGGACGATCCGCACCGATACGCCGAACTGGCAACCTTGGATTTTGTTTTTTCTTCAAGCCCTAGCGCAACAAAAACGACGTCTAGCGGCTAAGGTGGAGCGAGAAAAAATCACGCTCGCGACGTTGCCAGAACTTGCGGCACAGATCATCGAGCAAGCGCGGCAACATGGGCGCGTTACGATTGGCGAAATGGCCAAAGTGACGGGGGCTAGTCGTAACACGCTAAAGGTGCATTTCCGGCGACTTGTTGAACAAGGGCATTTAACGCGTTATGGGACCGGGAAGGGCTCTTGGTATGCCCTCCCATAGTGGAAGAAAAAACGCTATTCTGGCCGTGACATTGGATGGCTGGGAAAATCGACGGGAATCTCCACACGGGGTTTTCTGCGTTTGAAGCTCCAGGTGATCCTTGTCTGGTCGTGCTGACGGAAATAGCGAAGCGTGCGCGAGCTGCATACGCTAAAACAGATTCGTATACGGCCCTGGCACGTTTGGGCGATTCCTGGCGGCCTCGATGCGGCCCGTTCAGGGTAAGGTGTTGGGATGGTTGAAAAGGTGATGCCCCGGAACGGACGTTATGGAAACTTCGATGGAAGGCGGTAACACCCAGTTCCAGTATCGCATACTTCCGCCTGAGAAAAAACCTCTTTGGCCTGAACCGGTACAGGAACGCCCAGTGCGATGCAACAAGTTGAAAATTTGTGATTTGCTTGTCAGACCTCTCACGCCCAGGGGCCTGCTCGAAGCTACTTGATACCTGGTGACATGAATGTTGGGTTTACCCCTTAGAGGGGGGCGTACCCGTCAGCTGTTGCTGGATGTCGGAGTCGATTGCATCACGATAACGGTGGTGTTGTCTCGGCCACCAGCCGCCAGGGCCTGATTGAGTAATGTGGTCGCCATTTGCTGCGTCGTTCCGTTCGAGGCCATGACAGTGGCGATGTCCGCCTCTTGCAACTCCTTGAACAATCCGTCTGTGCACAAAATGAGAGTGTCACCCTCATGCAGGACAATGCTCCCAGTGTCAGGCTCAGACCCGGCGCAACCAACGCACTTTTCCAGTATATTCCGGAAAGGATGTGTTTTGGCTTGTTCCGGGGTGATACTGCCGTCATCCAAAAAATCCTGAAGAAAAGTGTGATCGGTGGTAATCTGAGAGAGGATGTCCTTTCGCCACAGATAGAGGCGGCTATCGCCGAGATGGGCGTAAACGGCAAAGCCGTCTTGTACCCAAGCCACGGTGGCAGTGGAACCCATGCCTTCCAAACGCGGGTCAATCAATGTTTTCTCACGGATAACGTGCTCAGCCGTCTCCACGGCCAAGGCCAAGAGGCATTCCGACGACCCGCCGTCTGGTTCCAGACGGGCCAGGGCGTCAACAACCGCCTGGGCTGCCACATCGCCCCCAGCCTGGCCGCCAAGGCCGTCGGCCACGGCCAGAAGCATGGAGCCATCTGGGAATTCCTTGACCAGGAATCGGTCCTGGTTTTGGCGTCTGACCCGACCTTGATCGCTCGCCCCGAATGCTTGCATGGCTGCCTTCGATTACAATGAGGATTGGGGCTGGGGCATGGGGATGACCGTGCGAAATCCCACGTCAGCAAAGCCTTCCCAGGACTGACGCTTGAGCGGTTCAATTAAGGATGCGTCGGTCGGCGGGCCGCCGGTGACAAAGTAATGCGTCTCTGTACCGATCACCATGGTGGTCCACTCGTTGATATTTGTCCCAAGCCCCCGGATGCCAAGCCGGTTGGCCGGTGCGTCGGCCACTGAAAAAAGCTTGCGTTCCGGGATGGCCGGTTTGACTTGCTTCGGTTTAGTCGGAACAGCTGGTTTGACCTGTTTCTGTTTGGGCGGGGTTCTTTCCTGCCACCATCCGTCCATTTCCATGCCCTGAGCAAGCACAAAAGGGACTCGGGACGGTGCGAGCGAATTGGTCTTTCCAACATCTTCCCCCAATCGTTGAGCCAGCCGCCACTCGGCCACCGTGGGCAGGCGGGAACCGTAGAAGTCGGCAAAAGCCCGTGCTCCCTTGGCGGAGACCCTGACCACGGGGTTCATGGCCGTGGCCGGGTCCATCACGAACATGCCCTGCCGATAGGTGATAGGCTCATACCAAGGGGAGATCTCCCCCAACAGCAGCCATATTCCATCTTCACCAGAAACCGCCCCTTCCTTGATTGTGACGCGGTCGCGCACCAGATTCAAGAACATGACGAACTGATGATTGGTGATTTGGGTTTCCTGCATATAAAACGACGGCACAAGCACCGTATCCGGCGCTCCATCGACCCCAGGGGAAATCTCGCCGCCCGGAACCATGAGAAATGTCGAGCCGTTTCGTCCTGAAAAACGTGGAGGTGGCGTCTCGCCCGGGGCCAGGGGGGGCTGGGGAGCGGCCTCGCCGGGATGATGACCGGCCGGGGCCTCCGCCGTTGACGGCGACTGCGGCGCGGCAGGTGGCGTAGAGGACGGCGCGGTCATTTCCGTATTCACCGCTTCCTGTCCAATCTGCCGTGACGGCATTTGCCACAGGAAATGGTAGAGCAGCCCTCCTCCGAAAAGCACGGCCAGGACGACGGCGGAGACAAACCAAGCGGTGCGGTGTGGGGCGGCCTGGCGGGTCTCTTTGACCGGGGCTTCGACCACAAGATCTTCTAGGGTCTGGCGCAGGCTTCGGATTGATGGCAGGCGCTTGGCCACCTTTTTGGCGGTGGCCTGCCGGATGATCCGATCCAGGCGCTTTTGGAAGTCGGTGACCGGGTTTTCCAACCCCACCGTTTCGAACGGCTTGGCTTTTTTCAGGGCCTTTTTCCCAGCCACGGCTTCGAACAGAACCCGCCCCAGGGAGAAGACGTCGGCCCGGATGTCGGCTAGGTTCAAGTCCAGGAACTGCTCCTCGGCCATGTAGGGCAAGGTGCCGATGATGTGGTGGTCTTGAGTCACGCAATCGCGCACGTTACCCCCGGCCAGTCCAAAGTCGGCGATCTTGGGCGTCCCATCGTCGATGAGCACGTTGGCGGGTTTGAGGTCGCGGTGGATGACGCCCTGGGCGTGTACAGCCTCCATGCCGTTGCAGACGGGCAGGAAATATTCTCGTATCCAGCTCTTGAGAGTCGCTTCGTCGCTCCCCAAACCCTCTTCGGGCATGGTCTGGGTCAGGGTCGGGCCTGGCACGTATTCCATGACGAGATAATTCAGAGGAGAACCGTCGATATCCACTTGATCGTAGTCGAACACCTGGAGGATATTGGGGTGGCGCAGTCGGGCCATGACCTGTACTTCCCGTCGAAACCGTTCCAGCTCAACCGCCACCTCCGCCTCGTCGTCCGCCAAGCTTTCCAGAAACGCCCGGGACATGATTTTCAAGGCCACCCGCCGCTCCAGGTCCCGCTGCTTAGCTAGGTAGACCTCGCCCTTGCCGCCAGTGGCAATATGATCCAAGATCGTCCACTTGTCGTTAATGACGGTCCCTTCCTCAAACAGAGGCTTTTTTTCGTCATCAGCCATGCCTGTCTCCTGAACGATCCTGTCCGCCTGGTTATTCCAAACCGGAGGGGAGGTTTTCGACGGCCTAGGCCCCAAACCCCATGAGGGGTTCGTCGCCTGCGCGCTCCCTGGGTATATGCAAGTGGAAGGCCGCGCCCTTGCCAGGCTCGCTCTCCACGGTTATGTCTCCACCGATATCCTTGAGGAACTTTTTGGTCGAAGCCAAGGTCAAACCATGGCCGCGTGGCTTTGTGCTAAAAAAAGGCATGAAAATTTTATCTATGTGTTCCGGCGGGATACCCTGCCCTTTGTCGCGTACCGTGATCAGGCAAAATTGGCCCTGACGCCCGGTTGCGATGGTGACGATGCCCCCGGCTGGCGAGGCCTCCACGGCATTTTTCACCAAAGCGTCGATGATGCCGCCGAACTCTTCGGATACGGCTCTGGTGCGGCAACCCGCCGGATCGTTTTCCACCATCAACTTGACCCCGACCTTGTGAGCCACACTCTCAAGGCGGGCGGCACTGGCGGTCACCAGGTCGTTGATGTCGAGTGATATGGCAGGAACTTGATGGGATGGGATAACGCGCACCAGAGCGTACAGGAGATGATCTAGGCGGTCGATTTCGCACTGGACGTCGGGTTCCACGCCGGGATTGCGGAACCCGCCCCCCTCACGCACCAAGCGACGCAATGCCACGACGACATCCTTGACTTCCAGGCCGATGGCAGCGGCGGCCCGGCCGAGGAGGGCCATTTTTTCGGCTCCAAGCAGCCGCTCCTGCTCCCTAGCCCGGCGATCCTCCAACAGCCCCATGAGCAGGGCCACCACATTGAACATGATAAGTTGGGCAATCACGGTGGCGGGCGTGTCGTGGAGCATCTTCCCGGATAAAATTGGCGGCAGATAGAGCACGGTAATGGCCAGGGAGGTGAGCAAGGCCACGCGCAGGCCGAACCAAAACCCGGCCAGCAGGATGGGGATGAAGTAGAGCTCACGGTGCAGCAGATGCAAGGCGGGATGGCTGGGCGCGACGCCGTAGTGCAGGGCCGTGACCACGACGATTGATCCCACGATCATGATTGCCTTCAGGTTCATGACGCCTCCTCATGGCTCATTGAAAATCAACAAACAATAAGCACAGGGCATGGTGCTTCCCGAACAAGAGCAACATTCGTGTTTCCAAAAAGAAGTTCTTGAGCTTTGGGCATCTTTGTGCATCCTACGATGATCATGTCGTAATGGCCACGATGCTGCTCTTCCAAGATTTCTTTTGCCATGGTCTTTCCTTCGACAGTTATCGTTCGTTCTCGAATGTTCGTTTCGGATACTCCTCCCTGAAGCAAGATAGTTTTGACGCGTTCCACTAGGATGCTCATTTCGGTGTTTGATTTTTCAAATGCCACATTGAATTCTTGTTTTGTAGCAAAAATATCTTGCGATTGAACTCTTATGAGTCCCACCATTGTGATGGTTGTTGTGCTTTGATGCGAAAAGTTGTCGGCCAAATAGCGAGCTGCTCTAACTGTATTTTCTGCGCTATAAATGCTGAAGAGTATGTTCTTGCTTGGTTTGGGTAGCTCTTCCTCATAGTCGCTTGAAGCCAAGGTGAACTGTGATCTTCGAAGATCGTAGTAAGTACCGACAAAATATCCAGCCGCATTGAAGAAAACTATTTCCAGCATATTGCTAAAATAGGTGGCGCTGCCCAAAGGAGTTCCCAGCATGGCGCACGGGAGGTACACGGCCGATGAAGCGAGAGACGTGAATATTCCTCCCTTTTTTCCGAACCAATACGCTCCAATGAGTATTGGAATAAAATACAATTCACGATATACAATATCAATTTTAGATAGATGTAGTGCGGTGGCGTAATCGAAAAAAGCTATGATTAAGACCAAGAGCGCAACAATCGCAAATTTATAAGACTTTTTTAAAGAAATCATGACGCCTCCATATCTTTTATTGAAATGTCAACCGCCCCGCACATCCTTCCGCAACAGGGTGCTCGCGTCAGGATGTGTCGGCGATGGTCCGAGGGCCTGCCGTTCATCATCACTTCAAAGTGAAGGTTGTTGCCGGTGGCGCGTCCACTACGCCCCAAAAGGCCGACAGC
>NZ_CM001369.1 GCF_000177215.2 Solidesulfovibrio carbinoliphilus subsp. oakridgensis | reverse complement strand
CGGCCGCTTCTGGACCGCCCTGGATCAGGCGTTGGGCCCTGGCCTCCTGCCCAGGCGTCGGGCCACGAACAGCGCCCCGGCCGTCCCGGCCACGGTAAGGAGGGCCCCGGCGATCAGCCCGGCTGGGCGGTAGGTGAAGGCGACCTCGGAGACGCCGGCCGGGATGCGGACGGCGCGAAAGGCGTAGTCGGCGTGGAGCACCGGCGTCGATTGGCCGTTGACCCTGGCCGACCAGCCGGCATCCCACGATTCGGGCACGACCAGAAAGGCCGCGCCCGGCGAGTTCGCCTCCACGACAAGGGCGTTGTTGGTGCGGTGGCGCACGGAAATCCGGGCCCCCGCGTCCGCCTCCGCCGGCCCGTCCGATCCAGCCGGCGCGGACGGGCCGTCCTCGACGTCCTTTCGCTCCAGGATGACCGATCCGGCCGCCTGCCCGGCCGGCCCGGCCACGGCGGCCAGGGCGGCGTCCGGTCCGTCCACCACCAGGGCCCTGGCGGCGATCCGGGGGCCGGCCTGGACGCCGGCCACGCGCCAGACCATGCCGTCCGGGCCGTCGTACACGGAGGTGAGTTCCAGGGGCGGAGCCCCGCCGTCCGGCCAGTATTGCTTCTCGCCAAGTTGGGGTACGCCGGCCAGATAGCTGATTCCCAGCCGGGGCAGCAGGTCGAACCGCACCCGTTTGGGGTTGAAGCCGGCCATGATCGTTTCGCCCCTGGCCGTTTGCAGCATCTCCTCCAGGGACCGGCCGCGCACGATCTCGAGCAGCCGGTAGGTCCGGCCGGGGATGACGCTGTCGTAGCCGCCGGCGCTCGGGATGGACCAGACCATGGTGGTGGCGGCGTTGAACAGGGGCTTCATCCAGGTGCCGTCCGGGGCGGTGGGACTCAGGGGCACGATGCGGTCGCTTGGGTCCAAGCCCCGGAGCGCGGCCACAAGCGGCGTGGCCGGGAAAAGGAACGCGCTTGTGCGGGGGTGGAAGGTCGGATTGATTTTGTAGCCATAGGCCACGAGCTGGGCCGCCGTGAAGAGCACCACCCCAAGCGGCAGCCAGACCAGCCGCCGTTTCCAGTGGGGCGCGAGCCGCTTGTGCCGGAGCCGGTATCGGCCCCAGGCGATCAGGTTGCCGAGGCCGATGCCGGCCAGCCCGGCCAGGGCGAAGTTCCACAGGAAAAAGAGCCGCCCCAGGTTGTGGACGATGCCGATCCAGGGAAAGACCGTAAAGACCAGGCGCAGGAGGAAGGTGTCGAGCAGGAGCAGGGGGACGACCACGGCCAGGGTTCCGAAAAAAAGCCGGCCGGGTCTGCGCCGCAAAAGCCCGATGAGGGCCAAAAGCGGGAGGAGCGTGCCGACGAAGGCCATCTCGTGCATGGTTTTTTCGGTCACCGGTCCCCAGGCCGGCCAAAACGAATGCAAAAAGGCGAACGGAGCCACACGCAGGGATTCGTGGACCGTCTCGTAGGTGTAACTGCCCCTGACCGAGCTGTGGATGGACCAGAGGGTCGGCACCAGGACGACCGCCGCCAGCAGGGGAGGCAGGACCGAAAACGACCCCATCCGCCAAAGCGGGTGGGAACGCGGCCGCTTGCCGCGCCAGGCCGACACCAGATGGCCCAGCTCCAGGGCCGCGCCGTAGGCGGCGGCCGTGCCAAAGACGATGCCGAGAAACGGCAGATGGCCGCTGGCCAGGGTCAGGCCGAGAACGGCCCAGGCCAGGAAATAGTCCTGCCATCGCCGCAGGCGCGTGGCCCGCAGCACGCACAGGCAATCGAGCGGCAGGAACATGGTGAGCGGCGAGGAAACTTCCAGATGCAGCCAGGCCAGGTTGAAACTGCCAAGCATCCACGCGATCGCGGCCAGAAGCGCCCCGATCCGGCGGCACCGCAGGGCCCGCATGAAGAGGAACATGAAGAGCCCTGCGGCAAGGATGTTGAAGACCGACAACACGTCATGGGCCAGGCTCGGTGAGAGTCCCAAGGCCGAGACGATCAGGCGCGGCGGATAGAAAAGGCCGGACGAGCCGTTGCTGAAAAAGGGTTCTCCCAGAAAGCTGTAAGGATTCCACAGCGGCAGGTCGCCTTTGGCTAGCGAATTGTGGATAAAGGACTGCCACGGGTAGCTCAGCTCCGCCTGGTCTGACTGCGGGGTGAAATGCATTTCGTTGGGCGTGGCTGCCCAGGGATAGACCTCGTTCTGGTAGCCGGCGACAGTGGAAAAGGTCATGCCGCGCAGGAGGGGGAAAAAAAAGGCCATGACCAGCAGGATCATGGCTCCCACACACAGAAGCGTTTTGTAAAAAGGACGCATGGAAACCCCTTTCCGCTGGTGCGCCTTTTTGGACGCGGCACACGGTCTTTTGAATCTTTACGGCAGGAAAGACCCGACATCTATGCCGGTTGCGGCCTCCCGGCGTCAAGTGACGGCTAGCCTGCCAGAAGGGCCTGGACCATCTGCCGGAAGGGGGCTTCCTCGCGCGTGGCCTTGCTGGCCAGGACCCAGAGATCCAGGCCGGCCGGGCGGCGCAGGCCGCCGACCGTGGCGAAGCCGGATTGGCGCAGGATCTGGGTCAGGACGGGCAGGGTGAAGCCGCAGCGGTGGGCGAGGTGGGCTTGGCCGGCGGCCAGGGCGGGGCGGTAGCCGTAGAGGAGGTCCAGCGGGGTGATGGGGCCGGCGGCGGCGTTGTAGACCGGGGTCAGCAGTTTGCCTTCCACCACGGCCTGGGCCACGGCTTCGAGGTCGGGGCAGGTGAGGACGGCGAAGCCTTGGGGGCGCAGGACGCGGGCTATTTGGGCAAGCATCCCTGGCACTTCGTGGGGGGGCAGGTACTGGAGTTGGTGGGCGCAGTGGACGGCGTCCAGGCTGGCGTCGGGCAGGGCGGGGAGGTTGGCCAGGGAGGCGGCCGGGACTTCCTTCCAGTCTTCGGTTTGCAGGGTTTTGGGCAGGGGGTCGGTTCCGATGTGCAGGGCGGTGTGTTTTGGTGGCATGGGGTGGTGCTGTTTTGCGCGGGTGGTTTGGTAGAGGTTGATAAGGGCCGCTTCCAGATCCCGCGTAAATCGGGCGGCGTCGGTGAGGGGCGCGGCCTGCATGGCCGGTCGCAGCTGGTGTCGGATTGTACCAATTTGGTGCTGTTTTGCGCCCAGGGCGCAGGCTTTGGTGACGTAATCGGCCGGATTGTCCGCCACCCACTGCCCGAGCCAGTCGGGGCGGTCGAGGTTGGCGAGAAAGGCCAGCGTCTGGCGCGAGACCAGGCGCGAGCCGGGCCAGGTGACGACGGGGACGCCCATCCACAGGCATTCGCAGCTGGTGTGGCCGCCGCTGAAGGGGAAGGGGTCCAGGGCGATGTCGATGTCGGCGTATTCCTGGAGCAGGTCCGCGTGGAAGGACGGGCCGCGCAGGTCCAGGCGTCCGGGGTCCACGCCCAGGCCGGCGAAGGTCTGGCGCACGCGCTGGCGCAGGGCGTCGTCGCGGAAGGTGCGCCACTTGAGGACGAGCCTTGCGTCCGGCACCCGGCGCAGGATTTCCGCCCACAGGGCGAACACCTGGGGATTGAGCTTGGCCGTGTTGTTGCAGCAGCCGTAGGTCACGTGGCCCCGGTCCAGGCACGGCGGCGGCGCCACGTCCGGGGCGAAGGGGACCGGCCGGTAGCAGAACCGGGAGCGGGGCAGGCGCACGACGGTTTCCGTGAACCACGCTTCGGTGCCGGGCGGGGCGTGCCAGGGATCGAGGAGGACGGCGTCCAGGACGGGCAGGCCGGTGGTGGCGAAGTAGCCGAGCCAGCTTGCCAGCACCGGGGCCGGGCGCAGGGCGAAGGCGGTCAGGCGCGAGCCGGCCGTGTGGCCGGAGAGGTCGACCAGCACGTCGATGCCGTCGGCCCGTATGCGCCCGGCCAGGGCGGCGTCGGCAAGCCCGGCCACGTCGCGCCAGACCGACACGCGGCGGATGCGCTCGGTCACGTCGTCGCGGTGGCTGCCGGCGTCGTAGGTGTGGACGACCACGCGGCCGGGGTCGTGGGCGGCCAGCACGTCCTGGACGAAGAGCCCGACCGGGTGTTGGCAGAAATCGGCCGAGACATAGCCGACGCGCAGCGGCCGGCCAGACAGGGCGGACAGGGGAGGGCGGTCGGGCGTTCCCCCGGCGCGGGCCATGGCCCAGGCGCCCCACTGGCGGGCCTTGGCCAGCCGTTCGGCGTCCGTGGCCGTGGGGTCGTATTCGAGGCTGACCAGCGCGTTGCGGCGCAGAACCGGGTTGTCGGGCAGCAGGCGTTCCAGGGCCGCGTAGCGCCGGCGGCAGGCGGCGTGGTCCCCGGCCTCCCGGTCCACGTTGGCCAGGTTGACGCCGAAGCGGTGGTCGTGGGGCGCAAGCTTCCCGCCGGCCTCGAAGCAGTCCCTGGCCCGGGCCAGGAATCCCTGGGACAGGAGGAGCGCCCCGACCGCGAGCAGGGCTTCGGGATCGTCGCCGTGGCGCGCGGCCAGGTCCTGGCACAGGGCCAGACAGATGTCCGCCCGGCCGGTTTGGGCCAGGTGCCGGGCCTTTTGCAGGGACGCGGCAAAGGGCCCGGGTGTCGGCTTCACGCCCGCCGGGGGGGCTTGGGGCGAGACGGCCTCACTTGGACGCCGGCGTCCAGGTTTCGGTGCCGAGGGTTGTGCCGCCCAGGTTGGTGAATTTGCCGGTCAGCATGCCGCCCGGCAGGAGGGTGTAGAGCACCAGGCCCGGGGCGCCCTTGGCGTCGCGGGGGATGTAGACCACGGCAAAGGAATTGCCTTCGAGGATGCCGGTGCCGGCCAGTTCCTGGTTGCCGATCTTCCAGCCGACGACATAGGTGTCGCCCTTTTTCTGGACCAGGGCCGTGCCGGCGTACCGGCCCTGGCCGCCGGGATTGGCGCCGTCCAGGGTGTACTGGCCGACGATGTCCGCGGCCAGGGCCCCGGGCGGGGTCATGGCCGCGACCAGGAGCCCGACCGACAAGAACAGGATGTGCAGTCTTCGCATGGCGTCATTGCCTCCGTTGGAACGTTCCGTCGTCCGTGGCGCGACGGCAGGGGCTCAGGCTATGCCGAGGGCGTGGAGGATGGGAAGCTCTTTTGCGGCGAATTCCCTGGCCTGGGCGGTCAATTCCGCGAGATTGTCCTCCGGGGACTCCAGGGTGGCGCCGTCCTTGATGAGCCGCTGGTTATGGGCGGAAAGGAGCTGCCAGACGGTGCCGGCCCAGTCCTCTGGCGTCTTCCTGCCGCTGGCCTTGGCCAGCAGGAACAGTTGCTTGAAGCGATTGACGCCTGTCCCACCGCCGGTCACGGGGCTGGCCAGATAGCTGACGTCGGTGCTTCCCCGGGATTTCTGCATCAGGTGGGCGTTGAGCTTGTCGGTCTGTTTTCTGGCCTTGCCGATCGTGGCCTCGTCCTGGGCCGCCGCGATCTGGCCCGAACCGGCGAGGACCATGACGGCCTGCATCAATTGCGCGAAATTCAGGTCCTTGCCGGCGACGGCCTGTTCGATCTGCCCGATGGTTTTAGGTTTGTGGTCGGCCAGGGCGTCGAGGATCGGCGCATAGATCGTCTCGTTCAAGCTTGCTTCGCCCAAGGCCCCGGCAACCTTAAGGGAGACGTCGGCCCGGTGGGTCAACAGTACCACGCGTTGCTGGCGCAGCGTTTCCGCCTGTTCAAGCGCGTTCAATCGCCGTGCGCCCTTGACCCAGTAGTCGCGGCGGAACTGCTGGTTGACCATGAAGTCGCGCACGGATTCGCGAAAGAGCCGGTCCGGGATGCCTTGCAAAAAGGCCTGCTGGGCGGCCGTCAGGTTCAGGGCGTCGACGTGGTCCAGGTAGTGGGCCGAGCAGGCGTAGTCGAGCTTGGCCGGCGAGAGCCACTCGGCCATGGTCCGGAAGTGCATGGGCTCCCAGTCGCGGTTGAAATACTCGTGGGCCAGATAGTGGCGGTTCTGTTCGGCGAGCTTCTTGAAGCGCTCGCCAATCTGCGGGTTGGCCTTGGCGAAGAGCGGCTCCACGGCCAGCAGCTTGTCGCAAAAGTCCAGGGCTCCCTCGATGCGGGGAACGATGCCCTGGCCCTGGCAACCCATCATGGTGGCGTGCTCGGTCATGAGGTGACGCATGGGCGCGAAGGCCGCCCAGCCGGGCAGGGTGTTGTAGCTGATGTAGAGCACCCCGCCGACCTTGAGCTTGCGGCGCACGAAGTCCACGATGACCGCCCGGTTGGCGTCGGAAATCCAGCTCCAGATGCCGTGCACGCCGATGAAGTCGAAGTCGGGCAGATCGGGTTTCGTGGCGAAATCGGCAAAGGCGTCGTCATAGAGTCTGGCCCCGCCGCCGGAGGCCGTCGCCAATTCCCGGGCAAACCCGGCTTGGGAAGGATTGAAGTCCGTGCCGTGCCACTGCGTGACGGCGGCTGTCGCGTGGATATTGACGCTCAGCCCCTGACCGAAGCCCAACTCACAAGCCGTCCCTGTTTCCGGAAATCGTAGACCGGCGTTCAGAAACGCCAATTTTACCCGTAAGGGGTTCAGTTCCGTATAATAGCCGTAAGTATAACCAATATCAGCCACATAGCCAGCGGTCCAGTCTTGCATCAGGATCTCCTGATTAAAAAATGTTTGTCTTATATGAAAAAGTAATCCCCAGAGGGATATGTCGTTATTGTATTCAAAATAATCTTTTTGAGAACTTATAGATACTACTGCTTACAGACAATTTATCGTTATCACCATCCATAAAAAAGGCCGCCCCCGAAGGAGCGGCCTTTTTACCAGTGTCTTACCTAGGCAAACGTAAAGTTCGAAGAACCAAACGTTGCGGAGGTTACACCTGTCAAAGTGATCACGGAGTCGATGACAGTGTCACCATTGTAGTCGATCTGCAGGTCAGCTCCGGACATATTCAATTGCGTGTGGCCGGTCGCTGTGAACGCTGCGGCACCATTCCAGCTTGCAGTTCCCACGAGGAGAGACGAGTTGAATTGAATGACATCTGCCGTCGTAACGAAGGAACCCACGACGTCTTTTGCTGTCGCGGTAGATTCATTTGCGGCATTGTAAACCAGGATGTCATTACCAGCAGCAAGCGTGATGATATCAGCACCCTCTCCGCCCGTGACAGTATCACCCTTGGCCGAAGCGACGTAAGTGTCGGCTCCCTGGCCACCAGTGAAAGTCACAGCTTTCGTATTACCAGTCATGGTAATCGAAACACCACCAACAGTTCCGGTGGAATCTTTGACGACGCCAGAAGCATTGACAGTCGTGACAGCATTGGATGCACCGAATGCTGTAGCAACCGTAATACCATCAGATCCTGTAATGTTCAACGTGGTCAGCGCGGCGTCAGTAAGGGCACTCAACTCTGCACCCGCACCAGCGGTCGTGCTGGTGGCCAGAGTCACTGTCTCAACACCGGTAGCAGAAACATTTACAGCACTGGTGTTGTAGTCCACACCCTTGCCAAAGGTCAGTGTCGCCGAATTGGAAGTGCCGGCAACCGCTCCTGTAACGTCTACAACAATTGTGCCTGCCGCAGCGGACGACGCGTCAAACGTTACGTTCGTACCATCCGTCAGATTGTTGAGAGTCAGCGTATCCATGCCGGCACCGGCCCCAGTAAAGGCATCGAGGATTTTTATGTTCGAAATACCAAAGTAACTGGCATTCACCGCCGTATTTGCTGCAAGCGCACCACCCAACTTCAGACCCAGCGTTTCAATGCTGGTCACGGGGGCTGCTTTGGTAAAGGCAGCGGCATCACCGAGCTTGATCGACAAGGTATCTGTCCCGGTGCCACCATCCACAGAATCAGTTCCGTTAAACGTGCCACCAGTCAGATCGAAGGAATCATTCCCCGATCCGCCAACGATTGTGAGGTCCTTGGCATTAGCGCCAAGACCGATAGTCAATCCGCCAGTATTCTTCGAAGCATTCACGGACGTGAGGTTGTCAAATTCCGTGCCGTTCGGAGCAATATCCACAGAGCCTTGGCCCGTCACCGTCAAGGTCTTGAATGTGCCCGTGGAGTTGGCCCCATCATCATACGTGATGTAGTTGGCATTAGTAGCATTAATGCCAAGGGTGAGGTCTGTCGCAGTGCCAGCGGCGGCATCGTGACCGACAGTAATTTTAGAACGCGTTATTGTAGATCCAACTTTCGTTCCAGCAGCACTCAAATCAAGGGAAACGGTTTCGCCAGCCGTGACCGTACCATCCTTGAAGTTGGCCGTAAGAGTTTTGGTTGTGTTTTTAACACCCAAGGTGGCATCCGACTGAATGCTATCAAGCTTCAAGTCGCCAATCGAGCTTGAAGTATAAAATGCCGTTGCACCCGTGATATTGGATGTATCGAGGGTATCGCCGCCCGCAACAGTGTTGCGGAAATTGATGGTTTGAATGCCGTCAAGAGTAGCAGCGGCCGTCCATTTTCCAGCAGTCGTAATGACAAAGTTTGCCGTATTATTAAGACTGCTTCCGCCGCTCAAAGTGTCACCCGGGGTCAACGTGCCGCCGTTCGCAGCAGTATCGACAACTCCGTTGAACACGTTATTGCCCGCGCTGGCACCAGTCATGATATCCACACCAGTCGTCAGCGTAAAGGTCTGCCCAGTCACGGGATTCGGGGTCGGAGTGTAAAAGGCCTCGGTCGCGCCGTACAACTCGTAGTGACCGATGGGCGTCAGGCCGTTGGCCTGGAAGGCGGCCTTCACGGTATCAGCGGTCCAGGTGGTGATGCCGCCGACGGCATTGGCGTTGTTGTAGATGGCCTTGTCGGCATAGTAGGTGTCGTCGTCAAAACCGGTGCTGGGCTCGACGCCGTCCTCGTAGGCGCCGTACTGCACGTAGTGCATGAACGGGTTGGCGCCGTTCAGGGAGGCGTAGAAATCGGCAGAGGTCCAGTCGGTCTTGCCGTTGACGGCAGCGGCGTTCAGCGCGGCCACCTTGGAGGTGACGTACTGGCTTTCGACGTAATAGGCGTTGGGGCTCAGACCTTCGGTCCAGCCGTACTGCGAATAGTGCTGCTCGGCGGTCATGCCGGCGGCGTTCAGGGACGCCTGGACGCTGGTGACGGTCCAGGTGGTGAGGCCGTTAATGGCGTGGGCATTGTTGTACGCCGCTTTGGCGGACAGGTAATAGGAATCGTCAAACCAACTGCTAGCCATGAGAAGTCCTCCTCGAAGTTGAATCGATACACTCGACTGACACAGGGCCACCCATCAAAATTGACGGTTTCAGCCGATTCGTCCAAAGCCCCCTTGGTTGCTCCCCCAAAGCGTCATCGGAAACGAGGCTCGACTGAAATTGCAAACCTCCCCAGGGCGCGGCAAACCGCCCGCCCGGTCCTTGACCGGGGCGGCACGGAATGTATGCCAAGCCATTGGGAAGAAAATTTACGTAATGCATTCGACTCTGGTTTTCGCTCTGTCGTTATGCCGCGACCAAGCTTGATTCCCGGCTTCCAGCACCCCCGACGCGCCGGCCGAAACGGCCCGCAACCGGAAGCCAGGAGGACACTGTCCCTGTTTTCAGCAAAAATCCATACAAAAAATTACACCGGGACAACCGTTTTGGCAAGTATAAAAGGTCCCTGCCCAGCCTCCCCGGGCGCAGACCAAGAGTGCGTCCTATTGCTTAGCAACAACACACGGCCTTTCGTCAACAAAAATTTCCATAGGCCCTCGGGGATTCCGGCCCGCCCCCCCGGCCGGGGGCCCGGACTGCTGGCAAGAATTCATGACAACATGTTGAAATTGTTTGTTTTGATGGAATACGACTGCAACGGTCGGCATTGCGGCAGAAAAAAGAGCCGGCCCGGGCAAAACCCGGCAACCACGCGGGTTGCGGCGGGGTTGCAAAATCCGGCCCAGGCGGGCCGGGCATTTGCCGGTTCTCCATCCCCGGGTTTTGTGGCATGGGCTGCACACGCGGCCCACGCCTTCCCCGGGCCGCGCATCCTTGCAACCCGCCTCGCGGCCACACCATCCGCCATGAAGAACAAATACCAACCGGTCTACGCCCTGTTGCAACAGGGACTTTTTCCCCAGGCCGCCGCCGCGGCCAAGGCGCTGGTGGCCCAAAACCCGCGCGATGCCCGGGCCTGGCTGGCCGCCGGCCGCGTCCACGAGGCCCTGCGCCAGCCGGGGCCGGCCGAGGGAGCCTTTTCCAAGGCGGTCGCCCTGGAGAAAGGGCTGCTCGAAGCCTGGGAAGGCCGGGTGCAAAGCCTCCTCGCCCTGGGCCGGTGCGACGAGGCCGCCAAGGACGCCACGCGCGTGCTCACGCGCCAGCCCGGCCACGTGCCCATGCTGCTCGCCCTGGGCACGGCCCGCCATCAGGCCGGCCGGCGCGACGAGGCGGCCGAGGCCTACCGGCGCGCCCTGGCCGCCGCGCCCGGCCAGCCCTTTGCCACGGTCTCCCTGGCCCAGATCCTTCTGGAACAGGGGCAGGCCGGGCAGGCCCTGGCCGTGCTGGACGACTGCCCGGCCGGGGAACAGCGCGACGGCCGGGTGGCCCTCAAAAGAGCCGAGGCGCTGTGGGCCCTGGCCCGCCGGGACGAGGCCCGGGCCGTGGCCGAGGCGGCGGCGGCCCGCTTTCCGCAAGACGACGCGGTGCGGGCCACGCTCGGCCGGTACTGCTACGAGGCCGGCGAGACCGAGGCGGCCGTGGCCTGGCTGCGCCAGGCCGCGCACCTTGCGCCGCAAAACCCGTGGCCCCGCACCCAGCTCTGCGCCGCGCTGCTGCGGCTCGGCCGGATCGAGGAGGCCTGGGTCGAGGGGGAACGGGCCGTCTTGACCGGCGCGCCCCTGCCCGACGCCTGCCTGAACCTCGGCAACGTGCACCGGGCCCGGGGCGACGCCGTGACCGCCGAACTGTGCTACCGCCGGGCCCTGGCCATCCATCCCGGCTTTGCCACGGCCGTCTACAACCTCGGCGTCCTGGCCCAGGAGAACGGCCGCTTCGGCGCGGCCGAAGCCCTCTACCGGCAGTGCCTGGGCCTCGATGCGCACCGGCCGGACGTGCACGGCAACCTGGGCGTGGTGCAAAACATCCTGGGCCGGCCGACCGAAGCGCTGGCCGCGCTCCAAACGGCCGACGCGCTCGGCCCGGACAATCCCCACACCTTGAGCAACATCCTGCTGACGGCGCTCCACTGCGACACCCTCGGCCAGGAGGAGCTGACCCGGCTGCACTTCTCGTTCGGAGAGCGTTTCGAGAAGCCGGCCGCCGCCCCGGCCCGGCGGTCGAGGGACGGAAAGCTCCGCATCGGCTACGTCTCCTCGGACTTCAAACGCCACTCCGTCGCCTATTTCCTGCAGGAGCTGTGGCGCCACCACGACCGGGAGCGGTTCCAGGTCCACGCCTACCACGCCTTCCCCGGCAACGACGACATGACCGAACGGCTTAAGTCCCTGGCCGACCAGTGGCGCGACATCGCCGCCCTGTCCGACGCCCAGGCGGCCGCATGCGTCCGGGAGGACGGCATCGACATCCTGATCGACCTCGGCGGCCACACCTCCGGCAACCGGCTGCCGCTTTTCGCCCAACGCCCGGCCCCGGTCCAGGTGACCTACCTCGGCTATCCGGCCACCACCGGCCTGCGCCACATGGACGTGCGCCTGACCGACGAACTGGCCGACCCGCCCGGCCAAACGCAAGAGGCCTATACCGAGCGCCTGGAATACCTGCCCGCCCCGTTCCTGTGCTACTGCCCGCCGGCCGGCGCCCCGGACGTGGCCGAGCCGCCGATGGGCGGCACGGGCGCCGTCACCTTCGGTTCGTTCAACAAGCTGGCCAAGCTGTCCGACACGACGCTGGCCTTGTGGAAAGAGATTCTGGCCGCCCTGCCCCGGGCCACGTTGCGGATAAAGGACATCGCCTTAAGCGACCCCGGCTGCCGGGCCGCCCTGGCCGAACGCTGCGCCAGGGCCGGCCTGCCCATGGACCGCCTGGCCCTGCTCCCGGGCTCGCCCACGCGCCAGGAGCACCTCTCCCAGTACGGCACCATCGACATCGCCCTGGACACCTTCCCCTACCACGGCACCACCACCACCTGCGAAGCCCTGTGGATGGGCGTGCCGGTGGTGACGCTGATCGGGGAACAGCACCACAGCCGGGTGGGCCTGAGCGTCCTGTCGTCCCTCGACGCCACGGCCTGGGCCGCCACGGACAAGGCCGACTACATAGGTAAGGCGGTGGCCCTCGCCTCGGACCCGGCCGCGCTCCGGGCCATACGGCACAGCCTGCGCGAGACCATGCGGCGCTCGCCGCTCCTGGACGGCCGGCGGCTGGCCCGGGACCTGGAAAAGGCGCTGGAGACGATCTGGGAACGCTCCCCGGCCGGCCGGCCCGGCCAGTGACCGGGCCGGAAGAGGAGGCGGCCGCCGTTTGGACCGGGTCCGGCGGCAGGAAAACGACCGTTTTCCTGCCCGAAGCGGCCGCCCCGGCCCCCGGCCCGGCTGTGGCGGCCGGGCCGGGCAGGAAACCCGGTCAGGAAATCAAAGGAAACCTATTCCCCCGGGGAACGGATTTCTTTACGGTCGGCCCATGAAGATCGGCTATGCCCGGGTGTCCACCCTGGACCAGAACCTGTCCCTGCAGCGCGACGCCTTGGCCGCCGCCGGGTGCGAGCGAATTTTCGAGGACGCGGTCACGGGCGCGGCCGCCGACCGGCCGGGGCTCGACCGGGCCGTGGATCTCCTGCGGGCCGGGGACACGCTGATCGTCTGGCGGCTCGACCGGCTCGGCCGGTCGCTTGGGCACCTGATCGGTTTTGTCGGGGAGCTGGAAGCCCGGCAGGTCGGGTTCGTGAGTCTCACCGAGCACATCGACACCGGGACCCCGGCCGGCCGGCTGACCTTCCACCTTTTTGGCGCCCTGGCCGAATTCGAGCGGGGGCTGGTCCGCGAACGGACCATGGCCGGCCTGGCCGCGGCCAGGGCCCGGGGCCGGCGGGGCGGCCGGCCGCCGGCCCTGGACTTGGCGAAACGGGAGCTGTGCGCCCGGCTGTACGCCGAAGGCCGGTATCCGGTGGCCGAACTGTGCCGCCTGATGGGGATTTCCAAGCCCACGCTTTATGCGTATGTGAAGGCCCATGGCAAATCCCGGGAGGACGGCCGTGCCAGCCATCAGCCTTGAGTCCCGCATGGATCTCCTCGGCGAGTGCATCAACATCGGCCTCGGCCGGGCGGCCGAGGCGCTCAACCGCATGTGCGCCAGCCACGTGGTCCTTTTCGCCCCGGAAATCCGGGTCATGAGCCGGCCGAGCCTGACGGCCGCCGCCTCGGACCGGTGCCCGGCCGTGTGCGAGGGCGTGTTCCTGCCCTTTTCCGGGGCCATGCGCGGCATGACCGCCCTGGCCTTTTCCCACGGCGACGCCGCCGCCCTGGTCACGGGCCTGACCGAGGCCATGGGCATCCTCGAAGCCTCGGAGCAGATGCGGGTGGACACCTTGCGCGAGGTCGGCAACGTGGTCCTGGTCGGCGTGCTCGGGGCCATGGGCACCATGCTCGGCCTGCACGTGGACTACCAGCCGCTCTCGACCGGCAAGAGCCTGGCCCCGCTCCTCGGCGTGGCCGAGGCCTGCAGCACCGTGACCCTGTACGTGCGGGCCCATTTCTCCCTGGCCCGCTACCTGGCCAAGGGCGACATCCTGGTGGTCCTGGCCCAGGAGGGGTTTTCCGCCCTGACCGAGGCCCTGGACGCCAAAATCAAAGAGGCCGCCGGCTAGGCCCGTCCGTCCCCCAACTCGCCCCCGCGTCTTGACAAGAGCCCCTTTGGGCCGGCATCTCTGTCACAGTCAGGAAAGCCGAGCCCAAAGGAAGCCCTGCCCATGCGCGTCGTCCTCGTCTCTCCCTATCCGGATATCACGGCCTTTGGCGTGCGGGGCATCTCCGCCTCCCTCCGGGCCAGCGGCGTGGACACGCGGCTGGTCTTTCTGCCCGATCCCCTGGGCGACGCCCTGCGCGAGCTGCCCGAGCGGTATCCGCCGGCGGTCCTGGACGACCTGCTGGCCTTGTGCGCCGACGCGGACCTGGTCGGCGTGTCGCTCATGACCAATTATGTGGACAACGCCGTCCAGATCACCCGGGCCGTCAAGGCCCGGCTCGATGTCCCGGTCCTGTGGGGCGGCATCCATCCGACCATCCGGCCGGCCGAATGTCTGGAGACGGCCGACATGGTCTGCGTGGGCGACGGCGAGGAGGCCATCCTCGACGTCTGCCGGGCCCTGGCCGCCGGAAAGCCCGTGGACGCCATTGCGAACATCCAGACCCGCCGGCCCGACGGCACCGTGGCCGCCAATCCGGTCCGGCCGCTTGCCCGCGACCTCGACGCCCTGCCGCCGCCGGACTGGTCCCACCAGGACCACCATATATGGGACGGCGGGGACCGCATCGTGCCCCTGACCCCGGACCGGACCCGGAAATTCCTGGCCCGGGGCACCCTGTCCCGGGTGCTCGGCCGGGTCGGCTACCAGACCATGACCGACCGGGGCTGTCCGCACCGCTGCACCTACTGCGTCAACGACGCGGTCAAGGCCCTGTACGGCGCCAAGGGCTACCTGCGCTGGCGCAGCGTGGAACACGTCATCGCCGAGCTCGAGGACGCGGTGCGGCGGATGCCGTTTATCGGCTACGTCTGGATCTCCGACGACGCCTTTTTCGCCCGGCCGCTGGCCACCATCCGGGAGTTCTGCCGGCAGTACAAGGAGCGCATCGGCCTCCCCTTCACCTGCCTCGGCAGTCCGGCCACCATCACGCCGGAAAAAATGGACGCCCTGGTTGACGCCGGCATGATCTACCTGCAAATGGGCGTGCAGAGCGGCTCGGCCCGCATTCAGGCCCTTTTCGGCCGCCAGTCCATGGGCAACGACAAGATCCTGGCCGCCATGGCCGTCATCAACAGCTACAAGGACCGCATGCTGCCCCCAAGCTACGACATCATCCTGGACACGCCCTACGAGGTGCCGGCCGACCGGCTGGAAACGGTGCGCTTTATCAGCCGCATTCCCAAGCCCTTCCGGCTCCAGCTCTTTTCCCTGGTCCTCTATCCCGGCACCAAGCTCGCGGCCATGGCCGCGGCCGACGGGCTCCTTACCGACGAGCGGCGGCAGGTCTACGCCAAGAGCTACACCATGCGCGTGCCGGACTATCTCAATTTCCTGACGCTCCTGGCCAAGGACGGCTGGTTTCCGTCCCGGCTCCTGGCCTTCCTGGCTTCCGGCCCGGTGGTGGCCGTTCTCGGCTCCCGGGTCTTCTCTCCGGTCTGGCGGCCGGCCTTTGCCGCTTCGGGCCCGGCCTGGCGGCTGGTCAAGCGGATTCTGGGGCGGCCGTGAAAATCCTCCTCGTCCAATCCTGGCTCGGCGGCGACGGCCCGCCGGTCTACCCGGTCGGCCTGGCCTGCCTGGCCGCGAGCCTCCCGGGCCATGACGTCTCCTGCTTCGATCCCAACGTGGCGGCCGAGCCCCTGGCCGGGCTGGCGGCCCGGGTGCGGGAATTTTCCCCGGATTTGGTCGGGGTGTCGCTGCGCAACATCGACTCCACCAACACCCGGGTCAACGTCTCCTACCTCTCCCCCTTCGCCCGGGTGGTGGAGACCGTCCGCCGGGAATTCGCCGGCCCCCTCGTGGTCGGCGGGTCCGGGTTTTCCATGTTCGCGGACCGGATCATGGCCGACTTTCCGGCCATCGACTACGGCGTGGCCCTGGAAGGCGAACGGACCTTTGCCGCCCTGGCCGCCGCCCTGGCCCGGCCGGCCGGGTCCGATCGTCCAGACGGGTCCGCCGGGCCCCTGCGGCCAGACCGGCCGGACGGGCCACACGGACCGGACGGACCGGAGCAGACGGCCGGGCCGGCTGCGGACGTGGCCGGCGTGCCCTCCCTCCACTACCGGGAAAACGGCGCGGTCCGTTTCACCGGCCCCGCCCCGGCCAGCCCCCTGGCCGATCTGCCGTCCCCGGACTTTTCCGTGCTGCCGCTTGCACCCTACGCCACGGTCCCCTGGGGGATCGGCGTCGAGACCAAGCGGGGCTGCGCCCTTGCCTGCGTGTACTGCCCCTACGGCTTTTTAAACGGCAAGGCCTACCGCAAAAAGGACCCGGCCCGGGTGGCCGACGAGCTGTGGCGGCTCCAGGAGGACTTCGGCCTCACCCGGTTCACCTTCCTGGATTCGGTCTTCAACTTCCCGCGCGACCAGGCCATGGCCGTCATGCAGGCCATGGTCGACCGGAAGCTCACCCTCTCCTGGTCGGCCTGGTTCACCGAGCGGGGGCTCGACCGGGAGTTTCTTGCCCTGGCCCGCCGGGCCGGCTGCGACACGGTCATCTTTTCGCCGGACGCCTTTGGCGACCGGGCCCTCAAACGCCTTGGCAAGGCCACCAGCGTGGCCGAGATCAAAGCCGCCTACCGGCTGGTCCGGGACATGGGCTCGTTCGAGGTCAGCTACAATTTCTTTAAAAACCCGCCCGGGCAGACGCTTTTCGCCTTTCTGGCCATGGCCGGCTTCGTGGTCCGGGCCCGGCTGCAGATGGGCCGGCGGGCCCATTTCGAGTTCAACAGCCTGCGGGTCGAGCCCCACACCGCCCTGGCCAAGCTGGCCGTGGCCGAGGGGGTCGTTGCCCCGGACGCGGACCTGCTGGCCCCGGTCATGTATAGCCAGAAAAGGACAGCCTATATCGAAAAATGTTTTGATCGGCTGCTTCAGGCGGCGGGGAAATAGGCGTGCGCGTCACCGAAAGCCCGGCCCGGGACTTCCTGCGTCTGGTCGTCTGGTATCCGCTGCGCCTTTTTATTGAGCGCCTGCCGCCCCGGGCTGGATTTCGGGCCCTCGGGCTTCTCGGCCGGGTCCACGCCGCCCTGGCCTCCGTCCTCGGGGGACGCAAAGGCCGGATCGCGGCCGCCGTGGCCGCCGTGGCCCCGGACCTGCCCGAGGCCGCCCGCAGGGGGCAGGTGGTGGAATTTTTCCGCACCCACTACGTCAACCAGCTCTCCATCTTCGTCTATCCGAGCCTCACCCGGGACAACCTGGGGCAAATCCTCGCCATCGAGGGCCTCTCCCACCTGGACGCGGCCCTGGCGGCCGGCCGGGGCGTGGTCCTGCCCATCGGCCACTTCGGCCCGTCCCAGCTGCCCCTGGCCGCGCTTGGCGTGCTGGGGTATCCCATGCTCCAGATCGGTTTCCAGAACGACGAAGGCCTGTCCTTCATTGGAAAAACCGTGGCCTTTCGCCTGCGCCGGCTCTACGAGGCCCGCATCCCGGCCGAGATCGTGCCGCCGGGACCGGGCGCGCGCCGGGCCATGGCCCACCTGCGCGGCGGCGGGCTGGTCATGACCACCATGGACGACGGCCCGGGCCAGCCGCCCTTTGGCCATCACGCCACCTTTCCCTTCCCTGGCGGCCCCCTTTGCGCCCCCCTTGGCCCGGCCCGTCTGGCCCTGGCCTCGGGCGCGGCCCTGTGCCCGGCTTTTCTCACCCCGGGCGAGCGGACCCCCTTTCGCCTGCGGATCGACCCGCCCCTGCCCCTGCCCGAAACACCCGATACGCCCGGCCCGGCCGACAAAAACGCCGTGGCCCTGGCCCTGACCCGCGACTGCCTGGCCCGCTACGCCGCCGTCGTCGCGCAAAGCCCCGGCTGGTGGCACGGCCTCGAAGCCCACGTCTTCCCCTGACGCCGGTCGCCGGGAGAGCCGTGAAAGAGAGCCCCCAAACGGCCCGGACGGTTCCCCGACGGGGCCGCGTGAGCACCGGAAAAGTCGAAGAGAGGCCCCTGGTGGTTCTTTCCTCCGGCGTTTGCGCTTGACTGTATACTGAAAAAGTATATACCAAAAAAGTATGCACGTCATCGCAAAACCGGCGCTCGTCGATTTTTGGACAGACCATCCAGCCGCCAAGGAACCGTTGGACACATGGTACCGGATCATGCGGCGCGAGACCTTCCAGAACTTCAGCGAACTGCGAAAGACTTTTGCGAGTGCGGATTATGTCAATGGGTTCACGGTGTTCGACATCGGCGGCAACAAGTTCCGCCTGATTGCCGTGGTCCGCTATGATTGGCAAAAAGTTTATATCCGGGCGGTCCTGACCCACAGGGAATACGACAAGGGAGCCTGGAAGCGAGGGGAAAAATGAACGGCCCGCACCCGACCCTGGATCCTGCCGCCATCCTTCAAGCCTGGTTGCCTTTTAAAGAACTGGTCGGACCGACCACGATCAAAAGCCAGGCGGATTACGACCGGATCGCCTCTTTGGTGAATGTCTTGCTGGATGCCATCCGGGACGATGCGACGCACCCCCTTTCGGACGTGCTGCATTACCTGACGATCCAGATGGAAGCCTACGAGGAGGCGCACGTCGCGATCCCCGAAGCCGACCCGAAGGCGGTTTTGCGGTTCCTCATGGAACAGCACGGGCTCAACCAGTCGGACCTGGGCGATTGCGCGCCGCAAAGCCATATTTCCGCGATCCTGGCCGGCAAGCGCGGCATCAGCAAGGAGACGGCCAAGAAACTGGCCAAGCGGTTCCATGTCAACGCCGACTTGTTCCTGTGATGGCCGACAAGCCCTGGGCCATCACACCGTTTCCCGGCTGGTGGCCCGGCCTCGAAGCCCACGTCTTCCCCTGACGCCGGTCGCCGGGAGAGCCGTGAAAGAGAGCCCCCAGGCGGCCCGGACGGTTTCCCGCCGGGGCCCGGCGCGTCCCGCGACAGGGCCGGGTTGCCAATTACTCGCGAGCGCGTAAGTTATTGGTCCACGGCGCGCGGGAACAGGCCCGGGCCGGAAACAGACGGAGCACGAAACATGGAAAAGACGATCCTCACCACCTCCCAGGCCGCCGCGATACTCCAGGTGGACACGTCCTGGATTCGCCAGCTTATCCTGTCGGGGCGGTTGCCGGCCGAGAAAAAAGGCCGGGATTGGCTGATCAAAAGCGAGGATCTGGACAAGATGGAGCGCCCCAAGCGCGGCCCGAAACCGAAGTACGGCAAGGGCCCGATCTAGGCGCCGAGGGGGGCCGGCCCCCGGCCCCCGGCCCCCGCTTGTCTCCGCCAATAAGAAAGACACCAAGGATGTGGTTGTGCCGATCAATCCAAAGGAGAGAGAAAAAGCCATTTTTATCGCCAAGAAGAACTTGGCCAGCCTTGTATATGACTTTCAAACACTTGAAGGGATGCCGTTTACCCTGCCTGAAGTGCAGACATATTTGCAAGGTATAACTGTCGGGGGCCATAAAGTTGAAGATGAAGAAAAACTCAAGCAACAAGCGTTGGCCTGGAAGTACTTGATTTCACTTATTGAACACAATAAATTTAATTTTTCAAAATCTGTTGCCTGCGATCTTCAAAAAATAGTAGCCAAAGACGAGGCACTGAATCCTGGAGAGTTCCGTGATGGTCAAGTCTGGATCAGAGGGACAGGCTACGTTCCTCCTCAGCATGATGGTTTAGATGAGAAATTTGAAGGTTTATGTCTGAGAATCCAGAGGATAAAGAATAACTTTGAAAAAGGCGTTATTGCCTCTCTTGACATGGCGCGAAATCAATATTTTTACGATGGCAACAAACGCACGGGCCTCCTTATGATGAATGGCATATTTATCTCGAATGGACTTATGCCGTTTAGCGTCCCGTCAAAAAGCGTATTAGCGTATAACACAAAAATGCTGGATTTTTATGCTACCGGAAACGAGAAAACAATGTTTGAATTTTTTGAGAAGGAATACGCCAAAGAATACCCTGGATTTTCGGTTGATATGATAGGCTATACTTGGAAAGAGAAGTAACGTGCGTTTTCCCATTGTTGCTGCTTTACCCATATCCCAAATACTAGACCAGCTCCGTGTCATGACGAACCGTAAAAGTCTTTTTCACTTCAACTTGGTTGTCTCTGGTCGCTTTTGGATTTTTTGGCTGCAAGAGTTTGCGGAGATGCCCATTAAACGTTGAATAGGCCAGGGTAAGCTTGCCATCCTCTGCCAATTTCTTGTAGATGTGTTTGTTCGCGTACCCTTTTTGGTGCATATCGAGAATCTCGGCCTCGCAAGCTCTAAATTCGACACGTCCCATACATCGGTCAATCCGGTGCACGTTATCACTCATTTCTTTCTTCCCCCTGGTTTCGCAGACTTTACCGGCCGTTGCCAGCGAATGTCAACCTATACCGGCCAATATTGTCCCAAGCGGTCTGAAATCGTCATACGTCAGCAAATAGCAGCCGATATCACTCAATAGCAGCACTGACAAAAAATCCGCAAAAATGACAAAGGCGGCGGAGGCAGGACAGGTAAGGTACAAGTACCTCACATCCTGCCCTGCCGGCCTTGGCTTATTCGCCTGCGGCTCAACGCGCGGATTTTCGATTTGTATGGAGGCTGCGAGGAATGGCTGGCCCCATGGAAAAAGGCCGGGACGTGGTGGTCTGGTTTCGGGCCCGGCGGAAAAAAGGCTACCAGACCGCGCTAAACGCGGCGCGGCGCGCGTTTAGCGCCAGCCAGGCCGAACCGCGCCAAGGACGTTGACGCTGCGGCCCCGGGCCGGCATCCTCCGGAGCGGACCCATCGCTTTCCCTGTCCACCCGGAGGTTTCCGCATGATCCTCATTACCGGCGCGGCCGGATTCATCGGCTCGAACCTGGCCGCCGGCCTGAACGACCGGGGCGAGACCGGGCTTATCCTGTGCGACCGGCTGCGCTCGGGCGAAAAGTGGAAGAACATCCGGGCCCGCCGGTTCGACGATCTCATCACCCCCGAGGACCTGCCCCTGTGGCTGGCCGGCAAGGGAAAAACCCTGCGCGCCGTCTGCCACCTGGGCGCCATCTCGTCGACCACGGTCACGGACGGCGACGCCGTGGCCCGGGAAAACCTCCGCTTCTCCCTGGACCTCCTCGACTGGTGCGCCGTGGCCCGCGTCCCCTTTCTCTACGCCTCCTCGGCCGCCACCTACGGCGACGGTTCGGCCGGCTTTGCCGACGACGACGATCCGGACGCCCTGGCCCGGTTCACGCCCTTAAACCTCTACGCCTTCAGCAAGCACGCCTTTGACGGCATCGTCAGCCGCCGCCGGGCGGCCGGCGCGGCCCTGCCCCCCCAGTGCGTGGGGCTCAAATTTTTCAACGTCTTCGGCCCGAACGAACACCACAAGGGCGCCATGCAGAGCGTCCTGACCAAGGTCTGGCCGGACATCCGGGCCGGCCGGCCGGTCAAACTCTTCAAGTCCCACCATCCGGACTACCCCGACGGCGGCCAGAAGCGCGACTTCGTGTACGTCCGCGACTGCGAGCGGGTCATGCTCTGGCTCCTGGACCACCCCGAAGTGAGCGGCCTTTTCAACGTCGGCACGGGCACGGCCCGGACGTTTCAGGACTGCATCCTTGCCGGCTTTGCCGCGGCCGGGCGCGAGCCGGCCATCGAATACGTGGACATGCCCCTGGAAATCCGGGGCAAGTACCAGTATTTCACCGAGGCGAGCCTCGGCGGCCTGCGCCGGGCCGGCTACCCCCACGCCCCCATGGCCCTCGAGGCGGCCGTGGCCGACTATGTGACCCGCCACCTGCTGGCCGACAATCCCTACCGCTGACCGCAAAGGCACTCCATGCCCGACGTTTCCGAGGCCGCCCGCCTGTCCGAACTGATCGATGTCTGCGACCGGCTGCCACAGGCCCGGCTCCTGGTGGTCGGGGACATCATGCTCGACCGGTTCGTGCACGGCCGGGTCACCCGCATTTCCCCGGAAGCCCCGATTCCGATCCTGGCCATCGAGGACGAATTGTCCATGCCCGGCGGCGCGGGCAACGTGCTGCGAAACCTGGCAAGCCTCGGCGGCCAGGCCGTCTATGCCGGCGTGGTCGGGGACGACGGGGCCGGCGGGACTTTGCGGGACCTGCTGGCCGCCTTTCCGGGCCCGCCGTCCCGGCTGGTGGCCGAGAAGGGCCGGCGGACCTCGGTCAAGACCCGTTACGTGGCCGGCCCGACCCATCTTTTGCGCACGGATTTCGAGACCGTCGCCCCCCTGTCCCGGGAGAGCGAGGCCGCGCTTGTGGCCCTTTTGCCGGAGCTCGTGGCCGGGGCGGCCGTGGTCATGGTTTCGGACTACGGCAAGGGCGGGGTGACGCCGGCGCTCCTGGCCGCCCTCCTGGCCGAGGCGGGCCGGGCCGGCCGGCCCGTGGTGGTCGATCCCAAGGGGCTCGACTACGGCCGCTACCGGGGTGCGTCGGTGGTGACGCCGAACCGGGCGGAGCTGGCCGCCGTGTCCCGGATGGCGCTCGAGACCGAGGCCGCCTACGAGGCCGCCGCCCGCCGGCTGATCGAGGAGCACGATTTCGGCGCGGTGCTGGTCACCCGCAGCGAGGAGGGCCTGACCCTCTATCCGGCCGGCGGGGCGGCCCACCACATCCGGGCCGCCGGCCGGGAGGTCTTTGACGTGTCCGGCGCGGGCGACACCGTGGCCGCCCTGTTCGCGGCCGCCCTCGCCGTGGGCGCGCCCCTGCCCGTGTGCGCGGCCCTCGCCAACATCGGGGCCGGCATCGTGGTCGGCAAGGTCGGCACGGCGGTCGTCCACCCGGACGAACTGCGCCAGGCCATCTTGCGCCGCGAGGGCGAGGACGCCCGGCAAAAGGAACTGTCCCGGGAGCGGCTGCTGGAGACGGTGGCCCTGTGGCGCAAGCTCGGGCTTGCCGTCGGCTTCACCAACGGCTGCTTCGACCTGCTCCATCCCGGCCACGCCTCGGTCCTGGCCCGGGCCAGGGCCAAGTGCGATCGCCTCATCGTCGGGCTCAACACCGACGCCTCGGTCAAGCGCCTCAAGGGCCCGACCCGGCCGGTCCAGGATCAGGCGGCCCGGGCCAGGATGCTCGCCTCGCTCGCTTCCGTGGACGCGGTGGTCCTTTTCGACGAGGACACGCCCCTCGACCTCATCCGGGCCGTGCGGCCGGACATGCTGGCCAAGGGCGGGGACTACACCCTCGCCACCGTGGTCGGCGCGGACCTGGTCCGGTCCTACGGCGGCCGGGTCGAGCTCATCGACCTGGAGGGCGAGGCCAGCACCACGGACATCATCCGCCGCATCCGCCAGGCCGACGTGCCGGCCGGGGAGGACCGGACCTAGGGGGCCCGTCGGCGGCATTCGTGCCCGCGCCTTTTCCATGCGTTCGAATCCAAGGACTCCACCCGGACCGCACCCCACGCCAGAACAAAGGGACCATGTTTCCCACCCTTCATGATGAGCACCGCCGCCTGTCCGGCTGACAAATCTTCCACCGCCCGCGCGGTTCTCGCTGTTGCGGCGGTCGGTTTCGCCTCCTGGGCCTATGCCGTGAGTCCGCTGCACGGCCTTTCCAGCGGCGACGAGCTCGTCCCCGTCCTGGCCAGCACCCAGCACCTGAGCCTTTTTTACTGGGGGGCCGATCGTTTCGGCATGCTCCTCCCCCTCCTCGCCCACGGCATCCGGGACCCCTTTCTCAACCTCGTCGTGCAGAATTTTCTGAGCGCTTTTCTGGCTTTTTCCTCATTCTTCGCCGCCTGCCGGTTTTTTTTCGGCAAGACCGACTGGCTGGCCGCCGGCGCCGCCATGACGCTTGTCGCCCTTCTGTGGCCTCCCCTGGAGCCCAGAGGGGACTACCTGAGCATCGGGCAGTCCTTTGCGCCGTCGGCCGCGCTCCTTTTCGCGGGCTTGCCGCTTCTGGGAATCGGACGGGACAACACGGCCGGCGAACCCGTCCAACCCGTCCGGATGCTGGCCGGCCTCGGGCTCGTGTGCGGCAGTTTCTGGGTCAACCTCGCCATGTTTTTCACGGCCCTGCCCTTGGCCTTGGGCTCGTGTTTTCTGGGCGGCACCCCTGCCCAAGGCGGGCCGGAGTGGGGAAGGCGGGTCCGGCGGTCCCTGTGGGCGGGCGGCCTGACGGTCTTGGCCTTGGCCGTGAACATGCTCCTCATGAGGATTTTTGCCGCACGATACGCCACGGCCGACTACGGCTATCTCCCGTTGCCCCTCTGGCCGGAAGCCCTGGCCGCGATCGCGGCCAGGTTCGTGGCGCTTTTCTATTCCAACCCCGGGAGAAATGCCGTCCTCGCCGGCCTAGCCCTGGCCTCGGGCGCGGCACTTTTTCGCCTGTGGCGCAAAACGGCCTCCAGCCGGCCGGAGATCGTTCCCTTTCTGGCGGCGGCCTGTCTCGTGGTGGCGGCTTCCCTGGCCAATTACCTGGGCTACGGCACCAACGCCTGGGTCAGGATCAACCATTCCGAGGGGCGCTATCTCTCCATGGTCCAGTTCCTTGCCACCGGCCTGGTCTGCGGCGCGGCGGCCATGACCTTCCGGCTGGTTCTCGGAAACAGGCTGAAAATTTTGACGATTTCGCTGGTGGTGCTGATTGCGCCGGTTTCCGTGGGATCGTACGGCCTTCCCTCCCCGGCCCGCCTGGAAGAGGCCCTGGACAGACGTCTGGGCGTCTATGCGACACGGATTCTGGAGCTGGGCTGCACCCACGTGGCCGGAAACTATTGGAAGGTGTGGCCGCTTATTTTCCACGCCAATGTGCTCCGGCATGGCCAGGGGGGCCGGCCCCTCTGGGGGGTGTCCTATCGTTCGGAAAATACCGCCGACCTCTGGGCCGAACGTGTCGCGGGACCGTGGCGGGTCTGCACGCTGCGAGGGGATGCCGAGGCCAACGCGTATCTCGAGCAATTTGAACTCAGGGAAATCGAGCGCGTCGAGATGGACGGCCCGCACTTCGCGCATTGACAGGCTTGCATTCCCGGGAAAAACTCTACCAACCTGAACTATTTATAGACATCACGGCGATGGCCGACCAGCACCACGAGGATGCTGATTTTTCCATCCTGAATTTCACAAAGGATCCGGTAGTTCCCGCAACGGTAACGCCACAATCCTGCAAATCGAGAGCCTTTGAGCGGTTCTCCCAGGGAGCGCGGGTCCTCAAGTTTGGAAATCCTCTGGCGCAGGAACGCTAAAACCCGTTTTTCCTCCTCTCGGCCAAGGCGAAGAAGGGTTTTGTACGCTTCAGGCGTAAATTCAATCGTCCAGGCCAAGGCGGCGCTCCAGTTCTTCCAAGGGGATGGCTTTCTCGCCACTGGCCCGGAACCGTTCCAAGGCGGCCTCGGCCAGGTACACGTCCTCCATGTCCGCAAGGCTGCGTTCGAGGGCTTCGCGCACGTAGAAGCTTTTCGGCCGCTTCGTGGTGGCGGCCAGGATGTTCAATCGGTTCTCAAGCTCGGCCGGGAGTCGGATGGTCAGCATGGTTTTTTTCCTTTGAAATACATGTATTCTTTGTATGACAACATGTCAACCGCCGCCGCAAGAACGGCCATAGCCCAAATGGACCCAGGCCCGTAAAGAACGCGGAGCAGCCGGGAGGCGTCGCTTGGGCGCGCTGTGAAGCCCTCCCCTCGCCGGGCCGGAAATCCCGATCGAAAAACCGTTTGCCCCGGAAAAACGGCATGGTATGAACGCCGGACCGTGACGCCAAGGAACCTTCCTCCCAGATGCCGGCCGGCCCGCCGGGTTGCTTTGTCGGTCCTTTCCTCCCGGGAGGGCCCGGCCCCTGGCGCGCCTTGCCTGCCTCGGCCCGCCAGGGGCCGGGCGCAAGGCGCCCCATGAACGCCCGGCCCGTGGTCATCGTCGGCGGCGGCGTGGCCGGGCTCGCCTGCGCCGTGACCCTGGCCGAGGCCGGCCGGCCGGTGGTGGTCCTCGAAAAGGAGGGGCAGGTGGGCGGGCTTCTCCGCTCCTGCATCCTGGACGGCGTGACCTTCGACCTCGGGCCCCATGTCCTTTTTCTCGACGGCCCGGGCCGGGGCGAAACCTTCCTGCGTGCGGTGCTGGCCGGGGAGCCGTGCCTGCGCCGGGCCTTCGCCTTTGCCGTGGACGCGGGCGGCCGGTTATGGAACTTCCCCAACCACCTGGATATCTTTCGCTATCCCTTGAAGTTCCAGGTGGAAGCCCTGCGGGCGGCCTGGGCCGGGGGCAGGGGCGCGCCGCCGGAACCGGTGTCCGCGGCCCGGGAGCTGGCGGCCAAGTGCGGGCCAAGCCTCTATGCCCTCCTTTTCCGCGACCTTTTCGCCAAAAAGACGCTTCTTTCCCCGGACGACCTGCACCGCCACTGGCTCATGCGGCCGGACCGGACCATACGAAACGGCAACGAGCCCCGGCCGCCCCGTGGCCGGCAACCGGCCGTGCTGGCCGTCCTTCGCAGCCTGCGCCGGGCCTACGCCTATCCCCTGGGCGGCCTGGGCGAGGTGCCCCGGATTCTGGCCGACCGCATCCGGGCCGCCGGCGGCGAGATCCGGACCGGGGTCGGGGCCGTCGGCCTGGTCCGGGACGGCCGGCGCGTCGCGGCCGTGACCGTGGCCGGCGGCCGGCCGCCCCTTCCGGTCGGCGAACTGGTCTGGACCGCGCCGCTGCGGGGCCTGACCGCGGCCCTTGGCGCCGCCGCGCCGGGCCTGCCCACGGTCACCCTGCGCCTGGCCCTGCTGACCTACGCCCGGACCCGCCGCCTGCCCCGGCCCCACGTCTACACCTACCACCCGGACCCGGCCCTGGCCGCCAACCGGGTCTATTACCCGGAATCGATCTTCCGCGAACGCGGCCCGGCCGACCGGGAAGGCCTGTGCCTGGAAGTGAACCTGCCCGGCGAGGGAGACGGCGGGGACGCGCCGACCGAGGCCGAGACCCTCACCCGGGCCGTGGCCGACGTGGAGCGGCTTGGGCTCTACCCCCGTTCGGCCCTGCGCGCGGCCCGGGCCGTCACCCTGCCGGCGGCCATGCCCGTCTATCCCCTCGACTACGAGGCCCGGCTGGCCGCGGCCACGGCCCCGGTCCGGGAATGCGACAACGTCCATGCCGTGGGCCGGCAGGGCGGCTTCTTTTTCTGCCTGGCCCCGGCCGCCGCCGCCCAGGGCCTCAAGATGGCGGCCCACCTGCTGGCCAAACCGTCCGGCCCGGGAGCCTGATCCATGGGACTCCTCGATGCCGGGCTGGCCACCAAGGGCGCGGACGCGGCCGAACGCCTGAAAATCCTCAAACGCCACGGCCAGGCCTTCCTGCGCCACGCCACGCCCCAAAAGCTCTGGAACTTCGCCAAGGCCGAGCGCAACCGGATAAAGGGCCGCACCGTGCTCGACAGCCTGCCCTACATCCTCAAGATCGAGACCACCAACATCTGCAACCTGCGCTGCGCCTACTGCTACGACGACCGCCGGCCCCCGGCCCCGGGCGAGCGTCCCTACGGCCGCATGACCGTGGCCCAGTTTCAAGGCCTGGTGGACCAGGTCGGGGACCGGCTCTTCAAGATCAACCTCTACGGCTTCGGCGAACCGTTCCTTTTCCCCGAAACCCTGGACATGGTCCGCTACGCCACGGACAAGAACATCGGCGTGGCCGTGTCCACGAACCTGAACCACCGCGACCCGGACCTGCCCCGGCGGATCGTGGCCTCGGGCCTGGAGGTCCTCATCTTCTCCGGCCACGGCCTGTCCCACGAAACGGCCGGCCGGTTCATGCGCGGCGGCAACCCGGACCTGGCCCTTGGCACGCTGGCGGCCGTGATCGAGGCGCGGCGGGCGGCCGGGAGCCGGACGCCTTTTATCGACTGGCAGTACTGCGTCACCGGCTTCAACGAGCACGAGATCCCGGCAGCCAGGGAAGCGGCCAAACGGCTCGGCGTGGACCAGCTCCGGTGCATCCGGCCCTTTTTCCCGGAGGACGCGCCGGCGGACTGGTTTTCGAGCCGCTTCCCGCGCCGGACCGCTTCCGGTCCGGACGCGGGTTCCGCCGCTGCCGGGGGCGGCTGCTCCTGGCTCTACCGGGCGGCCTACGTCAACTGGGACGGGGGGCTCATCCCCTGCTGCCGCGACCCGCGCGACCGGGCCGCCGATTTCGGCAACGTGCTCGAAGAACCCTTTGCCGCCGTCTGGAACAACGGCAAATACCAAGCCGCCCGGGCCTTGCTGGCCGATCCCTCGCGCCGGGACCTGCGTGACGGAATTCTTTGCGGCCGGTGCCCGGCCACCCGGCCGGCGGCAGGGGACTGATGCCGTCCCGGATCCGCCCATGCAACGGCTGACCCTTTTTTCGCCCACCCCGCCGGACCTGTCCGCCTTTGGCGTCCGCAGCCTCCAAGCCAGCCTCAAGGCGGCCGGCTGCGACGTCCGGCTGGTCCTTTTGCCGGGCAGCATCGGCCGGCTGCGCGAAGACGGCTCGTTTGCCTACCGCTACCCGGACCGGCTCGTGGGGCAGGCCCTCGAACTGGCGGCAGGCTCCGACCTGGTCGGGGTGTCCTTTTTCACCAGCTACTTCGACCGGGCCGTCCAGCTCACCCGGGCCGTGCGGGAACGGCTCGGCCTGCCCGTGGTCTGGGGCGGCATCCACGCCACCCTGCGCCCGGAGGAGGGGCTTTCCCACGCGGATTTCGTCTGCCGGGGCGAAGGGGAAGAGGCCCTGCCCGCCCTGCTCGACGCCCTGGTTCGGGGCCGGGGGGCCGAGGCCGTGCCCGGCATCTGGTGCCGACACGGGGAGGAGATCGTGGACAACGGCCTGGCCCCGCTGGTGGCCGACCTGGACAGCCTGCCGTTTTTCGATTTCAGCGGAGACAACCAGTACGTCCACGCGCCCGAGGCCGGCCGGATCGTGCCGCTTTCGCCGGGCGTGCTGCGCCGCGCCCTGCCGCAAGTCCCCTACCGCCACGGCCGGCTCCTTCGCGTCTACCGGACCATGACCGACCGGGGCTGCCCGCACCACTGCGCCTATTGCAACGTGCCGACGGTCAAGGCCCTCTTTCGGCCCGGCCCGACCCCCTACTTTCGCCACCGGAGCGTGGGCCACGTCCTGGCCGAGCTTCGGGACGTGACCCGGCGGTACCCCTTCATCCAGGGCGTGCAGCTTTTCGACGACACGTTTTTCTCCCGCAGCCTGGCCTGGATCGAGGCCTTTGCCGCGGCCTACAAGGCGGACATCGGGCTGCCCCTTTTTTGCCAGGCCTCGCCCGCCACCCTCGAAGCCCAAAAGCTCGACGCCCTGATCGAGGCCGGGCTCTGCTACGTGGAAATGGGCATCCAGACCGGCAGCCCCAAGATGCGCGCCCTCTACCGCCGGCCGGAATCCGACGGGCAGGTCCTCTCCGGGGCCACGCTTCTGCACGCCCGGCAGGGCCGGCTCCTGCCTCCGGACTACCACGTCATCATCGACGCCCCGTGGGAGGACGAGGAAGACCTGCTCGCCACGGTCCGGCTCCTGGCTCGGCTGCCCAAGCCCTTTGGCCTGGCCATCGCGAGCCTCCTCTTTTTCCCGGACACCGCCCTTTACGCCAAGGCCCGGGCCGAAGGCCGCCTGGCGGACGAGGCGGCCGACATCTACCGCCGGCCGTTTTTCATCCCCCCGCGCCGGACGTATGCAGGCTTTCTGCTCTATCTGCTCACCTTCCGGCGCATCCCCAAACGGCTTTTGGCCCTCCTCCAGACACCCCGGGCCATGGCCATAGGCAAACGACTCGAACGATCGCCTGTCTATAAAATCATCTATGTGCTGGGAGAAGGCTGCCGTCTGGCCGCCAAGGGGGCGGACGCCTTGCGCCATGGGAACGTTTCGCGCATCACCGGCTGGCTCGGCCGCCTGTGGCGGCGCGATCCGGTGGCCGCCGGGCGCAAGCGGTAGGATCCTGCCCGAAACGAGGTCTTCCGGGAACAGACCGTAAACCGCCGGCGCTTCCTGCCGGCCGCCGGACCGGCCGCCCTCCCCTTTCGGGGCGGCCAGAGGGGGGCGTCCCCCCCTCTGGCCGCCGGAGGCGTCTTTCAAAGGCCGGCCGGCCCTAGCCGCAGTACCGCTTCTTGTAGGCCTTGTAGAAGTCCAGGATGTGGGGCGGGCAGCCGGGCACGAAGCCGGCGTTTTCCTCCCGCTTGTGGGTGTTGAAGACGAGATGGGCGGCGCAGGAGCCGAAGCACCACAGGTCGCCGCGCACGTTGCGGAGATTTCGCCGCTCGGCCATGGGCCGGCCGACGTAGAGGGTGACCGGATCGCGGCCGGCAAAGAGGCCCTCGCTCCCGAGCTTGTCCAGGGCGTGGCGCAGGGCCGACAGACAGCCCGAGCAGGCCCCGCCTTCCACCACCCGCACCGCGTCGTAGGCCCCCATGGAACTGATGACCGGCCGGACGAAGGGCCGGCGCAGGGCTGCCGGATCGGCCCCGACCACCTCGATGGCGGCCAGATCCGTCTCCCCAAGCCCTTCCTGGCGCACGAGGCGCAGCATGGCCACCTCCTCGGCCCGGATGCCCATGAGGTCGGCGGCCACGGTGTCCACGGCCGCGACGTCGGTGCCGGCCAAAAGCACGTTCATGTCCGGCACGGCCGAGCCCGAGAGCGGGGCCTGGCCCTGGACGGCCCACAGGCCGTCGAGGAGCGTCAGGTCCGGCCGCACCACCCGCAGGATGTCCACGATCTTGGGGTTGATGTCGTTTCGGTGGCAAAACATCCGCTCGTCGTCCAGCACCAGGCCGTACTGGTTCTTGATGCCGAGGGTGACCAGGGTGTGCACGTGGGTCTTCATCTTGGGCAGGTTGACGTAGCGGTCGGCCTCGAGGAGGACCCGGGGCAGGGTGACCGGGTCGTAGAGAAAGGCGTCCGGGTTTGCGACGGCCACGGCGTCGCCGGCGTCGAAGTGGACCAGCTCCCCGCCGCTTTGGGCCAGCCGGGCCAGAAACGGTTCCATGCCGGCCATGGCCTCGGCCAGGGACAGGCCGTAGCCCGGATTGTCTCCGACCAGGACCCGGGCCGCGCCGGCGTCGCGCAAAAGCCGGACCATGGCCAGGATGACCCGCTCGTCCGTGACCACGGCGCAGGGATTGCAGGGGTTGGGCCGGACCAGGTTCGGCTTGACCAGGACGACCTGCCCCCGGACCAGGGCCGGCAGGTCGCAGCAGGCGCCGACCACCTCCCCGGCCAGCCGGGTGACGGCGGCAAGGCTCTTTTCGGTCCAGGCGTCCGGGGACTCGGGAATGGGGGCGTGGCCTAGGGCGACACGAGGGCGCGCCATGCGATTTTTCCTCCGGGGGTTCGGGGCAGGGCGTCTCGGATTTCGATGACGCGCGGCATTTTCATGCGGTGAAGCCGCCCTGACAGGAAGCGGCGCAGGTCGCCTGGGGTCACGGCCGCGCCCGGGCGCAAGACGGCCACGGCCTTGGCCGCCTCGCCGCGCAGGTCGTCGGCGATGGGGATGACGATGGCCTCGATCACGTCGGCATGGGCGCGAAGGGCCTCCTCGATTTCCACGGGAAAGACCTTCATGCCCCCGACCTTGAGGAGCATGCTCTGGCGGCCGGCGAAATAGAACCGGCCGTCAGCCTCCCGGCGCACGATGTCGCCGGTGCGAAACCGGCCGCCGTGGAGCCGGAATTCCGGCCCCCCCGCCTCGCCGAAATAGCCCGGGCACACGCCCGGCCCGGAGACCGTGAGCTCCCCCGGCTCGCCGTCCCCGGCCGCGGAACCGTCCTCGCGAAGGACCTCGATCCCGTAGCCCGGCACGGGCCGGCCCAGGCAGCAGGCGGCGTAGGGGTCGCCCGGCCGGTTGGCCAGGGCGATGCCGGTCGTCTCGGTGCTGCCCCAGACCGGGGAGAGGCCGACGCCGAAGCGGGCGGCAAAGCCGGCGGCCAGGACCGAGGGCACGTGCATGCCGCCGGATTCGGCCACCCGCAGCCGGGAAAGCGGATTGTCCGCCCCGGCCGGCAGGCGAAAAAGGGTCTCGTAGATGGCGGCCACGGCCATGAGCGCGGTCACGCCCTGGGTCTGGCAGGTCTCGGCCACGGTCCGGGCGGCCACCCGGTCGCAAAGGACCATGGTGCCGCCAAGGACAAGCGGCCGCATCAGGGTCTCGTGGGGGTGGACGAAGACCGGCATCATGCACAGGTGGACGTCCTCCGGGGTCAGGCCAAAGGCCTCGTTGGCCGCCTCGGTGTTGGCCAGCAGGTTCCCGAGCGTGGTCACGGCCCCCTTGGGCGCCCCGGTGGTGCCGGAGGTGAAGTTCAAATAGACCGGGTCGTCCCGGCCGATGGCGGGCAGGGAGGCGGGCCAGGGGCCGGCGGCCAGGTCGTCCAGGCGGACCGCGCCGGGACGGCCGGGCCCGTCCATGGCCACCACCGCAAAGGGCGGACCCGACGGATAGAGGGCGTCCAGCACCGGCAGGAACTCGGCCGCCGCGCAGACCACGGCCGGGGTCAGCCGGGACAGGATGCCCCGGGTGATGTCCGGCGGCTGGTTGGGGTCCAGGGGAAAAAAAACGCCGCCCGCGGCGGCGGCGGCCAGAAAGGCCAGCATGGCGGCCGGGGTCTTGCGGGAAAAAACCGCCAGCCGCTCCCCCTTGGAAAGGCCCAGCCCGGCCAGGCCGCCGGCCGCCCGGGCCACGGCCTCGGCCAGGCCGGCGTGGGTCACGGCCTCCCGGCCGCAGCGGATGGCCAGGCCCGAAGGGTTGGCGTTGGCGTTTCGCTCGATCAGCGCAAAAAGGCCGGGCGGGACAGGCCGGTCCGACGGCGCCGGCCTGGCGGGCCTGTCCGGCCTGTCTGGGGTCTCCAGGGTCATGGGATCACCTCTGTGGAGCAGGGGGCGTTTTACGCCCGGGAAATCATTTTTGGCAAGCCGGACAGCCGGTTCTCCGGCGATTGCCGCCCGCCGCGTTCCGGTATAAAGGCATGTCGGTTCCGCCGGAGCGCGCCTGGCGGAACGTTTCGCCCAAGACCCGTCGCGCGGAGGCGGCATGAAGACGATGCGTATGGCTTTTCTGGCGTTCGGACCGGTCCTGGCCGTCTGGTTCCTCCTGGCCGGCCCGTGCCTGGCCGCCACGCCCGACGAGGATTTAAAACCCCTCAAATCCGGGGTGACGATCACGGGCGTGGTGGAAGACGACTATTCCGACGGCCTGCTTCTGTCCACGGACGAGGGCGCCACCTACCTCATCCTGACGCCGGAAGAAATCACCCTCGAGGCCGAAGAGGCGTTTCACAAGCGGTTCAAGGGCAGGCAGGTGACCCTGACCGGCAACGTCTACCGCGACGAGGACGGGTCCTTGAGCCTCTTCGTCACCAGCCTGCCCGCCAAGTAGGGCGACCCGGCCGGCGTCCGCCCGGCATCCCGCCTATCCGGCCCCGGCCGGCGCAACGCCCCCGCTGCGCCGGCCGGGGCCTTTTTCTTTCACCGGAAGTTTCGCGTCCCCGAAGCCCGTGTCCGCCCCTTTTGCCTGGGGCCTACCGGGAAAACCGGTATTCTCTCGAAAAATACGGACGCTTTTCAAGTGCCCGGCCTAGTAGGGCGTGTCCTGGCTCTCCACGTCGTTCCAGACGCTCAGCGGAATGTCGTTGCTGAGCACCCGGTCCACAAAGCCGTTGTTTTTCGCGTCGATCTTTTTCCAGGCGGTTTCGGCCTTCTGCTTGTCCTGCCACTTGGCCGTGAACTCTTCCTTGGTGATGACGCCGTTTTTGTCCGTGTCGTACTTGACGAACACCTCGTCCGCCGAGGCATAGCCCTTTTTCCCGGCGCAGCCGCCAAGCGCCGCGGCCAGGGTCAAAACCGCCAGGATAGCCATTGTCTTTCGCACCATGTCCCGCTCCTTTCTCCTCGTTTGTCCGGTCCCGCCATCCTCTGGCCGGCCTTTTCCGCCGCCGGCGGCCCAAAGCCGCCGTGTATCCAGGAAGAACATGGGGGAAAAATCCGCGCAAGCCCAAAAACCCAGGCCTTCCTGGCCGGGCGGCCATCCAGGGGCGGGCGGAACGCTACCGGGCGACGGAAGGGGAGCCTTTCTCCTGCCTTTTCCACACGGACTTCAACCACGCCTCCTTCGGCCCGCCCGGGTGGCCGCGCATGGCGGCGGCCAGCCCGTCCGGGGTCAGGCCGTCCCGCCAGGCCGCAAACCGGGCCTGCTCGGCCGCCTGCCGGGCGGCGACGACCGCCCGGGCCTCCTCCTCCGCATCCCTGGCGGCCTGCTCCTCGGGCGACACGTAGCCTTTGGGGCGGCGGTAATAGCCGGTCCGGGCCAGGGACCGGAAGACCCAGGCGCACGGATCGGCCACGGGCCGGCCGTCCTTGTCGCGCATGGCCCCGCGCAAAAGCTCCCATTCGGCGTGGTCGAGGCTTTGCCCGATCTTGTCCGCGGGCTTGCCGAGCTCGGCCAGGGCGGCCCCGATCTGGGCGAGCTGCTCCCGGCCGAAGCCGGACCGGGACAGGTGCGGCCAGGTCGCGGCGATCCGGGCGGCGGAAAGAGAGAGAGATAGATTCTCTTTCTGTCTCTCTTCATAAGAAGCGGTCGGATCAGGGGTCGGGTCTTTCGAGGGGGCAAGGGTCGGATCATGCCCGGTGGTTGGACCACCTGTCGGATCATAGGTCGGGGCACAGCGCTTGAACGCCTGGCATCGGGATCGGACCAGGAACAACCGGACCCCCTGGCAGATGCCGTGCCGATACGTTTCCTTGCGGAAAAAGCCCAGACCCGCGAACTCGGCGAAGTATCTTTTGACCGAGATCTCGGTGAGTTTGAGCGTGTTCGCCACCGTTCGCCGGCTGATGATGTAATCGTCGCCGGACGGCTCGTTGTCGATGATCCAGTGCAGGAAGCGGCGCTTGCTCTCTGGCAGGCTGCGGACCAATCGCCGCATGGTCGGATCACCGGTCGGATCATGGGTCGGATCACTCTTTGCGGTCGGGCCAAGGGTGGGATCAATGGTCGGGTCAGGAGTCGGATCACGGGTCGGGACCCCGGTCGGGACAGATGACCCGACACCTGTCGGGTCACGTGTCGGCTCATGATCCGACACGTGACCCGCGTGTCGGGTCGGGTCAATGGCCGGGTCATGGGTCGGCTCTTTTGCCGGACCGTCGCTTGGCCCGACGGTCGGATCACCTGTCGGGTCAAGAGTCGGGGCATCCGTCGGATCATAGGTCGGCCCAGACATCGAATCAGACGTGGGGTCAGGCTTCTTTTGGGGGAAGACGCTGATCTTATCCGCCATGCGCGCGGCTTCGGCCAGGCCGAGCCGGCCGTCCGCCGACTTTTTGAGCGTGTCGAAAATGGATCGCCTGGGCTTGGGCTCGGGCATCGCGTCCCCCGATGGATCGTCGGCTACTCAGGGCTGCCGAGAATGCGCTTTAGTTCGGTCGCCAATTCACGATAGGCTTTTGCGCCATAGGTTGTCGCATGATTCCCGAACACGGTCGATTTGATATATTCGGCTTGTTCGAAAACCGTGCTGCGCGGAATATGCGTTTCAAACATTTTGCCTTTGAAATTCTTTTCGAGCTCGGAAACGATAACCCGTCCCATGGCCGTTCTGCGGTCGATGTTATTGACGAGAAGGCGCAGGAAACGGAGATCCGGATTGCCGTCTTCCTGGATTTTCTCGATGATCGCCAAAACCCGCAAAAGGCCTTCGATGCTGTAGGCGGAACCGGCGGAAATGGGAACGATACAGAAATCAGCGGCGAAAAGGGAGGAAAGGGAAAAATAACCAAGGTTTGGAGGAGTATCTATTAAAACATATTGATACTTTTCTTTTACATAATCACGAACTCTGGAACGGAGGATGGAATAGTTTTCCGGCAGGTTCTGGGACAAGTCGTATTCCAGGACTGCCGTATCGGAACTGTTCGGCAACAGGTCTATTTTTTTGATTGATGATTCAATGATCGCTTTCTTGGGGGCCAAATCTCGGGATGTCAGAATATCATATAATGAATTTTGAAATGATATGTTTCCGCCGGTCAAAAGACTGGTCGCATTGCATTGCGAATCCGTGTCGATGACCAGGGCCCGCCCCCCCTTGAGGGCCAGGGCGTGGGCCAGGTTGCATGTCAGGGTCGTTTTGCCGACGCCGCCCTTGTTGTTGGCGATCGTGATGATGATTCCCACGGAGCACCTGCTTTTCTATGGATTGACACTTGTTTCTTCCGGAAAAAATTCCTTTATGTCAAGGTGCTTCAGTTGAGTTTGCAAAAAATCAGCTTCTTTTTGCTCCCTTTCCCGGATCCCGGGGAAACGCCCTGGTCGGGTCGCCTGTCGGGTCATCCGTCGGATCATGGGTCGGGTCAGGTATGGTGTGGCCGGGCGGGGGCCGTTGCTTTCGCCGGTGCCCCATGGAGAAACGGCGTCCGAACCGTTGGCCGGAAACCGTTTTCCGGTTCCCAATCTAGGCACCGGGACGGACAATGTCCGGCGAGTTTTCGTCAATATTTTCCGGCCGGCAATTTTATATCGTAACATTCTATCATAAATAAGGAAAAACCAAAAACGCCAGGGACGGGGCGGCCGGAGCCGGCGGCCCAGAGAGCGTGTGTGGTCTTGTGACCGGCTTACTGACAGGCTTGCAGTGTGGCCTGGAGCGGTCGGGCCGGCGCGCCCGGCCCACGACACGGTTGCCGCTTTCCCGCCCATTGCCTATGAGGGGGCGATGTTCGACCACCACGCCCCGGAGGACACGACCGCATGATGTCTGTTTTGGCGCTCAACCCGCCTTTTCTGCCCAAATTTTCCCGGCCCCAGCGGTCGCCGGCCGTGACCAAAAGCGGCACCCTGTATTTCCCGCTGTTTCTGGCCCAGACCGTGGCCGTACTGGAAGAGGACGGCTATGCCGTCACCTTCCTGGACGCCCCGGCCGCCGACCTGAGCCTGGAGGACGTCCTGGCCCGGGCCAGGGCCGACCGGCCGGCCCTGGCCGTGCTTGACACCTCCACCCCGAGCATCGACGCCGACGTGGCCGCGGCCGGTGCCCTGCGCGCCGCCCTGCCGGGCCTCTTCACCGTGCTGGTCGGCCCCCACGCCACGGCCCTGGCCGAGGAGGTCCTTCTCGCCACGCCCGGCGCGGTCTCGGCCGTGGCCCGGCGCGAGTACGACCTGACCGTGCTGGAGCTGGCCCGGGTCCTCGAATCCGGCCCGGCCACGCCCGAGCGGCTGGCCACGATCGACGGCCTGTCCTTCGTGGACGCCACGGGCCGGGTGGTCCACAACCCGGACCGGCCGTATCTGGACGACCTGGACCGCCTGCCCCCGGTGGCCCCGGTCTACAAGCGGCACCTGGACATCCGCCACTATTTCAACCCCAACGCCAAGCCGCCCATGGTGACACTCGCCACCTCGCGGGGCTGTCCCTACCGCTGCTCCTTTTGCCTGCACCCCCAGACCCTGACCGGCCGGGCCGCCCGCTGCCGGTCCGTGGAAAAGGTGCTCGACGAAGTGAGCTGGTGCCTGGACAACTTTCCGGGCCTTCGCACCATCTTTTTCGAGGACGACACGCTCACCGCCGACCGGGTCCGGTGCCGGGAATTTTGCGCCGCCATCCTGCGCCGGGGGCTTCGCTTCGAGTGGTCGGCCAACAGCCGGGCCGATCTCGACGCCGGGCTTCTGGCCGTCATGCACCGGGCCGGTTGTCGGCAGGTCTGCGTCGGGTTCGAGTCGGCCGACCCCAAGGCGCTGGCCTCCATGAAAAAAGGGCTGGCCGCCTCGCGCATGGAAAAGTTCCGGGCCGACGCCAAAGCGGCCGGCATCAAGGTCCACGGCTGCTTCATCTTCGGCTTCCCGGGCGACACCCGGGAATCGATCCTGGCCACCATCGACTTCGCCCTGAAACTGAACCCCGACACGGCCCAGTTCTATCCGGTCATGGTCTACCCCGGCACCGAGGCCTATGCCGAGTACAATGCCGCCGGCCACGTGACGGCGGCAAGCTACCGCGACTGGCTGACGCCCTCGGGGCTCCACAACTGCGTGATCCGAAACGAGAGCCTTTCGGCCGCCGAGCTGGTCCGGCTGTGCGACCTGGCCCGCCGCCGGTTCTACCTGCGCCCGTCCTTTCTGGCCAAACGGGCGCTCCTTTCGCTGGCCTCGCCCGGCGAGATGGCCCGGACGCTTCGGGCCGGCAAGGTCTTCCTCAAACACCTCCTCTTCGGCTCCCGTGTCTGAACCCACGGGTGTTTCAACCTATCCCCCTTTCGGGGGGTCCGGGGGGGATGATTCCCCCCGGCGGGGTCCGGGGCAGAGCCCCGGTCTTCCCTCCAAAGGACACCCTATGCCGCAATCCGTGGACGTGACCGTGGTGGTGCCGGCCTACAACGCGGCGGCCACCCTGCCGGCGACCCTGGCCGGGCTTGCCGCCCAGAGGTTTGCCGGCCGGGTGGAGGTGATCGTGGTGGACGACGGCTCCACCGACGCCACGGCGGCCGTGGCCGAAGCGGCCGGGGCCACGGTCCTGCGCCAGAAAAACCAGGGCCCGGCCACGGCCCGAAACGCCGGCGCCACGGCCGGACGCGGGGAGCTCCTCGTTTTCACCGACGCCGATTGCGAGCCCCACCCGGATTTCCTGGCCGCACTGACCCGGCCCCTGGCCGATCCCGGCGTCTCGGGGGTGCAGGGTGCCTACCGGACCCGGCAACCGCAGCTGGTGGCCCGGTTCGCCCAGGCCGAATTCGAGGACCGCTACGCCTTCACGGCCCGGTTCCCCTGCCTGGATCTGGTGGCCACCTACGCGGCGGCCTTCCGACGGGAACTTTTTCTGCAGGAAGGCGGCTTCGACACCTCCTATCCCGTAGCCAACAACGAGGACACGGAATTTTCCTACCGCCTGTGCCGGCTGGGGCACCGGCTGGTCTTCGCGCCCAAGGCGCTGGTCTTTCACCGCCACCCGGCGACCTTGGGCAAGTATCTGCGCATCAAGTTCTGGCGGGCCTACTGGCGGCTGGCCGCCTGCCGGGACCACCCGGAAAAGGTCCTTCGCGACGGCTATACGCCGGGCGTGGTCCGGCTCCAGACCGCCCTTGCCGGCCTGCTGGCCCTCGGGCTGATCTTCTGGCCCGTGACCGCCCTTGGCGGCGTCCTGGCCCTGGCGGGCGGGGTGGCGGTCCTTTGCTCGGCCCTGCCGTTTGCCGCCTTTGCCGGCAAACGGGACCGGGGCCTGGCCGTGGCCGCCCCGGGACTCGTCCTGGCCCGGTCCCTGGCCTTTGCCGGCGGCGCGGCCTGGGCCGTTTTGGAGCGGCTGGCCGGCCGGGCTTGTACCCTGCTTCGGAGCCGGCGGGGCCAATCGTGAGGGTCGGCCTCGATCTCCACACCTTGTCCGGCCTGCGCCAGGGCTCCCGGACCTACATGGCCAATCTGGCCGCCCGGCTGCCGTATGCCGCGCCGGATATAGACTTCGTTTTCTACGCCACGGACCCGGACGCGCCGGCCATCCGGGCCCTGGCCCCGGACGCGCCGAACGTCACCCGCCGCCCCATTCCCCCCGGCCGGCTGGCCCGGCTGGTGGCCCCGTTTCCGGCCCGGGCCGCCCGGGAGGTGGACGTGCTCCACTGCCAGTACCTGGGGCCGCTTCTTGGCGGCCCGGCCTGCGTGGTCTCCATTCACGACATCCTGCACGAGACCATGCCCGAATTTTTCCCCAAGGGGCTCGGGTCGCTCATGCGCCTTTGCTACCCGGGAAACGCCCGCCGGGCGGCCCGGGTCCTGACCATCTCGCAATTCAGCCGCGACGCAATCGTGGCCCGCTACAAGGTGCCGCCGGACCGGATCGCCTTTGCCCATCTCGGCGTGGGGGAGGAGTTCGCGCCGGTCCGGGATCCGGGGGCCATGACCGCCCTGCGCGCTCGCCTGGGCATCCCGGACGGGCCGTACATCCTGTCGGTCGGGCGCATCGAGCCGCGAAAAAACATCCCCGGCCTGGTGGCCGCCTACCGGATCTTGCGGGAACGGCTGGGAGAGAACGCGCCGGCCCTGGTCCTGGCCGGCGGCCGGGACCGGCTTTTTGCCGATTTCCACGCCCGCATCACGGCCGACGGCGGCGGGGCGGGCCTCGTCTTTGCCGGGTCCGTGCCCCAGGCCGATCTGCCGGCGCTCTATTGCGGGGCGGCGGTCTTCGCCTATCCGAGCTTCGGCGAGGGTTTCGGCCTGCCGGTAGCCGAGGCCATGGCCTGCGGCGCGCCGGTGGTGGCGAGCACGGCCCCGGCCGTGCCCGAGGTGGCGGCCGGGGCGGCGCTCCTCGTCGATCCCCGCGACCCGGCCGGCCTGGCCGACGCCCTGGCCCGGATCCTCACCGACCCGGCCCTGGCGTCCGATCTGTCCGCCCGGGGCCTGGCCCGGGCCAGGGAACTGACCTGGGACCCGGCCGTCGCCCTGTGCCTGGAAGCCTACCGACTGGCGGCGGAGGGGAAGTAGAGAATGCAGATTCCAGAATTTGGGGAAGCGCGCTCCCCCTTTTCTTGACGTATGACGTATAGCGTCTTAAATTCAGTCAGCCGTTGCCGCATTCCACCCGACCGGTGAGAAGGACATGATCCAGTCGTTTCGCTGCAAAAAGACCCGCAAACTTTATGAGGACGGCGACTGCGACAAACGGTTCCGGGCCTTTCAGCGAAGCGCGGAACGGGCCTTGCGCAAGCTCGAAGCGGCCGTGGAACTGATCGACCTGCGCCAGCCGCCGAGCAACCGATTCGAGGCCTTGCACGGCGACCGCGAAGGGCAGTGCAGCATCCGCATCAACGACAAATGGCGGCTCTGCTTCACCTGGGGGCCCTCCGGAGCGGAAAACGTGGAGATCGTGGATTACCACTGAGCCGAAACGACGGTTTGGCCGGAAGCACGTCTCGTATCGTACAAAAGAAGAGAGACAAGACCATGCGCACCCCTATTCATCCCGGCGAAATTCTGGCCGAAGAGCTGGAAGCGCTGCACATGAGCGCCAACCAGTTGGCCGGCTACCTCAAGGTGCCGGCCAACCGGATCAGCCAGGTCCTTCGGGGCCAGCGTACCGTCACGGCCGACACGGCCCGGCGGCTGGCCCGGTTTTTCGGGACCACGCCCCAGTATTGGATGAATCTGCAGATGCTTTTCGAGATCGATCGAGACCGCCTGGAAGAGGACAAGGAAGCGGAAATCGGCTCCATTCCCCGGTTCGACGCCGTGGACCACTGCCGCGCATGATGAAAAATCCCGTACATCCCGGCCTTCTCGTCAAGGAATGCCTTGAGGATCTTGGCCTGAGCGTCGCGGAAGCCGCCAGGGGAATAGGCATCACGCGCCAGCAACTGCATAACGTCATTGCCGGGCGCAGCGCCGTCACCCCGGAAATGGCCGTCCGCTTTGAAAAGGCCTTCGGCAGCACGGCGGACACCTGGCTTGGAATGCAGATGCGCCACGATCTGGCCCAGGTCCGCCAGCGAAATTGCGCCATCGCCGTGGAACGCCTGACGCCCAAAGTGGCCTAAACAGGCGTCCCCTCTCCTCCTCATTCCTCCCGGTCGCCGCCGCAAAACGCCTTGCCCATGGCCCGGACCAGGGCGTCCATGTCCACGGGCTTGACCAGATAACCGGTAACGCCGGCCGCCTCGGCCGCGTGGCGGTCCTCGTCCATGGCGTGGGCGGTCAGGGCGATGATGGGCACTCCGGGATTGCGCACCCCCGCCTCCCCCTGCCGGATGGCCCGGGTGGCGGTCAGGCCGTCCATGACCGGCATCTGCACGTCCATCAGTACGCAGTCGAAATCCTTTTCCGCCAAAAGGGCCAGCGCCTGCCTCCCGTTTTCGGCCATGGCCGGCTCGCAGTCGAACTTGCGCAGCATGGCCCGGATGGTCAGCCGGTTTATGGTCTCGTCCTCGACCACCAGCACCCGCCGGCCGGACAGGCAGGGGGGCGTCCCGGCGGCGCAGGCCCGGGTGGCGTCCCCGGGCCGGGCGAACCGCAGCCGCACCCGGACCTCGGTGCCAAAGCCTTCCTGGCTGCAAAGCGTCACCCGGCCGCCCATGAGGTCGGTCAGGCCCTTGACGATGGCCAGGCCCACGCCGGTGCCGCCATAGGAACGGGTGACCGACGGATCGGCCTGGGAAAAGATCTCGAACACCTGCTCCTGCATGGCCGGCGCGATGCCGATGCCCGTGTCGGCCACCAGGAATTCCAGGGTCGCCCCGGCCGCGTCGGCCTCCCCGGGCACCGGAGCCACTTCCAGCCGGACCTCGCCGCTTGGGGTGTATTTGATGGCGTTGGCCGTGAGATTGTAGAGGATCTGGCGCACCCGGCCCGGGTCGCCCCGCAGTTCGTCCGGGGTGTCCGGGGCCACGCGCCGGGAAAAGGCCAGGCTTTTGAGGGCCGCCTCGTGGGCAAAGGAGGCGGCCACCGGTTCGAGGACGTCGGTCAGCGCGAAGCGTTCGTCGGCCAGGACCATGCGGCCGCTGTCGAGGTGCGAGATGTCGAGGACGTCGGACAGGATGCGCAGCAGTCCCGAGGCCGAGTCCATGGCCGTGGCCAGGTAGTCGGCCTGCTCGGGCGTGGTCGGGGTGCCGGCAAGAAGCTGGAGCATGCCCATGACGCCGTTTAAGGGCGTCCTTATTTCGTGGCTCATGTTGGCCAGGAAGGCGGATTTGGCCTGGCTGGCGGTCTCGGCCAGGGCCAGGGCGGCGATGGTGGCCTCTTCGGCGGCCTTTCGGGCGGTGATGTCCTGGATCATGACCTGAAAGAGGCCGGAGGCCGCGTCGAGCTGGCTGAAATCGACCTGCACCGGCAGCCAGGAGCCGTTTTTTCGCCGCCACCGCCGTTCGATGGAAAAAGACCGGCCCAGCCGGGCGGCCTGCGGTCCCGCGTCCACGGAAACGGCCTGCTGGTCGTCGGGATGGACGATGTCGCGGATGTTTTTGCCGCAAAGCTCCCCGGCCGCATAGCCGAGCAGGGCCAGGGCCCGGGGATTGGCGTCGAGGATCCGGCCGGCGGCGTCCCCGATCAGGATGCCCATGACCGAGTGCTGGAAAAACAGTTCGCACCGCTCCTGGCGGGCGAGCAGGTCCGCCACCCGGGCTTCGAGGGCGGCCACGCGGGTCCGGGCGGCGGCCAGGGGGCCGGGGCCGGAGTCGGTTCGCGTCTCGCTCATGTCCTGTGCCGCCTGTGGAAGATCAAGGATCGCGCGAAAAGGCCTGCCCCGGGTGCACACCGATACAGCGGTGTGTTTTATGGCATTTTTGGTCCGGCCCTGGCAAGGGTGACCACCGCGCGGCTGCCCCGGCGCGCCACGTTTTCCCGGAACCGTTCCAAGGGGAAACGTGAACCAATTATTTTTTTCGATTCTCCCTTCTTGACAGACGATTTTACGGTAACTACGTTACGGAGGCAGGAGAATGGCTATGCAAACCGCCCCCCTCACTCCCGGCCAAAAGATGCGGCAATACCGCTGCAAGATGAAGCAAAAGGGACTTCGATCCGTCCAGATCTGGATACCGGACACGCGTTCCCCGGCTATTTCCAGCGCGTTGCGGCGTCAATCCCTCCTGGCCAGCCGCAGCCCGGAAGAACAGGAGGTCATGACCTTTTTGGACGATGTCCGGGCTTGGGATGAGCCATGAAACGCGGCGATGTCGTCATCGTTTCCCTGTCAGGCGACTACGGGAAAATGCGTCCGGCCGTCGTGGTGCAGCATGACCAGGCCAACCCGACCCATGCCAGCATTGTGGTCTGCCCCTTTTCGTCTTGCCTGATCGATGCGCCGCTTTTTCGGATTTCCGTGGAACCGACTGCCACCAACGGGCTTGAAACGACATCCCAAATCATGGTGGATAAAATTTCAGCCGTCAGACGCGATCGCCTGCGCCAGGTGGTGGGCCGATTGGATGATGCGGTCATGGTGCAAATCAATCGAACCCTGGCCCTGTGGCTGGGATTGTAACCGGACTCCCTCCCAAGCGATCCCGGACCGTAGTCCTCGCCATCCCAAGGAGATAGCATGAACGACACCGAACGGCAGGCCCGCTGGGCCCTGCCCCTGGAAGAGAAGATCGCGGCCGGGAAGGCCGTGGTCCTGGCGGCCATCGACCGTTTCGGCCCGGATTTCTGGCTGGCCTGGACCGGGGCCAAGGACAGCACGCTGGTCCTGTGGCTGACCCGGGAGGCCTGCCGGGAACGGTCCCTGCCCATGCCCCGGGTGCTGACCATCGACGAGGGCGACCCGTTTCCGGAGATCCAGGCCTTTCAGGAACGGATGGTCCGGGAGTGGGGGCTTGACCTGACGGTCGCCGCCAACACCGACGTCCTGTCCCGCCGTCCGGCCATCGGCGACTACCTGGCCGTGGCCGACCTGTCCCCGGAGAGCCGGGCCGAGGTGGCCCGGGCCGGGTTCACGGGCGAGGGCTTCCCCTTTGACCCGGAATCGCCGGTCGGCAACCAGCTCATGAAGGTCGCGCCCATGAACGGCTTTTTGCGCGACAACCACGTGGCCGCCCTGGCCACGGCCATCCGCTGGGACGAGCACCCGGCCCGGGCGAACGAGGATTACGAGAGCCCGCGCGAGGACCCGCCGCACCTGCGCGTCCACCCGATCCTGCACCTGCGCGAACGCGACGTCTGGGACATCACCCGGTCGCGCGGCATCCCCTTTTGCGAACTCTACGCCAAGGGCTACCGCAGCCTTGGCACCAAGACCGGCACGGTGCGCCAAAGCGACCTGCCCGCCTGGGAACAGGACCTGGAGGACCGCTCGGGCGAGCGGGCCGGCCGGGACCAGGAAAAGGAAGAGGCCATGGAGCAGCTGCGCTCGCTTGGCTACATGTAGCCCGGCCAGCGGGCCGGCACGGGCATCCGGCGGCCCGCTGGCCCCTTGTCGATGAAGGCGGCAACGAAAGAATCGCTTTTTCCAACCTCCTCGCGCCGGCCCGAAGAGGAAAGGTCCCGGTCCCGTCACGACAGGCCCGGGACCTCCCCTTTTTTGTGAAAATGGTATGACCGGCCGTCCACGGTCCGAATTTTTCCCAGCTCGGGGAGCAGGGCCTTCCAGGCAATTTCGTGCTGCTTCTGATATGCAGGCTCAAACCAGTCCAGCCGGTAGTCGATGTCCCAGAGGGAAGGCAGCGCCTGGCCGTTGGCGTTGGTGCGCTGGAGGCAGCCATGCTGTTCCACGCCGACATACCCCATCAGGGTGTCCGGGGGGGTATAGCCCATGGTCGCGGCAAGTTCTGTCAAGGCATTTCCGGGATAGGGAATGAAGATGTTGACCGTATAATCGAACTCTTTTTTAATACGCCCGATCTCGGTGATCAGTTCCCCCGAACGGCGGATATCGTCGATGGTCTCGCCGGGAATGCCGATGATCAGGTGGCACCGCAGGTGGATGGAGCTTGTCGCGAACTTGCGGGCCATGTCGAGGGCGTCGTCGACGGTGATGTTTTTGTGCATGAGGTCAAGGATGCGTTGGGAACCCGATTCCATGCCCACGTGGATGAGGTGGCAGCCGGAACGTTCCATGGTGTGCACATCTTCAATGGTGAAAGGCTTGAAGGTGTCCACGCGAGCGTTGGCCCGCCACTTGAAGCGCACCTCGCTGGCCAGCAGGCGTTCGACCAGATCCATGGTCCGCGAACGGCCGACAAAAAAGGTCGGGTCGTCAAAGGTGACGTTGCGCAGGGAAAGCTGCCGGCCGAGCGACTCTAGTTCGTCTACGACACGCTGGTTGTCGAACCAGGAATATGTATAGGAGTCGTGCCAGTAACAGAAACTGCAGCGGCCCACGCAACCAACAGCGGTACTGTAGTTGAAGGCGTGTGTTTCCGGATTGATATAATTCCAGATGTCGATGACATCTTTGTTCAGATACGGCAGAGGCGGCAAGTCGTTGACGCGTTCCGAATGCCGGGCGGCGCTGGACTGCCGGATACCTTCCGGCGTGCGCCACCACAGGCGCGGCGTGGTATCGAAGTCGTTGCGGCCATCGCGCAACCTATCGCACAATTGCCGGATCGGGCCTTCGCCCCGGCCGCAAATAACGAAATCAACGGCCGGATGCTCGAACATTTGTTCCGGCAGGGCCGAGGGCAGGGGACCGCCGACCACAAGAGGGACATCGGATACGGCCGCGATGGCTTCCAGGATTTGGGCGGCGTGGGCGAGCTGTTCGCCGCTTGAGACCGCGACGCCCACGAGCAGGGTCTCGTCCAGATGGGCCTGGACGGCCTGCAAGGTCGCCTCCCGCGACTGAATGCGGTCGTCGATGACCAGGGGACGATAGCCGGCATCCAGCAAAGTTGCGGCCAGAAAAAGCAAGCTGCTCGGAACCCATTGATAGTGGTCGTACCGGCAGACGTCTGGCATGATGAGCAGCACCCTGTTGCAAGTCATGCTCTTCCCCTGTTTTTACCCGAACGGCCACACTCCGCCCCGGCAGTTTTTTCGAGGGTTGCGCCTTTCCCGCTCCGGCTGCCAACGGCGTGGAGCGCGGCGTGCTCTTGGAAAATCGGTAGCATTACTTCTCCGGAGACGGCAAAGCGTTTTCCCGACCACGGAGCAGTCCTGCTTTACGGCAAATCGTGCGGCTTGCAACCGAGCCTTGTTCGTGGTTTCCTTTTTAGCTACTGCGTGCCGGAACTGTGGCCGAGAAAAGATTTTCAAGACCGGGCCACGCAATCGGACGAGATCTCTGGCGGGCATAATATACATGGAAATTCTGGATGTCACGGCTCGCCCCGGCGTCGGGCCCCTGCAATTCACTTACCGGGTCCGCTGCACGGCCTGCCGGACCGCCTTTGACCATGTCGCGGGCACGGTGGCCTCCGTCCCCCTGGTCCGGTTCACCTGCCCCGCCTGCCACCGGGAAGTGGCCTTCGGTCCAGGAGCCACCTGCGCGCTGCTCGCCCGGTTCGTGCCCCACTTCGACGCCGGCGAGGCCGAAGCCCAGGCCCAGTGCAGCAACGCCATCCTGGAACGGTGGCATGGCGTGCCGGCCTGGAGCGAGGCCTTGTGCAGCGAAGGCGTCAACCTGGGCCAAAGCGCCGAGTATGACCTCAACGGCATCCTCTCCCTGACCATCTACGGCATTCTGGCCGCTGGAAACGACTGATGCGCCCGGAAGCCGTGCTCATCTACGACTGTTTCCTGGCCGATTATGCCGTGGTGGCCCAGGCCCTGGCGGCCATGGGGCATGAGCTGGTGGTCAACGAGACCGCTTTGGCCGCGGCCTTGCGCCGGCTGGGCGTGGCCTTCACCCCTTTCGACCACTTCCGCACGCCGGAGGCGGACGCGGCCGTGGCCAAAGCCCTGCGCGCCGTGGTGGCGGGCCTGTGCGCGGCCCTCCACGATCCCGCTGCCCTGGAAGCATTCACGGCCCGGGGCCGCAGGGTTTTGACCGTCGATTTCCTGGTCCAGTTCCTCCGCAATGCCGGCTCGCAGCTCCAGGTCCGGCACACGGCCCGGGAGCTTCTGGCCCGCCGGCGTCTGGGCGTCGGCGTGTTCGGGGTGGATTGCTACGGCCGCGGCGCGACGCTGGTCGACACCCTGCGCGCCGCCGGCCGCCCCACCCTCCAGGTCATGCATGGAGACTTTTACGGCTCGCCCTACCAGACGGCCGGCTTTCGCCGGCTCATTTCCGATTACCTGGCCGTCTTTGGGGAAAACAGCCGGCAGGAGCTTTTGCGCGCCGGATTTGCCCGCCCCAACGAAATCCTGCTCGCCGGAAGCGTCCCCTGGGACATCAACCTGCATGCCGCCCGCAGCCTGGACCGGAACACGGCCAGGGACCGGTTGGGACTGCCCCGGGACAAGACCGTGGCCCTTTTGTGCACGGATTACCACGAAATCAACCACCCGCCGTGGTTTGCCGCCCTGGAGGAGAATACGCGGATCATGGAACGCATGGCTGGCGTCCTGGCCGAGTTCGGCCGGGATCTTGTGCTGCTGTGCCGCCCGCATCCGGCCGAAGCCTCGGCCCCGGGCCTGACCGATCCGTTGCCGGCCCGGTTCGAGGTGTACCGCGCCTGGCTCCAGGGCCTTGGCCTGCACGACGTCCGCCTGAACCTGGACGACAAGGCCCAGGCCATCGTCGCCTCGGATTTCACCATGGTGTTCGGCTATTCGTCCATGATCGGCGAGATCATGCTCATGGAGCGTCCGGCCCTTGTTTTCGAAATGGTTCCGGTGGCCGACGGCGCCGTGGTGCCGGCCCGGCGGGGCAAGCTCGTTGTGCCGACGGGCGGGGAGTGCGCCACGGCGCTGCGCGGCCTGTGCGCCGACCCTGCCTTTCGAGAGCGGGTCGTGGCGCGGCAGCGCGAGGCCTTGGCCTACCATCGGCACGCCCCTGGCCAGGCCGTTACGCGCCTGTCCGGCTTGATCCACGCCCTGGCCAGGGGCCGGGTCCCCCACCGCCGGCTCCGGGACGAACCGGCCTGCCAAGCCGCCTCGGGCCAGACGGCGCCTGTGGCGGCCCGCATCGACCGGGCCACGGTCCTTGGCGGCCTTTCCGCCCTCAAGGGGCGGATACGGGGCGGGGAGGCAACGCCGGCAACCCAGGCCCGTCTGGGGTTGCTGGTGGCCCTGGCCTCGGAAAGCAGGTCATTTGCGGACTGCCGGGAACACTACGGCGCGGTGCTGGACCAGCTGGCAAAAGACCGGCCTGAAGCGGCCGTTTCCCGGTGCGCGGCCGTGGTCGCGGCCGGCGCCGAACTGCTCGGCCAGGCTTTCGCGCTTTCAGGCGCCAATGCCCGGCCGTAAGCACGGCGCGGCCAGGTTTCACCCGCAGCGGCCGAAGGGGTTCCAGCCGGCCTGCGGCCTCCTGGAAATCTTGCGCATGAGCTCCAGGGCGAAGCGCCGGACCTGGGCGTTTTGCCCCCGTACGGACGCCTGGACAAGCCACTCCAGGGACTGGAGGGGAAAGGCCGCGGGATTGTATTCCTTGTAAAAGCCCTGCCTGGTCGCGGTGTTCATGGTGGTGACCAGCCGCAGGAGCTGGAGTTCCTCCTCGGAAAAATCATGGATCTTTCTCTTGGCGATCTGGGGATTGACGCCTTGGTCCGTTTGATCGTCAAAGGAGGAGCTCTTGGCCAGGGGATCGCCGTTGCCGTGGCCGGCCAGGGCCAGCATGGCCGGTTCGTAGGGAAGGTCCAGAAAGGCGCAGAGCAGTTTCAAGTGCTCGTCGGGGAATTCCGTCAGGAGCTCGTAGCAGACGGCGACGTAACGGTCCGGGTGCCGGGCACAATTCTCCCAGGCTGTTTCAAACGATCTGTTCCAATGCATGGCGTACTGGAGCAGGCCGTAGGGGTATTTGTAGGGCATCCAGCCGATCTTTTTGGTGGAAGCGGCCGCGCTGACAATGTTCCGATAGATATAGACAAACTTGGCGTCCGGGAACTCCCGGAGGATGATCGAGGAATAGAATTCGTTTTCCGGGGTCTTCAATCCCCAGCGGGCCCGGTCGAGCAGATCCCGGTAGCTGTCGAGAAAGCATTGGAACACGCCGGCGGCCAGGGATTCCATGCTCGTAAACTCGTTTGCCGCCCGTTTGGATCGAATGCAGGCCTCGACCAGGGAGCGCTCGGGACGCTTGACCGCGCAGACCACCTTCTCGCTGGTGTAGATCGCTTCCAGAAGCGCATCCTGAATCTCGTCAATACCGGACTTTCCCCACATCTCCCGGTGCTGGCTGTAAATGACCGGCCACATCTGCAGGTCCCACTCGAAAATGGCCAACCGGGAATTGGAGCCGAGCATGGCGCGCATCAGGCTTGTGCCGCTGCGTTGCATCCCGCCTATGAAGATCGGATAGTTGTCTGGCATAAAGGCCTTCTCCTTTTCGTGGCCGGCGGCCTTGCTTCTTGGGCAGGCCTGGCCCTGTGTCGGTCATTTGGCAACCGTTGCCAATCCCGTCCGGGGGTGGCCACGCGGCGTTGCTCTGGTCCGGCGGGGGGATCATCCTGTCCCGTTGCCGGAGCGCTCGGGCGAAACGCCGGCGGCCGGCCGCAACGAGACGGCAGGGGGCCGCCGGCGAAGGAGCCCCTCCAGCATGAAAAGAAACCGGGCCGCGCCCACAAGGACCGTGTAGCCGGCGAGACGCCCTTGGCCGGCGGCCCAGAGCAGGCGGCTGCGCTCGACGGGATACACGTAGAGGAGATGGCGAAGGACGTTTCGCCGCTTGTCGGGATAACGGCGGAAAAGGGCCGCGTCCCCGTGCCCGTACTTGCGCCAGGCCCGGATATTGTCGCCCCACCCGGCCGGATGGCGGCGAAAGCTCAGCCCGGTGCCGATGCGTTGGCGCGCCCCCAGGCCTTCCAGGCGGATGGCCAGGGCGGCATCCTCGTTGCCCACGCCGTTGAATTCCAGATCCATGCCCGCCTGGCGAAGGGGCCCGATGCGGTAGAGCGCCGGCCGGCCGACCATGGCTGTCGGTCCCGGCCGCGAGGTAACGAGCGCCATGACCGCGTCCATGCCCCGTTCCAGGTAGCGGCGGGGGGAAAGGACCCGGTTGGAGGCCTGCACCACGTCGCAGTCGTGCCCGGCCATGTCCGCCAGAAGCCGGCGCACGCAGTCCGGGTGCAGCCGGTCGTCGGCGTCCACGAACAGCAGGAGATCGGCCCGGCAGTGGTCGATGGCCGCCTGGCGCTGGCCGGCCAGGCCCCGGGGCGCGGCCAGCACCTCCGCGCCGGCCTGCCTGGCCCGCTGTGCCGTGCCGTCGTCGCTGCCCGCGTCCACGACAAACACCCTTTGCACCCCGGCCGCCCGGATGGCGGCCAGGCACGGGCCGATATTTTCGGCCTCGCGCCAGGTACAGACATAGGCGTGGACCGCCTCCGGCGTCATGGCCGGAGCAGGGGTTTCCGGGCCACGGCGAAAAGGTGCGAGGACAGGCCGTTGGCCGCCAGCCATTCCTGGAAGGACGGACCCAGGGTCTCGTAGTCGTCCACGAGGAGGCGCTTGAGAAACGGCTGGTCGTCCACGCGGAAAAGGCCTTCGAGGACCTTGGACCGCACCAGCTCCACGTCGAGCTTGCCGGGTGTGGAGAGGCTGAGGACTTCGAGCCCCAGGCGCTCGAGCAGGCGGCCCAGGGACTCGGGGTGAAAATAGTTGAGGTGGTCCGGGGCGGTGGTGTTGTCCGAACGGTCCCGCAGCAACAAAAGGTCAAAGCCCCGGATGTTCGGCACGGTCAGGACGAAAAGCCCGCCCGGCCGCAGGAGGCCGCAAACGGCCCGCACAGAGGCGGCGGGGTCGAAAACGTGTTCGAGGCACTCGATGCTGACCACCAGATCCGCGTCCGAAAGGCCCCGAACCTCGTCCAGGGGCGCTTCCACGACCTCCAGGCCCTTTTTGCGGCAAAAAGCCGCGTTGACCGGACTCGGCTCCACCGCCACCACGCGTCCGAAACCGCCCTGCTCCCGCAGCACGGCCGCGAAGGTGCCGGGACCGGCGCCGACGTCCACGGCCAAGCCCCGCTCGCCCGTCCCGAACCTGTCGCAAAGGGAAAGGATGGCCTTCACCCGGGGCTCGACCAGGTGGCGCATCCGGCCTTCCTCGGACCGGGGATAGACCACCTCGCTCCAGTACCGTTCGGAAATCGAGGTGCGGTAGTGTTCGGCGAGCAACGCTTCCGACGGCCGGGGGGAGACGTAGACCGTGCCGCACCCGGCGCATTCCCGGAACTCGAAGCCGTCGCGGCGGTAGAAAAGCGAAGAGGCGTCCGCGGCGCAGGCCGGACAGGCGACCGCGACGAAGCGGTCCTTGTGCCGCAAAAGCGCCTCCTGGTCGCGGCGGTAGTTCTCCCGACGGATCTCGATGTCGTCGTAGTCGCGGATGGCGGATTCCTTCACGGCGTTTCCTTACATGAACACATGGCCTGTTTCGGGCTCGTCGGACTGGTTGTCGCGGTAAGCGGCTTCCCGGGCGTTGGCCAGGGGCAGCCGGGCCTTTTCGACGGCCGGGCCGGAGGCGTGGTTGAGCACGCTGTCCCGTTGGACCCACAACCCCTGGCCGTCTCGTTCCCAGACGTCGGGGTCGCGCATGTCGTCCACGCAGGCCACGAACTCCGCCTCGGTCATGCCGAGAAATTCCAGGATGACATCCAGGTCCCCGGGCCGCTTGCCGTCGTAGCGGCGGACAAGCTCCAGGCCCTGTTCGCGGCTGATGCGGCCGGCCCGGATGTCGGCCACGGCATGGTCCGTGGCCCGGCCGAAACCGAATTTGAGAAATTTCAGGTAATCGTGGGCCCCGCTGCAGTGCCAGCACTCCACATTGGAATAGCAGTTGTGGGACAGGCTCGGCCGGCGGGTCTCGAATCCATGCTTCTCGATGAGAAACTCCGCGTTGCGCTTGCCGCTCCAGGAAATGAAGTTGGACAGGTACAGCCCCCGCACGCCCACCGCCTCCAGTTCGGCGTCATCGGGATAGACGTAGGGGAGCAGGTCCCGTTCGGTCAGGCCCTCGAAGCCCACGAAGTCCTTCCAGGAGAAACCCCGCAGCCCATGTTCGTTGCGGACCTTTTTGGTCCACTCCATCATGTCCTCCCGCGAGAACATGCCGACCATGTCCTGCAGGCCCGATTCTCCGAAAAGGACGAGCGGGATCTTGAACTTGACGGCGATCTGGATGGTATAGGTGGTGATGCCGGCGTGGCAGTGCCAGCAGAAATCGCCCATCATGGTCATGGCCGCCCGGGCCATGCGCCGCACCACACTCGGCTTCTGCGTGAATCGCAGGTGGTCCACGTCGAACTCTTTGACCATCCGCTGCAGGTTGCGGATGCCGGCGGCAGTGTTGAACTGGTGGTTGTAGGTGACGACCAGGGGGTTCAAGCCGAGCAGGTTTTTGGCCACGTGGACGATGTACTGGCTGTCCTTGCCGCCGCTGGCCCCGATGACGCAGTCGTAATTAGAGCCGTCCTTGGATCGGTACTTGGCCACCAACTCCTTGAGGGCCTCGAACCGCTCCGTCCAGTCGATGTTTTTCCGTTCCTCGTCGACGCGGCAGCCGCTGCAGACGCCGTCGTCATCGAAGAACATGCCGTAAGGGTGGTTGGCCGGGTATAGGCAACGGGTGCAGTATTGCAAGGGTGAATCCTTTGGGCGGGAAGAGAGTGCCGGGCCTCCCTGAAGCCGCCGTCTTCAGGCGGCCGCCGGGCCTATGGCGATCCCGCTGCCTTAAAAATGCAATTTCCGTGCTACTGTCGTGAAGCCGTCCGGCCGCTCCTGCTCGCCGGCAGGCCATGGGTCGACGACGACGCCCAGGGCACGTCCAGTCCGAGAATGGTTCCGATGGAAAGCAGGGCCTGGCCGTAAAAGACGCAGCCGAGAAGATCCGGTTCTTTTTTCCCCGACGTCCGGGGCAGGTAGTTGTGCACGGTGACGGCGTTTTTCGCCTCAAAGGAGAATCCGCCTTCCGGGCAGGCGCTTTCTTCCAGGATGGCCGCCAGCCGGGCCCGGGCCGCCCGGCGCACGTCTGCCGTCCGGTGGCCCGGGGCCTTGGCCGCGCACTGTTCCAGCAAAAAGAAGTGGTCCAGGTCCTGGCAGCCGTGGGCCCGGCCCGGGGTGAAGGCGGGGTGGGCGGCCAGGTCGGCCAGCACGGCGTCCACGATCCGCTCGGCCTGGCCAAACGGCCAGTCCTGGAGGCAATAGGTGCCGCGCATCAGGTGGTAGGCCCCGTTTATCTGGCCATTGAGGCCCTGGACGTCCGCGCTCCCCCACAGGCCGGTCTCCGGATCCCGGTTGGCGTCAAGCCATTGACGCAATTCGGCCAGGGGCCCGCGGTATCCGGACAGGCCCAGACGCAGGTTCAGGTCGAGGATGGTGCCGAGGTTGTCCACCATGCCGCCCGCGCCCCAGGGACTGCGGTGCCAGGGGCAATGTTCCGTCAGGTAGCGGGCCAGGCCCTGGCCGCCGGCCGCCGGCAGGAATTGGTCGTAGAAGCGCACCGGCCGGGCCGGCAGCCGGTCGATGGCCGCATAGGCCCCGGCCGCCTGAAAGGTGATGTAGTTGGCGTGCATCTCAAGGACCCGGTCGACGGGCGAATCGGCCAGGACCCGCTCCGCTTCGGGCTCGCAGAAAAAGCCGCCGAAAAAGGCGTCCTCCCGCTGGTAGCCGTCGAGCACGGCCTTGGCCGCGTCCCGCCCGGCCTCGGTCCGGCCAAGGCCGAGCATCCGTTCCAGGTCCAGGCCCAGGGACGTGGCGTCGAGGCTCGGCCCGGGAGCCGAGGGGCTCATCCGGTAACGGCCGGGTTCGACTTCCAGGCCGCCAAGGATATCGGCCAGGCCCCGGGCCAAGTCCCGCAGGCGGGCTTCGAGCAGTGGCGTCGCGGCCATGGTCAGGCCCCTTTCCGGTCCCACAGACGGTGAAGACGGATGCCGTGGGCCAGAAGCGGAGCCAGGGCCTGGTGGATTTCCTCCTGGCTCGAACGGGAGGCGATGAGGATGGCGTCCACGAGTTCCTGGTAGCGGGCCGGGTCGGCAAAAGGCGGGTGGATGGGAATGCCGTGCAGGGTCTGGCCGTGGCGTTTGGGGTTGCTGTCGAAGGCGGCGGCCACGGTCCGGGCCCCGAGCCGGGTCTGGGCCAGGAGCGAGGCCGCGGTCGTGCCCACGCCCCAGATCCCGAGGCGGCCGCCCTGGCCGAGGATCTCCTCGACCCTCTGCCGCAGGGCCTCCCGCTCGGCCCGTTCGGCGGCCAGATAGCCGAGCAGGTGGGCTTCGGCCCTCTCCCGGCCGGCCACGATCGGCGGCGGGCCGTCGCTTGGCACCCACAGCGATCCCCGGGTCGGGTAGAAGGGGACCGTGTCGGTGTTGGAAAAGACCGTTTCCGCCAGGAGCCGGAAGCCGACGCGGGCCATCAGGCCGCCGAGGCTCGACAGGCCGAAGTAGTTGCAATGCTCGAAACCGATGTGCCCTTCCTGGCCCGGTTCGAACAGCTCCACGTCCGGGACTTCGATGAAAAAGGCCCCGCCCGGGGCCAGGGCCCCGCGCAGGTCGGCCAGAACGTCACGGGGCGCGGTGAGGTGTTCGAGGACGTGGCTGAGCAGGGCCACGTCCGCGCTGCGCCCGGCGAACAGGCCGGGTTCGTAGAGTCCCTGGCGGATGTCGATGCCGTAGAGCTCCCTGGCGATGCGGCAGTTGGTGGCCGAAGGCTCCACCCCGGTCACGTCCGTGAAGCCCCGGCTTCGGAAATGGTCGAGGGCGTAGCCGCTGGAACAGCCGATGTCGAGGAGGGAGCGGGCCGCCGGCAGGTGGGCGCACACGAAATCCGCCTGTCGCCGGGCCATGGCCAGCCGGTGGGGCGGACAGGTGTAATCATATTCCGCGTGTTCATAGTTGGAGAATTCACCGTAGTACCGGGCCAGGGCCGCCGGATCCGGCACCGGATCCACAAAGGCCAGGCCGCAGTCCGGGCAGAGTTTGAGGACCTGGGTGAAGGTCTCGTTTTCAAAGCCCTGCAGGCTCTGGAAATCCTGGCTGTGGACGACCCGCCCCCGTCTGCCGGCGCAGCCGGGGCAGTCGCGCGTGTGGACACTGATCATGGGGCGCTTACCCTCCCGGCGTGGCGCACGCGCTGGTGCCACCCCGCCTGACGGCGATTCCGGCCTTGTGCATGGCCTGCTTGGCCAAGATGGTGCTGTGCTCGATGTGGTGGAAGATGTTGGAGGCGGCGGCCGCGGCCGCGCCGGCCCCGATGGCCTCGGGCACGTGTTCGATCCGGCCCACTCCGCCGAGGGCGATGACCGGAATGGAAACCGCCGTGGCCACCCGCCGGACCAACTCCAGGTCATAGCCCTGCTTGCCGCCGTCGCGGTCGATGGCGTTGAGCAGGATCTCGCCCGCCCCGCGTCTCTCGGCCTCTCGGGCGAAATCCCGGGGATCGGCCCCCGTGGCCTCCCGTCCGCCGCCGACGAAGACTTCATAGCGCCCGTCCGCATGCCGCCTGGCGTCGATGGAGACCACCACTTCCTGGTTGCCGAAGGCTTCCGCGGCCCGGGTGATCAGTTCCGGATCGCGGAAGGCGGCGGTGTTGAGGCTGACCTTGTCCGCGCCCGCCCGCAAAAGCTCCTGGAAATCCTCGATCCGGCGCACCCCGCCGCCGACCGTGAGGGGCACGAAGGCCGCGCCGCTCACGTGGGCCGTCAGGCCGGCCAGCCTGGCCAGGTCCGGTTCGCGGTCGATGGCGAGCAAGACGATCTCGTCGCAGTCCCAACGGTTGAAGAATTCCACGGTGATTTTGGGACGGCCCACGGGCAGATACCGGCGAAACCCGATGCTTTGGACCACCAGGCCCTGCTTGACGAGAACGACGGGGATCAGCCGTTTTTTGAGCATCGAACGCCTCGCGCCGGCCCGGGCCGCTGCCGCCCCGGGCTTCGACCCGTCCTTTTACGTTGCCTGCGCCCTGGGGCGACGGTGGAAACCATGGAACACCCCCTGCGTTTTTCGCGTGGCCCGGCCTAGGGCCCGGGCAACCGCCTGGGGCCGTGGACCTTGCGGTCGTCGGAAAGGGCGTTGGTCAGCACCTGTTCCACCACCGGTCCGCTCCCCACGTCCACCGAATCCCGGTCGGCGTAGAGGAACCGGTGCAACAGGTGCAGGCCGGCCCGGTGGCTTTTCTCGGGATGGAACTGCACGCCGTGGATGTTGTCCCGGCGGACCACGGAGGCGAATGCGGCCCCGTAGACCGTGGTCGCGGCCATGTGCCCGGGATCGTCACAGCCAAAGGCGTAGCTGTGGACGAAATAAAAGTCCGCGCCGTCGATGGCCTCCTGGCGCAACGGGGTCTCGGCCCGGAACCGGACCTCGTTCCAGCCCATGTGCGGCAGCCGCAGGTCGGTCCGCAGCCGCTCCACCCGGCCGGGAATCCAGCCCAGGCCGGGAAAGGTCCCCTTTTCCGTGCCCAAAGAGGCGAAAAGCTGCATTCCCAGGCAAATGCCGAGGATTGCCGTGCCCCGGCCGAGCACAGCCTCCTCCAGGGGGCCCACAAAACCCCGGCGGCCCAGGTTCTCCATGCCCTGGCCGAAGGTGCCGACCCCGGGCAAAAGCAACTTGTCGCAGGCGGCGATGCCGGCCGGGCCCTCCAGGCGGACCGGCTCGGCCCCGAGACAGCGCACGGCATGCATGACCGACCCAAGATTGCACAGTCCGGAATCGACGACGCCCACCCGCAGGGACGTTGTCCCGGTCCGGCCGTCGTCAGTCGCGCGGACCATCCGCCGCCCCGGCCTGCTTTTCGAACTGGGTGCGCCGCCAGAAGTTGCCCTGGGAGTCCGCGCCGAGCATGTCGAAGAGGTCTGTGGCCGTCATCCACCAGTCATTGAGGTGCGAGCTGTATTCGAAGCCGTCCTCCACGGCGGTGCCGCCGTGCCGTTCGATGTAGCGGTCCCGGTTGCCGGTGGAGGGAACGAGGACGAAGTGGTCGTTAAAGCGGATGCTGTTGAAGCTGTCGTGGGTGGAAATCATGGTTTCGTGCATCTTGTCGCCGGGGCGGCGGCCGATGTTCTCATGGGCGCAGCCGGGACACAGGGCCGTGGCCAGGTCGAAAATGGACATGCTCGGAATCTTGGGGACGAAGATTTCCCCGCCCTGCATGCGGTGAAACGTTTGCAGGACGAAATCCACCGCGTCGGGCAGGGTGATCCAGAACCGGGTCATGGCCGGATCGGTGATGGTCACCCGTCCCTTCTTGTCGCGCTGGTCCAGGAAAAGCGGCACCACGCTGCCGCGGCTGCCGAGCACGTTGCCGTAGCGGACCACGGCGAACGAGGTGGCCATGGCGGCCCCGACATAGGCCTGGGCCGCCTGGAAGAGCTTGTCGGCGCTCAGTTTGGTGGCACCATAGAGATTGATGGGCGCCACCGCCTTGTCCGTGGACAGGCACACGACTTTTTTCACGCCCTTGTCGATGGCCGCCTCGATCAGGTTCTGGGCCCCGAAGACGTTGGTCCGTATGGCTTCGAAAGGATTGTATTCCGAGGCCTGGACCTGCTTCATGGCCGCGGCGTGGATCACGTAGTCCACTTCGTTGAACGCCCGGTAGAGGCGGTCCTTGTCCCGCACGTCGCCCAGAAAGAACCGCAGGCAGGGATACTCGGATTCGGGAAATTCCTGGCGCACCTGCCACTGCTTGAGTTCGTCGCGGCTGTAGACGATCAGGCGGCGGGGCTTGTAGCGCTTAAGGACGATCCGGATGCAGGCCTTGCCAAAGGATCCGGTCCCGCCGGTGATGAGCAGGGAGGCTCCGTCGATCATGTTCGCTTTCCTTTTTTCGTTACGCCGAGGGGAAGAACGTAGACACTTTTTCTTTCACCTGACAAGGCTTTCCGTGGTTCTTTCCCCCTTTGACCCACGTCTCGGGCGGCCTCGCCTGCGACGGGGCGGCCTTGACTGGCCCCGGAAAAAATCCCAAGTCTGGCGATCTTCCCTTATGGAAGCGGGGAAAAACGCCGATACTGGCGTCACAAGGCGATGGCCTGCTCACAAGGCGCCTGGTCGCTGACACCGATGCACATACTTCACGTTTCCGACGGCTATTCCACCCACGACCATCGCCTGCTCGGCCAGTTGTCGCGACGCGGCCGGGTCTCCTTTTTGCCGCTGCGCGCCACGGGCCGCCTGGAGAGGCGTCCGCTCCCCGAAGGCGTGGGGGAGCTGGCCCTGCCCCACCCCCCGGGCCCACCCGAAAACCCGGCCTTTACAAGCGCCGTGGCCGCCTTGCGGCGGCTTTTGGCCGAGCACGGCGTGGACGCGGTCCAGGCCGGCCCGTTGCAAGGCCCGGGCCAGCTCGTCGCGGCAAGCGGCTTTCACCCCTTCGTTCTCCTGTCCATGGGGTCGGATATCCTCACCGAGGCCTGGCGCGACGCCCGGTCGCAGGAGAGCGCCGCGGCGACCCTCCGGGCCGCCGACGGCCTGGTGTGCGACTGCCGGGCCGTGGCCGCGGCCGCCCGGCGGCTGGCGGACATCCCCGGGGACCGGACGGTCGTTTTGCCCTACGGCGTGGAAGAGGCCTTTCTGGAGCCGGGGCGCGACGCGGCCCTGCGCCGGGAACTGGGCTTTGGCGACGGGAGTTTCCTGGTCCTGGCCTGCCGTTCCTTCGAGCCGGTCTACGACGTGCCGACCGTTGTCGCGGCTTTCGGCCTGGCCGCGGCGCGCGATCCGCGCCTTTGCCTGGCCCTGGCGGGGGACGGCTCCGAGGCCGGGGCCGTGCGCCGGGCGGTGGAGCGGTGCGGCGCGGGCCACAGGATCGTCCTGCCCGGCCGCCTTTCCCAGGCGGCATTGCGGCGCTTTTACCGGGGCAGCGACTGCTACCTGACCGGCTCGCGCAGCGACGGTTCCTCGGTTTCGCTGCTGGAGGCCATGGCCGCCGGGCTGCCCGTCGTGGCCAGCGACATCCCGGGCAACCGCGAATGGGTGGCGGCGGGCCGAACCGGCCGGTTGTTCCCGGTCGGCGATCCGGCGGCGGCGGCCCGGGCCCTCCTGGCCGTGGCCGCCATGGATGGCCGGGCCAGGACGGCCATGGGCGAGCAGGGCCGGCGGACGGTCCGCCGCCGGGCCGTCTGGAACGACAACGTCGAGCGCCTCCACACGTTTTACAATGCCCTGGAAGACCGGCTCAAGCGGGCCGGCAACCGGGAGGGGGGGCCGCAATGAAATGCGTGGCCATCGTCCAGGCGCGCCTGGCTTCCAGCCGCCTGCCGGGCAAGATGCTCGAAACGGTCGCGGGACGGCCGCTGGTGCACTGGGTCCTTGAACGGGCCGCCCGGGCCGTCCGGCTCGACGAGGTCTGCCTGGCCACCTCCGCCGGGCCGGCCGACGACCGGCTGGCCGAAGCCGCCGCCCGGCTCGGCGTTCCCGTGGTCCGGGGCAGCCTCGACGACGTCCTCGACCGTTACCGGCAGGCGGCCGTGGCCCGGGAGGCCGACGTGGTGGTCCGGCTGACCGGGGACTGCCCGTTTGCCGACCCCGGGGTCATCGACGCCTGCGTCGCGGCCTTCCTCGGCCAGGCGTGCGACTACCTGAGCAACGCCTACCCCACGGCCACCTTCCCCGACGGCCTGGACGTCGAGGTCTTCGGCCGCGAAACCCTCCTGCGCGCCCACCGCGAGGCCCGGCTCCCCTCGGAGCGCGAGCACGTGACGCCCTATGTCTGGAAGCACCCGGACCGGTTCCGGCTGGCCAGCCTCGCCGCCGGCCAGGACCTCTCGCACCACCGGTGGACCGTGGACGAGCCCCGGGACCTGGCCATGGTCCGGCGGGTGGCCGCCCATTTCGCGGCCCGGGGCACGGCCTTTACCTGGCGCGACGTGCTGGAGTTGGTGACGCGGCAGCCGGAAATCGCCCGCCTGAACGCGGATATTTCGCGAAACGAGGGCTATGCCAAATCCGTGGCCGCGGACCGGCCGGAGCGAACGTGACGGCCGCGTCGCGGCTGATCCTCGGCACGGCCCAGCTCGGCATGCCCTACGGGGTCATGAACACCACCGGCCGGCCGGACCCGGCCCTGGCCCTGGAGATCGTCCGGACCGCCCTGGCCTGGGGCATCCGGACCTTCGACACCGCCCCGGGCTACGGCGGCGCCGAGGAGACCCTGGGGCAGGCCCTGGCCCGGTCGGCCGGCGGCGAGGCGGCCCGGGTGGTCACCAAGCTGCCGCCGGGGCTCGACTACCGGGACGCCGGCGCGGTCCGGGGCGCGGTCCAGGCCTCGGCCGGACGCCTGGGCCGGACCGGGTTCGATTTGCTGCTCCACGAAGAGGGGGCCCTGGATTGCTGGTCCGAGGGACTGGGCGACACCCTGGCGCAACTGGCCGCTTCGGGCCTGGTCGGCCGGCTCGGGGTCTCGGTCTATGCCCCGGCCCGGGCCTTGCAAGCCCTTGGCCTGGCCGGGATTTCACTGGTCCAGCTCCCCTCGAACCTGCTCGATGCCCGGTTCGAGCGGGCGGGCGTTTTCGAGGCCGCCCGCCGGGCCGGCAAGGAGCTCCACGTCCGCAGCGTCTTCCTCCAGGGCCTGCTGTGCTGCGACGACCCGGCCCTCCTGCCGCCGCGCCTGGACCAGGCCCGAACATACGTCCGAACGGCGGCGGGCGTGGCCCGGGAGGCGGGCCTTGGCCTTCGCGAACTGGCCCTTGGCTACGCCCTGGACGCCTATGCCGGGGCCGGGCTCCTCCTTGGCGCGGAGCTGCCGGCCCAGATCGCCGCAAACGCGGCTTTTGCCGCCGCCCCCAGGGTCCGGCCCGCGCCGGCCAGCCTGCGGGCCCGCCTGCCCGGGGCCCCGCAGTCCGTCACCAACCCCAGCCTGTGGCCGGCGGACCGCTAGCCGCCCGACGCCCCGGAAACACCACCATGTCCAAGCCCAAAAGCCCTCTTTCCCTCGACAGCAGCCTCGGCATGCAGCGCCGGGCCTCCCGGCTGATTCCCGGCATGACGCAACTGCTCTCCAAGCGGCCGGACATGTTTTCCCTCGGCGTCTGGCCGGGGTATTTCTCCCGGGCCGCGGGAGCCGAGGTCTGGGACCTGGACGGCAACCGCTACGTCGACATGAGCCTTGGCGGCATCGGGGCCAATGCCCTCGGCTACGCCGACCCGGACGTGGACCAGGCGGTCGTGCGGGCCGTGGCCTCGGGCACGAGCTGTTCCCTCAACTGTCCCGAGGAGGTGGAGCTGGCCGAACGCCTGGTCGGGCTGCATCCGTGGGCCGGTATGGCCCGGTTCGCCCGCACCGGCGGCGAGGCCATGGCCGTGGCCGTGCGCATCGCCCGGGCCCACACCGGCCGGGACACGATCGCCTTTTGCGGCTACCACGGCTGGCATGACTGGTACCTGGCGGCCAATCTCGGGGACACCGATTCGCTGGACGGCCACCTGCTGCCCGGACTCGCCCCGGCCGGCGTCCCCCGGGGACTTCGCGGCACGGCCCTGCCGTTTCGCTACAACCGGATCGAGGAGCTTTCGCGCATCGTGGCCGAGCACGGGGACTCCCTGGCCGCCATCGTCATGGAGCCCCTGCGAAACGACCTGCCCGAGGGCGACTTCCTCGGCCAGGTCAGGCGGCTGGCCGACACGGCCGGGGCGGTGCTGGTCTTTGACGAGATTTCCATCGGCTTTCGCCTGACCACCGGCGGGGCCCATTTGGTCGTGGGCGGGGTTTCCCCCGACATGGCGGTCTTTTCCAAGGCTCTCGGCAACGGCTATCCCATGGCCGCCATCCTCGGCCGCGAGGCGGTCATGCGCTCGACCCAGAAGACGTTTATCAGCAGCACCTACTGGACCGAACGGATCGGGCCGAGCGCCGCCCTGGCGGTCATCGACAAGTTCGAGCGCCTGGACGTGCCGGCCCACCTGGCCCGGATCGGCTCCCTGGTCCAGCGGGGATGGCGCGAGGCGGCCCTGGCCCACGGCCTGGACATCCAGGTCGGCGGCCTGCCGCCCATGGGCCATTTCAGCTTCGGCCACGCCCAGGCCCAGGCCATGAAGGCCTGCTTCATCCAGCACATGCTCGAAGAGGGCTACCTGGCCTCGAACCTCTTTTACGCCATGTGGCCCCACACCGAGGCCCACGTGGCCGGCTACCTGGAGGCGGTGGACAAGGCCTTTGCGGAAACGGCCCGGGTGCTGGCCCGAGGCGATTTCGAGGCGGTCCTGCGCGGCCGGCCGGCCCAGACCGGCTTTACAAGGCTCAACTGACCATGGCCGCCCGGCGGCGCCTGCTCGTGACCGGGGCCTCGGGCCTCCTTGGCGGCAACGTGGCCCTGGCCCTTTGCCGCGACTGGGAGGTGGTCGGCACCTACGCGGCCCACCCCTTTTCCCTGGCCGGAACCGTGAGCCGGCGGCTGGACATCCGGTCGGACGGGGAGGTGGCGGCCCTGTTCGCCGACATCCGGCCCGAGGTCACGGTGCACTGCGCGGCCGAGACCCGGGTGGACGCCTGCGAGGCCCGGCCCGACGAGGCCTTCGCCGTCAACGCCCGGGCTCCCGGCCGGCTGGCCCGGGCCGCCCGGGCGGCCGGGAGCCTGTTCGTCCACGTCTCCACGGACGCGGTCTACGCTCCCGGCGGCGCGCCCCATGCCGAATCGGCCCCCACCGGTCCGGTCAACGCCTACGCCGCCTCCAAGCTGGCGGGCGAGGAGGCCGTGGCCGAAGCCGGGGGAGAATGCCTGATCGTGCGCACCAACCTGTTCGGCTGGAGCGGGCGGGCGAAACGGAGCCTGGCCGAATGGGCCCTGGCCCGGCTCGAGGCCGGCGGGGAGCCGCTGACGGGATTTACCGACGCCGTCTTTTCCCCGCTCCTGGCCAGCGACCTGGCCCGGGCCATCGAGGCCCTGGTCCGGGCCGGGGCGCGGGGCGTCTACAACGCCGGGGCCGCCGACGCCGTGAGCAAGTACGCTTTTTTACGGCTTTTGTGCCGGGAGTTCGGCTATCCGGAAGATCTGGTGCGGCCGGGCCGCAGCGGCCAGACGCTTGCGGCCAGACGCCCCGGCGACACCAGCCTGGATTCCTCCAGGGCGGCGGCCCTGATCGGGACCTCGTTTTTCCCGCCCGTGGCCGAGGCCGTGCGACGCCTGAAAAAGCTCCGGGACGCGGGCGTTCCGGGTCTTTTGGCCGGGAGCCTGGGGAGGGGGCCGGCTACGTCCGGGCCAGGTGGCGACGCGTGAGGTGCTCGCCTCGGCCAAGGGCCCGGGCAAGGGTTTTCCCGAGCAGCGCGTCCAGTTCGTAGGGGGGCAATCCGTCCTCGGGAATGGGACGCAGGGCCTCCAGGTCGTCCGGCGTCAGGGCGTGGCCGGCCGGCAGATCCCGGACGGCCCGCAGGGCCCGGCGCTGGACCACCATGGTCTGGAGCTCGTTGGCCTCGATGCGCTTGACGCCGTCGCCAAGAGCCTGTTCGAGTTCCCGGGTCCGGTCGACCATCTCGCGCCAGCCGGCCGGCGTCATGGAAAAGCCGTGGTCCGGGCCCGGCCGGGCGTTGTCGTCGGTAAAGTGTTTCTCCACCACCTTGGCGCCCAGGGCCACGGCTCCGAGCACGGCCGCATGGCCCGGGGTGTGGTCGGACAGCCCGAGCACGGCGCCGGGATAGAGGCGACGGTAGGTTTCGAGCACCCGCAGGTTGACCGAGGCGAACCCGTCGGCCGCACCGGTGTAGTTGGTGTTGCACTGCATGAGCACCACCGGGACTTGATGGGCCAGCAGGATGTCCATGGCCCGGGTGACGTCCTCGAGCACGGACGCGCCGGTGGCGATGAAAACCGGTTTGCCCTTGGCGGCGATGGAGTCGATCAGCCGGGTGTGGGTGATGTCCCCGGAGCCGATCTTGTAGACCGGCACGAAGGGGTCGAGCAGATCCACGGACTCCTGGTCGTAGGGCGTGGAAAAGTAGTCGATGCCGGCCTCGCGGCAGGCCCGCCACAGGGCCTCGGTCCAGTCCCCGGGAATGGACGCCTCCCGGTAGACCTCGACCACGGGCTTGTTCCAGGTCTTTTGGTGGTCGAGCTGGCGGCCAAGGCCCTGGAAGCCGACTTCGGAAACGATCTTTTCGGCGTGGAAGTTCTGAAACTTGGCCGCGTCGGCCCCGGCCGCCGCGGCCAGGCGGATGAGTTCCAGGGCCCGGTCGAGCCGGCCGTCGTGATTGGCGGCGATGTCGGCGATGAAATAGGCGGGCTGGTTGTCGCCTATTTTTCTTCCCGCAAAGGCAAAACCTGGCATGTCTTTCCCCTCGTCCCGGGCGGGCCGGAAGCGCTCCGCCACGTTCGTTGGCACGGTCTCGCCGTCACCCGGCCAGGGCCGCCCCTGGCGAAAACGGCCGGCTCAGGCGTCGCTCCCGGGCCCAACCCCCGAAACGTCCGGAGGCGTCGTCCGGCCGGCCAGGGGCGGATAGCGGTAGACCAGGTGCGGATACACCTGCTCGGCCAGGAGGCCGTCGCGCGCCACCAGGCACTCCTCCACCACCTGGAACGCGCCCAGGCAGCAGGATTCGAGGGGGTCGTCAAAGACCACGTACCCGCCGGGAACCATCCTTTCCCTGACCGTGTCGTAGGCATAGCGCACGGCGGATTCGATGTCGCAATCGACGTGGGCCAGGGCGACCGGCCCGATGCGGCCGAAAAGCGCCTCGGCCGTGTCCTCGAACCGGCCCTTGACGAAGTGCAGGTTGTCGAGGCCGAGTTCGTCCCGGTAGGTCTCGAGCGCCGCGAGCGACGTCTCGGCGAAGTCGCCCTGCTTGTGCCAGTCCACCACGGCCGCGGTCTCGGGCATGCCCTCGAAGGTGTCCAGGGCGTAGACCCTGGCCTCAAGGCCGAGCTGGCGGGCCAGAAAGGCCATGAGAATGGCCGAGCCGCCCCGGTAGGAGCCGAATTCCACGATCTGCCCCGGCGCCAGGCGGGGCAGGTAGAAGCGGACGAGGGAATAGAGATTGACCAGTTTCGGCAGGCTGACCAGGGTCAGGTCCTTGACCAGGGCATAGGCCCGGGCGAAAAGCGGGTCGCTCGCCACCGTCCGGACGTAGTCGCCGTACTGGATGTTGCTGCCGCGAAGATAGCCCTCCATCATGTTGCGGCCCTTGACGATGTTCGCCCCGTCCGGGTCGGGCTCGTCCAGGCGCAGCAGGGCCCGCTGCTTTTTGACCAGGAGCCGTTCCTGCAGTTTGCCCAGGTCGTTTGGCGCCTTGCGGCCCGTCTTGCCGTTCGCTGTCATGGCTTCTCCTTGTCGGGGAACTGTCGTGTCGGTCGTTGCCTTGCGCCGCCAGGCCTCACCCGGCCGCCAGGGCCGATTTGACCACCGGGACCAGCTGGCAGGTCCCGGGCGCGAGATACCGCTCCGGCCCCTTCCAGGCCGGCCGGCCGCCGGCCGGCCGCCACAGGGAAACGGCCTGCATGAACACCCGGATCCGGTCCGACGGGCCGGCCAGGGCGGCCCGGACCGCCTCGGCCATGACCCCGGGATGGACGTCGGCCACGCAGTGGGCCCGCTCGTAGCGGCACTGCCAGTTGCAGCCGTAGCAGGCCAGGGGCAGGCAGGCCACGTGGGTCAGCGGCGAATAGGGCATGAAGCGGCCGAAATGGCCGCCGCCAAGCAGTACCACGTGGGGCGTGCCGACCGCGCAGGCCAGGTGGGCCAGCCCCGTTTCCGCGCCAACGGCCAGCCGGCACCGGGACAGGAGCGCCGCGGCCTGGGCCAGGGTCGTCTGGCCCGACAGGTCGACCCCGCCGCCGGCGGCCGCCAGGTTGCGCCCGTTTATGGCCGCGTCGCCCCCGCCGCCAAGGGCCAGGACCGAGAGCCCCATTTCCCGGCAGATCCCGGCCACGGCCTGGCCGTAGCCCTCGTAGCGCCGGACCGCGAACTGGGCCCCGCAGAAAAGGGCCACCGTCTTGTCCGGGTCGAGGCCATGGCGGGCCAAAAGCGCGTCCGCTTCCTCCCTGTCCCCGGCCGACACGGCGAATTGCGGCCGGATGTCCTGCCCGGGCAGGCCCAGGCCCGTCAGGAAGTCCCGGTACCGGTCGACTTCCAGCCGATGGCCGGCCGGGCTGTCCACCAGCAGGGTGTAGGAGCGGCCGGCCCCGATCCGGTCCTCGCGCGCGATGTTGCTGTCGTCGCCCCGGAAGCCGATCCGCTTTTTGGCGCCGCTGTTGACGGTAAAAAGCTCGGAGCACCAGTTGCGCGAATAGACGGTGTTGAGGGCCAGGTCGAAGCCCTGTTCCCGCAGGGAGGCCATGAGGCCCTCCCGGTAGGGGGCGTCGGCGGCCAGGCGCCCCTTGTCGAATCCCACCACCGCCGCCACCGCCGGCAGGCGGCGGTAGCAGTCGGCCACCATCTCCTGGCAGACCACCGTGACCTCCGGTCCGCCCAGGGCGGACCGGAGGACCGGCAGCAGCGGCGCGGCGAGCAGGCTGTCGCCGATGGCGTCGGTGCGGACCCACAGGAGGCGCTTGGGCCGGTCGTCCGTGGTCCAGGGCGTGAATCTGGCGATGGCGAAGCCGAACTTCTCGTCCGAGGCGGACAGGATCTCGAAGCGGGGATCGGCCTGCATCTGGGCGAAGCTTTTGCGGTGCTTGATGTGGTAGATATCGTCCAAAGCGATGTGGCAGGGCGATTTGATCAGGGACAGGGCGTAGTTGAACTCCACGTTGCCGACATGGCCGCCGCTGTCGAGCAGGACCAGGTCCGGGCACAGCTCGAAGGCGGCCAGGCACTGGCCGAGCAGATCGTCCGGCCCGTCGAAGTCCGTTTCCGCGTAATAACGGGAGGTGCGGACGTTTTCCGGATGGTCCACGAAGATGTCGTCGAATTCGATCCGCTCCACGCAGTCGCGTTGGATCCGCTCCCGGGTGGGCAGGGCGGTCCGGGGCAGGGACAGGCCGTTGAGGGGGCGGACCGTGGGCAGGAGTCCGGCCGCCTCCAGGTTTTTGACGGCCGTGGCGTGGTTCTCGGGATTGCATTCGATGGTGAAAAAGACCGCGTCCCCCAGGTCGGCCGCCAGCAGGGCCCGGGCGATGGCCGCGGTCGTGCCGGTGCCGTGGTAGGTGCCGGTCTCGACGATCCGCCGCGGCTTCTCGCGCCGGATGAGGGCCTCGAGGGCCTGGGCGAAGCGGGAGGTCTCCCCCACCTCGGTCAGGTCCGCTCCGTGGGCGTCCTGGCCCGCGATCCGGACCCGGCGGCCGGAGGGCGCGGCCGGGGCCCGCCAGCCGGCCGGCGTGAAGCGGGCGATGCAAAAGCCGAATTTCTCCTGGGAGGAGGCCAGGATTTCGAACCGGCCGTCGCTTCGGATCTGGTGAAAGCTCCGGTGGTGCTTGATGTGCAGGATGTCGTCCAGGGCCAGGATGCAGGGCTGGGCCAGCCGCTCGATCAGGTAGTTGAACTCCACGTTGCCCATGTGGCCGCCGCTGTCGAGGAGCACGAAATCCGGCCGGTGGTCGAAGGTGTCCAGGCAGGCCCCGAGCAGGTCGTCGGGCGCGTCCTTGAAGTCGGTTTCCTGGTAATAGAGCAGGGCCCGCTCGTGTTCGGCGTGGTCGATGAAAATGTCGTCGAATTCCACGTTTTCCACGCAGGCCCGGTTGATCTCCTCCACGGTCGGCAGGACGGCCCGGGGCACGGTCAGGCCTTGCAGGATGCGCACGGCGTCGAGGAGCCCGGCCTGGCGGAGGTTTTTCACGGCCATGGCGTAGTGCACGGGGTTGCACTCGATGGTGAAAAACCGGAACTCGGTGCCAAGCGACAGCAGGGCGTCGGCAATGGCCCGGGTGGTGCCGGTGCCGAAAAAGGTGCCTGTCTCGATGACCTTCCGGGGCCTGCAGGCAAGGATGGTCTCGCGCAGGCGCCGGGCGAATTCCGACTGCCCGCCCACGGTCACGGCCTTGTCGCCGGCCATGTAGTCCTTGGTCACCTTGAGCCGCCGGGGCGTTGTCGCGGCCGGCCGGGGCTGGGCCGGCGGCTGGGGCCGCGGGGCCGGGTCCCTTCCGGGCGCGGCCCCGGCGCCCACGCCCGCCGCCGGCAGCTTGAACGGGTTGCCAAGGAGCTCCCGCCGGGCCCGGGGCAGCTTCAGAAACGCCCGCCGCTCGGCCCCGGTGATGCTGCGGCCGTCGGTGTGGCGGCCGAAGGAATAGGGGATGTCGCCAAAGGGGTAAAAGGCCGCGTTGGCTTCGAGTTCCGCCCGGTAGTCGCCGGTCAGGCGGGCCAGGGCCGAGCCCGGGGCGATGGGACTGCCCCGGTCGGAGTACTTGGACAGCCGGTCCGGCCAGGCGGCGTCAAAGCCGCTGAAATGGAAAAAGACCAGTGGCCCGTCCTCGGTGACGTATTCGCCGTCCTCCAACGCCAGGCGCCGCTGGAAGATGTTCCAGTAGGCCATGTTGTAGCCGGCGTTTCGCAGCACCTTGACCCGGTCCATGAAGGACGGGGTGATGGCCGCGAAGAACTGGTCCACGAAATACGTGTAATCCGTCTCCACCAGGCACTTTTCATAGAGGGCCCCGGCCCACCACCGCAAAAAGGCCTCGGTCTGGGCCCCCTTGGCCAGGCCGATGAAACCCAGGTTGAACTGGCCGGCCCGGATGCAGTCCTCGATTCGCGGGAAAATCCCGTCGTCCTCGTAGGGCTTGGCCATGTGCGGGGTGAGCAGGGCGTCGCTGGCGTCCAGTTCGGCCAGGAGCGGGGACAGGCTCGAATAGAACCGGATGTCCGGATCGAAGTAGAGGACGCGTTCGTAGCCCTGTTCGAAGAGCTTCTGGAAGAAGTACGGTTTGACGGCGGTGTTGAATTCCGTGATGTTGTAATAATAGGCCAGTTGCCGCCAACGCGGAATGCCGAGCTTGTCCGGAAAGTGGAGGGCGATGCTTGGGGGCAGGTTGATCTGCTCGCGAAGGCCCGGCTCTTCGCATAAAAGCAGGTGCAGGTCCCCTTCCTGGCAGTGGAGCATGAGCGAGTTGAAAAGGGCCATGGCCGTCGGGATGTAGTTGGCGCTGCAGATGGTGAAAAAGGCGGTTTTCGGTCCGGGGCCCCTGGCCGGGGCTTCGGCGGCCGGGGCCAGGCCTTCGGCCACGCTCGCCAGGAGCCGGTCCCGGAACGCCCGGCGCAGCTCCCCGGGCCTGTCCCCGACCGAGGCGGCCTTGGCGGCCAGGACCGCCCCGGCTTCGGCCTGGCCCAGGGCCGCCTTGAGCCGGCCGGCCTCGGCCAGGAGGGCCGGGGTGGCAAAGGGCTGGGCCAGCACGGCCTCGACGAGGGCGTCGGCCCGGGAGGCGGCGCCTGCGGCCAGCTGGGCCGCCGCTTCGAGCAGCTGGGCCTGGCTGCGCTCCGACTGGTAGTCCAGATAGGCGTTGGCGTGGAAGGCGGCGCAGGCCGGCGTGCCCTGGCGCAGGTGGCGGGTGACCAGACCGAGCTGCCGGGCGGCCTGGGTCCGCAGCAGGGCCAGGAGCGGCTTGAGGTGGGCCAGGGCCGGCCGGGTCTGGCCGGCGTCGAGCAGTTCCCGGACCAGCCGGATCGCCACGGCCCGCTCGCCCGGGTCCCGGGCCGCCAGGCGGGCCAGCTGGCGCAGGCGGACGTCCCGGGGGTCGGCCGGGGCGGAGCCGGCAGCGGCCGGATTCTCCCCGGCCTCCAGCTCGGCCAAAAGGGCCTCGAACCCAGGCTCGTCGCCGTGGTGCAGGCGCACGGCCGCCAGGTCCCGGAGCAGGTCGGGCGTGATCTTGTCCGCCGCTTCCCGGCGCAGGAAGGCCAGGACGCCCGGGTGGCGGACCGGGACGGCCGCCCCCGGGGCCACGACCGAGGCGGCAAGCTCGGGGAAACGGGGCAGGGTCCCGTTTTTCCCGGCCGCGTCCCACTGGCGCACGGCCTCGAGGACCGCCTCTGCCGAAATGTCCCGGGCCGGGCCGTCAGCCCGCAGGATGCGGCTGTTTTCCCCGGTGGCGTACACCCCGGTGTAGGGCATGTGGTGGCGAAAGACGCTGAAGCGGCCGAGAAGCAGGATGCCGTAGGTGCCCAGGGCGTTGCCCAGGTGGGCCGGCCCGCTGTCGATGCCGACAAAGAGGCTGGCCCGGCGGATGACCTCGGCCGTCTCCAGGATCGAGGTCCGGCCCCGCAGGTCCCGGTGGCCCTCGCCGCCAAGGGCCGGGGTCCCGGCGGCCGGCGGGCCGCCCACCTCGACCACGGGCAGGCCGAACGCCTCGGGCAGGCGGCGGGCCAGGACGTCCCATTTGGCGTCGTCCCAGTTGCGGGCCTCGTCCAGGGACTGGCGGTGAAAGACCGCGTAGCGCGGCGGCAGGCCAAGCGCGTCCACGGCCGGGACGCAGGCCGGCGGCAGGTGGAGCCGGGGCTGGTCGCGAAGGGCCGGCAGCCCGGCGCAGGCGCCGAAGACCTCGAGCAGGGAGCCGTAGAAATAGTAGTTGACCTCGGTCACCGTGGGAAACCGGGCCTGGACCCCGACCTGCCCTTTGCACAGGGGGCAGTGGCGTTGGGCCAGGTGGAGGCTGACCACGCCGTCAAAGGCCTGGGCGGCGACAAGCGCCCGCCATTCGCTCGGACAGGCGACCTCGATGATGCCGGAAAGGTCGGGGTGGTGGGACACCAGATCGGCGTAGGCCTGGCGCACGCACCAAAAAATCCTGGCCTCGGGCCGGGCCTGGCGCAGATACCGGACCACGGGTTCGCAGGCCACGATGTCCCCGAGGTGTTCCACCAACCCGATGCAGATGTTCATGCTCATGAGGCGGGTCGCTCCTTTTGGACTTCCGGCGGCACGGCGGCGGGGGAACGTCCGCCCGCCGGTTCCGGCTCAGGACGGACGGGTGGCCAGGCGCTTTATTTCCAGGGCCAGCCGGGCGTTTTCCGCGACTTTCTTTTCCAGGGCCGCGGTCATGGCGGCCTCCCGGCGACGCAGTTTCTCGCGTTCCGCGTTGACCCGGTTCAGCTCGTTTTGGACCACGCCCAGTTGGTCCTGGGCGGTGTTTTCCCCCTCGTACAGGCTGACCGGAAAGGAGGGGATCTCCCCGTCGCTGCAAAGGGCGATGAACATGTTGACCCGGGGCAGGCCCGGGGTGAACGCCACTTCGGTGAACGTGCCGGAATAGACGCCGACCCGGGCCGTGGCCTCGGTTTCGGGAAACAGGCACGAGCCGAACAGCAGCCGCTGGCACACCATGCGGATGTTGCGGAAATGGGGGGTAATGAGATCGTCAAATTCCTGACGATCCAGTTCCCGCACGTGGTGGGGATAGCTGATGTTGTGGCGCTCGGAAAATTCCGGCCGGTTGGGCGAGGACAGGACGAGCAGCCCCTGCGGACGCAGGACCCGTTTTATCTCCCGGAGAAAGACCTCGTGCTCGACGAAGTGCTCGAGGGTCTCCAGGGAAACGAGCAGGTCCACCGAGGCGTCGGGCATGGGGATGTCGAGGCAGCTGCCGTGGCGAAATTCCAGGTTTGGCCGTTGGTATTTTTCCGTGGCGTGGGCCACCACGTCCGGGGCGATGTCCACCCCGACCACGCTCGCCGCCCGCTGGGCCAGGAGGTTGGAGCCGTAGCCCTCGCCGCAGGCGATATCGAGCACGGCCTTGCCCGCGGCCAGGTCGCGGGCAAAGGCGTAGCGGTGCAGGTGCTCGATGACGCCGCCGTGGTCCAGGGCGCAGGAAGTGACGATCCGTTCGCCTGTCCAGGGAAATTCTTTGCTTTTTTCAGTCATGCAACACTCCGTGCCGGCGGCGCGGCCGCGCCGCCGGGTGGGGTCCGCCTGCCCGGCGCCGGGGCGGCGGGCAGGCGGACGGCTTGGGAACTTGGCGGACATTCCCGGAAGAAACGGGCCTCGCAGTCCCGGCCGGACGGGTCATGGCTCGTTTACGGCCTTTTGGCGCGTGGCGGTGTCCATGGCGGTTTCCCCGGGGGCGGGCCTGGGCCGGCCGGCCCGGACAGGGGCCGTGCGGTAAAACCGCCGGCCGCTCCAGCCGCCCGCCCCAGGCAGGAAGCCGTGGGGCGGCAGGTCGGCGGCGATTTCGGCCGAGGCCAGGCCGGGATCGTCGAGCAGGGCGTTTAAGGGCCGCAGGAACCACTTGCCGGCCAGGCCGGCCCCGGCCGGGGGAAACCACACGAAGCGCCCGCGCGCCGCCCGCACCGCCCGGTCCACGAAACCGTCCGGCGACAGCCCGCCGGCCCGTTCCACCCGGACCGCCACCGGCAGTCCGGCCAAAAGTCCCTCCGGGACCGGGACCCCGTCGCCGGCCACCACCAGCACCTCCATGTCCCGAAACTTGTCGCCCGTAATCCGCGCCAGCAAGGCCCGCAGCCCGGCCTCCTCGTCAAAGGACGGCACGCCCCAGGGCAGGGCCACGGTGAGCAGCGGCCCGGCGGCGAGGTCCGGATCGGCCTGGCGGTGGCGTTCGTAACACTGGTGCCATTCGGCGTAAAACGGCCGCCAGTCCTCCTGGTCGCCGCTTTTGGAGGCCCCGTGGAAGCGGTAGACCGCGAGGAGCTCCGGCAGGCCCCGGATCGGTCCGAGGGCTGCGGCCCGCAACCAGAAATCGTAATCCATGGTCAGGTGCAGGCCCTCGTCGAAAGAGCCCACCCGCTCGAGCAGGCGGCGGCGAAAAAAAAGGGACGGCTGGGGCGGCGGCGTCAGGTCGTTCCAGTAGCGCAGCATGTCCCGCAAGGCCATGTCGCGCCCGGAAACCAGCCGGCAGCGGCCCGTGCCCTCGTAGACCCAAAGACAGCCGCCAAGGACCATATCCACTTCGGGCTCGGCGGCAAAGGCCCGGGCCACCGCCGCGAACGCCCCGGGCGCGTAGTAGTCGTCGGAATTGATCCAGGCGACGATGTCCCCCCGGGCCAGGGCCAGGGCCTTGTTCAGGGCATGGGTCTGGCCCCGGTCCGGCTCGGAGACGAACCGGACATGGGGATGGCGGGCCACGACCTCCCTGGTCCCGTCGGTCGAACCGCCGTCCATGACGATGTGCTCGAAGGAGGCCACGCCCTGGCGGACCACGCTTTGGATCGTGTCCTCGATGAAGCGGGCCTGGTTGTAGGACGGGGTGACCACGGAAAAAAGCGGCCTTCCCCGGCCGTCCGGCCGGGTGGCCGGGCTGGCCGGGCCGCCGGCGTGGACTTCGGCGAAGTGGTCGAAGCCGCGCCGCAGCATGGCCCGGGCATGGGCGTCGCCGGGGTGGTGGTCCACGTAGAGGGACAAAAGGAGCCGGGCCTCCACCGGCCGGCCGGCCTGGCGCAGGGCCCGGGCCAGGTCCATGGCCGTGCGGCCGTTGCCGGGATCGCGCCGGTAGCGCTCGTAAAGCCCGGCCACGTCGGGCCGGGGCCGGGCCGCCCGGGCCTTCTCCCGCAGGGCCACGAACCGCTCGATCCAGGGGGAGGTGACCACGCCCACGGTGTCGTAGTGCCACTTGAGGAGGATGCCGGCCCGGCAGACCGCGTCCAGAATGTCCGGCCCGGCCGGGCCGCCGCCCGGCAAAAAGGCCTTGAGCTCCCTTGCGGCCGCGGCCAAAATCCGGCGGACCGTGTCCTCGGGCAGCCGCCACTGGCCGTGGGTCAGGTTCCGGTCCGGCTCGGCCAGGGGGAAAAGCGGCGGCGGCGCGGCCCCGGCCAGGGCCGGATCCACGAAAAAGGCCCGGCAAAGATCCTCGATGGCCGCCTGCAGGCGCGCGGCCTCCGGTTCGAGCCGGGGCAGGCTCTCCCGCAGCCGGGCCACGTCGCCGAGGGTCATGGCGTCGTAATGGCCGGACATGGCCGGGTGCTTGACCATGCGCAACACCCCGCCGGCCCCCCGGCCGATCTGGGTCCGGCAGAAGTTGGCCGGCCGCAAGTCGTGCCGGTGCCGGGCCAGGCAGTTGGCGGCATAGAGCACGCCGTAGCCCATCCGCTCCAGGCGGTAGCCGAGTTCCAGGTCCTCGCAGCCAAGGGGAATGGGGCTGCCGCCCCCGAGATCCGGGGCCAGGGCCCCGAAATCCTCGTCGAAAAGGCCGGCCTCCAGGACCGCCAGCCGGGGCACGCTGATGTTGCAGGTATAAAACATCATGAAATCGTAGAGAGCCGGCGAGTCGAGGCCGTGGAAGCGAAACGACAGGGAGGAGTGGTCGAGGAGAAAGCCGAACAGGGTCTGGTCGTAGGGCGTGTCCATCAGGAACCGGCCGACCACGCTGAGTTTTTTGCCGGCGAACCGCCGGTGCCAGGCGGCGTGCACGGCCAGGGCCTCGGGGTGCAGGATGGCGTCGTCGTTTAAAAAGAGGAGATAGTCGCCCCGGGCCAGGCGGATGGCCCGGTTGCGGGCCGGCCCCGGCCCCCGGCGGGTCTCCTGGCGGCAGTGGACCGGCGCAAACGGCCCGGACCAGCCGGCCACGGCCTCGGCCGTGCCGTCGGTCGAGGCGTCGTCGCAGACGAAGACCTCGAGGCGGCTGGCCGGGAAACTCTGCCGGGCCAGGGCGTCCAGACACTCGAGGAGCGTGTCCTTGCGCTCGCAGGTGGAGATGACGACGCTGAAAAACGGGGGCGCGTCGGCCGGCGGGGCAAGGTGCGCCTGATCCATCGAGTGCTCCTCATAGACAACCGCAAAACGTCCAACGTGCCCGGAGGCGGAAAAGCGGACAGAAGCCGGAATTCTTTTGCAAATACGGGGCCAGTCGCTCAGACGTCCGCGGCTCAGGGCAAAAACATCTGCTGGGCGTTTTTGAGATCCTCGTCGAAATCCACCTCGATGCAGCGGAATTCCGAAACGTCCATGGGCACGAAGGTCACCCCCCGGCCGATGACCAGTTCCATGGCCCGCTCGAAATAGTCCTTGTCCGCGCATTCGCGAAGGGCCTGGCGAAACGCTTCCAGGTGATTGGCCCCGATGGTGTTGATGCCCACAGCCTCGCCCTCGGGCTCGGCCACGGTCTTGGAGATCTCCACGATCCGGCCGCGCGGGTCGGTGCGGTATTTGACTTCCTCGTCCCCGCACTTTTTCCGGTCCACGGCCACCACGTTGCCACCCCGGGCCAGGATGTCGCCGATGATCTGCTCGTCAAAGACCACGTCGCCGTTAAGCCACAGGGTGTCCTCGCGGTCGATGTGCTCCAGGGCGCAAAGAAGGCTTTTGGACGTGTTGGTCAGGTAGAACTCCGGGTTGTACTTGAAAAGGACGCTCGGGAAGTATTCCATGAGCAGGCCCATCTTGAAGCCCACCACCACGATGATTTCCTGAAGGCCCTTTTCCCGGAGAATCCGGATCTGCCGGCCCATGATGGTTTCGCCGGTCGGCAGCGGGGAAAGGGCCTTGGGAAAGGGCCGCCCCAGCCGACTGCCCACGCCTGCCGCCAAAATGACCGCTTTCATGCCTGCCTCGTGTGGTTAGGAGTTCGTGGAGGGTGCGGCCCGGCCGAGTTCCCGGGAAACCGCGGTCAGGGCGTCGACCAGGCGCTGGCCGGAGCCGGCGTCCTGGTGGGCGAAGGCCAGCCGGGCCAGGGTCCGGCGCGGCTTCAGGAAGGGGTCGTTCCCGTCGAGCAGCGCCAGCATGGCCGCCTGCAGGCCCGGGGTATCGCGGACCTTGGGCCCGGGGGTGATGGAGTCGTAGTCGAAGAGAAGCTCCCGGTTCCGGGTGACGTAGTCTTCCAGATCGTAGGGAAAAAAGAGCACGGGTTTGCCGGTCAGCAGAAAATCGAAATAGATGGAGGAATAGTCCGTAATGAGCAGGTCGGCCAGCTGCAGCAGGGGATAGGGATCGGTGTGGGCGTCGCAAAACCGGAAATGCGGCAGGGTGCTGACAAACCGGGTGTCTTCGTACGGATGGAACTTGCACACGAACTGGATGCCCTTGGCCTGGGCAAAGGCGGCCATGGCCCGGGGATCGAGGGCCCCGGCGCTCAGGGCGTTGCCGCCGGTGTCGCGGAAGGTCGGCATGTAAAAGACCAGCCGGTCGCCGTTTTTCCGGGCCCGGACCAGATCGGCGTACAAGGCCCCGTCCACGTTCAGCATGTCGTTTCGGTCCGGGGCGCGAAGCAGGGCGTCGTTTCGGGGATAGCCGAGATTCCAGAACCGGTCGGCCGCAAACGCCCGGGAAAAGGCCTTTTCACAGAAAAAGGGCGAGGTGGACAGCACGGCGTCGTAGCCGGAATAGCCGCGCGTCAGTTCCTCGGCCTTTTGGGGGTTCATGTTCACCGAGGACCGGATTTCCGGAAAGCCGATGGCCTTGAGCGGAATGCCGTGCCACAGCTGGACCATGAAGGCCCCCTTGGTGCAGTCCGGGGCCGTGGTCTTGATCCGCCACCAGAAATCGTCGGACACCACGATGCCGGCCCGGGCAAGCTCGGCCGGGCCCTCGGCATCGGTGAAACAGAAGGCCGGCAGGCCGTGGGCCCGCAGGGCCTTGGCCGGGGCCGGCTCGAAGGTCATAAAGGCAGTGCGCAGGTGCGGCGCGTGGCGCTGGGCATGGAGAAAGGCGTATTTGCCGTTGTCGATGAAAAGGCCGCTCGAACGGCCGACAAAGACCACGCGGTCGTGTTCCCTGGGCGTTTTGGCGAGAACGGCCGCGAGCCTGTCGGCTGCGGTGCGTGCGTGCATGAAGACCCCCTTCCGTGCCGGGCCAAGCTTTAGCAAGAACAGGACCGAAAGCCAAAGCGTGGGTCCCGGCCCGCAGCGCCCCCGGACCACGGCTCCGGGCCAAGTTCCCGAGGAAGGAAACAATCCGGGCATCTTCCCCTGCAATGGAAGCTTTTTGGCTCCATGCTCTCCTTGGGACAGAAGGCTTCCTTGGGTTTGTTTAGGACCACAGCCTATTGCCACCCTTGGTTATCGCATGATATCGGGCGAAGGAAGAAAGGCAGGAGGCGTCCCATGGGGAAGATCATCGCCGTCGTCAATAACAAGGGTGGTGTCGGGAAAACGACTATCACGGTCAATCTGGGCCATGCACTGACCAATAGGGGATCCGATGTCCTGATCGTGGACATGGACAACCAGTGCAACGCCACGTCGAATTTCTTCCAGCAGGTCCCTGACGAGACGCTTTACGAACTGCTGGACGGCGACGGACTCGATCCAGGCAAATGCATTTATCCGACGCCCTACGACCGTCTTTTCTTTCTGCCCAATACCGAGGACTCCGGCGGCCTGGAGCCGCTCTTTATGGCCAGGGAGGACAGGGGATACAGTCTTTTACAACAGCGTCTGCGCGACTACGTCAACCAGAAATATGATTTCACGATCATCGATTGTCCGCCGAACCTGGGCCTATTCACCTTGCAGGCCATGACGGCGGCCGATTTCGTCATCTGCCCCGTCACCGGCGGATCCAAGTATGCGGCCGTCGGTCTCGACCGGACCATCAACACGATCAAATACGTTCAAGAGTCGCTCAATCCCAGTCTGCGCTTTTTACGGCTCGTCCTCAACCAGATAGATCGCCGGGAGGGCGTGGACCGGGCCTTTATCACCAGCGCCATGATCAACTATCCGGGGCTCGTCTTTGACACGATGATTCCCCGGTGTACGGCGGTCAAACAGGCCGAAGCCCTGGGCCAGACGGTGATCCGGGCGGCCCCCAAGGCCACGGCCACCATCAAGTTCCGCAAACTCGCCCTCGAATTGCTGGACATGTTCCAGGAGTAGCCCCATGGCCCGCCGTCTGACCCTACGCGACCAGATCATCGCCTCGGCGCAGGCAACGATGTCCAAGGGGGCGGGACACGCGGTCCTTCTGGCTGAAATCGAGGACAATGCCCGCAAGTACGAAGAAGCTGCCCGGAAAAAGGCCGGCCTGACCCCGGCCGGGCGGACCGGCCAACCGGACAGACCGATCGGACAGACCAACCGGACACTCGAACCGGACACTTCTACCGAACAGACCAACCAGACAGACCAACCGGACACACTGACCGGACACAACAACCGGACCAACCAACCGGACAGTCGTACCGGACAGTCGTACCGGACAGACCAACCGGACAGACCAACCGGACTGTCCGATGGGTCTGTCCGGTCTGTCTGTCCGGTTAGTGTGTCCGATCGGACAGACCAACCGGACAGACAGACCGGACAGACAGACAGACCGGACTGTCCGATCGGACTGTCCGACCAGACAGTCGTACCGGACAGACCAACCGGACAGACTGACCGGACAATCGTACCGGACAGAGGAAGGCCCCCAAAGGCCCCCACCAGGGTCAAGCTCACCCCCCGTTCCCCCCTGGCCACGCCGGCCCAGGCCGCAGTCTACCGCTACTTCCAGATAAACGGTTCCCACGTCACCACCTACGACGTTATTTCCAATGAAATCGGCATTCCACGGGGTACGGTCCGGGCGGTGATCCGCAAGTTCGAAGCCGTTGGCATCCTCAAAAAAAACGACTGGTGGCAGGGGAACACCCGGGCCCTGGCCTTCGCCTTTTTCGAGCTCGGCCAAGGGACCGGACAGACCGATCGGACAGACCGATCGGACACACCAACCGGACAGACCGACCGGACAGACCAAAGGCCGGTTATGAAGATAGATAGAAAGAAGAATCTATCTATCTCTCAAGAGCGGATCCAGCTGACCTGGCCGCACCTGGCCCGCCACGGCTTCGGCGTCCCCCAGGTCGACCAGATCGTCCTGGCCCTGGCCGAACTCGGGACCGGGCCGGACAAGGTCGTCCAGGGCCTGCACCATGCGGAGTGGGAGTTGGAGCACGGGAAGATGCTCGACAAAAACGGCGTTCCCGTGGCCGATCCCTGCTCCTGGGTGTTCCGGTCCCTGGCCAGGACCGGCTATTACCGCAAGCCGCCGGGCTACGTTTCCCCGGAGGAGCAGGCCCTGCTCGACGCCGAGGAGACGGCCAAAAAGCTTGCCGCCACCCGCCAGCGGGCGGAGCAGGCCCAGTACGAGGCCTGGCGGGCCGGCCTTTCCCCGGAGGCCCTCCAAGCGGCCATGGTCGGTTACGTGGGGGGACCCAGGGAACAGTGGCTCAAAAGCCGGTGGATGAAACAGTACCGGACGAGCCCCGGGGGGGACGGGAGCCCCGGGCCTTGACGGCCGGTGTTTCCTGACCGGTTGGCCACGGGAAAAGGACAGGACCACAGCGTTCTTGATCAAGAAAAATAATTTGGCTACTGCTGCCGGAAACAGGCCTAGGACGTTTCCAAAAGAAAACGTGGAAAGGGAAGTGGTGTTACCGATCCTCCTCGCTTCCCGCAACGGCATGCCAATGCAATGGAAATGTTTTTCACAAGAAAGAGCCGACCGATCCGGAGGGACAAATGGCGGACTGGTTTGACGAATCCTTCTTTTTGATTTCCAAGGCCGATGCGTTGAATGCCCGCCAGATCGGAGGGAAAACGGATTGGAATGCCGAGACCGCCAAGCAGGCCATTGTAGCGGCCGGCCAGACGCCGGAAGAGAATTATATTAAATACAGCGCCTTCGAGATCGACGTCGATGCCAATCGAAATTTCAATACCAGAAAATACTACCAGGACAAGGCCACGCAACTCAACACGAACCACACCGGTGGCCGGACCGACTGGACGGCCGCCCAAGTGGCCGAAGCCTTTCAAGGCAGCAATCTCGATCCTGTGGATCATTATCTCCTGTACGGGAAAAAGGAAGGCTTGACCCCCAAGGCGTCCAGCAATGCCGATGCCTTCAGCAGCGCCGCGTCGGATCCAATCATCGGCGCCCTGACCTACGGTTCCACGACGTTAAACGACAATCCCGGCCCGATCATTTATTACGCCTTCATGCAAAGCCCGAGCGACGATGTGTTGTCCTTCGATCCCGTGAACTTTGCCGCCATGGACCAGGCCGAACGGAATTCCGTTGCCACGGCCCTGGGCGACTGCGCCAAGATAACAGGCCTCACCTTCGTGCAGACCACGGACGCGAGCGCGGCCAACATTCTGTTCGGAACGGCCAATCTCGATCCGGGCGTGGCCGGCGAGGCCTATTATCCTTCCTCCTACAATGGGAAAGTGGTTTCCGAAGTCTTCATCGATAACGACCAGTACCACACGTATAATCCCTCGACGGACAGCTGGTACCAGGTCGTTATTCATGAAATCGGCCATGCCGTGGGGCTCAAGCATCCGTTTGAAGGCAGCATCACCCTCCCGTCGTCTCTGGATACGATGGAAAACACCATCATGTCCTATACCTATACCCCGGGCACCACCCAGGAGTATATTGCGAAGTACAATCATTACCAGGAATACGATGTCCTGGCCCTGCAGTACATCTATGGCACCGACGGCGTGGACGGCAAACAGGGGCTGGGGTCCTCGTTTGCCTGAGGCCTTTTCGCGCGGTGCCCGGCCGGCCGGGCGCCACGGAAAAGGTGCCCGGCTTTTTGCCCCCCGGCCGGCCCCGGGGAAGAAGCCATCGACAAAGGGCATGAATGGCTGTAATGGCCGTCTCGTCCAGTTTAGGCGGCCGATCGGGCGTTATTCCCGGCGCTCCCTCTGTCACGCGTTCCAAGAATTCGAACGCACGGCGGCTGATGCGAACACACGTGACTACCCGCTGGTTCTCTCCTGTCGCGAGAGGTGAAACGGTTCGTTGTCTTCATGCCCCCTACCCCTTTCAGGAAAGAAAAGGTCGGGATGCCGCCTCGGCCTGTCTCAAAATCACGTACGCTGCGCAGCGCTTTTCTGTTTCATCCTAGAGGGATTCCAACGCGAGGAACTGCATGTCCAATATCAATCCTGCCAACCATACCGCTTTGATCTGCTTTATCCTGGTGGCACGGCATTTTCATCTTGATTTTTCCCTTGAAGGCCTTTTGCATAAGTATGCGGTGCAGGATGCCGAGGTCTTGATCCCCCATTTGCTCCGGATTGCCAAGGAGCACAATTTCAAGGCCAAGGAAGCCCGCTTGAGCTGGGACAAGTTGTTCCGCATGGGCGGGGCCTTTCCGGCCATTGCCCGCCTGAAAAGCGGCAAGAGCATCATTCTTTCCGGCATCCAGGTCACGGAAGAAAAGCGCGTGGCCATCCTGGATCCTCTGAACCTTCAGGCCGGCTTCAAGCTCATGACGAAAGAGGAGTTTGAGGAGATATGGGACGGCGTCACCATCCTCATCAAGCGCAACTACAAGATTTCCGACGAATCCCAGCCGTTTTCGCTGCGCTGGTTTCTGCCTGAGATCATCCGCGAGAAGGTCCTGTTCCGGGATGTCGCGGTCTCCTCGATGATCATCAACATCCTGGCGCTCGGCAGCCCGATCTTCTTTCAGCTGGTCATCGACAAGGTGCTCGTCCACAAAGGGTTTTCCACCTTGCAGACCCTGGCCATCGGCATGGGGGTCCTGCTCCTTTTCGATGCCGCCTTCGGTTACATCAAGCAGACCATGCTGCTTTACGCCACCAACAAGATCGACATGCGCCTGACGCGGCGGACCTTCAACCACCTGCTCTACCTGCCCACGGACTTTTTCGAGGCCAGTTCCGCCGGCGTGCTGATCAAGCACATGCAGCAGACCGAAAAGATCCGCGGCTTCCTGACGGGAAAACTGCTGTTCACCCTCCTTGACCTCAGTGTCCTGCTCGTCGTCTTCCCGATCATTTTCATGTACAGCGTGACCCTTTCCTTTATCGTGGTCGCCATGTCGCTGATCATCGGCGCCACCTTGTGGTTCGCCATTCCGATTTTCCGCCGGAGGTTGCAGGATCTCTACAACGCGGAAGGCGAACGGCAGTCCACCCTGGTCGAGGCCATCCACGGCATGCCGACCATCAAGGCCCTGGCCCTGGAACCCCTGCAGTCGCGCAACTGGGACAACCAGTCCGCCCGGGCCATTTCCATGCAATTTCGGGTGGGAAAGCTTTCCGTTTCCATCCAGACCATCACGGACTTCATTCAGAAGATAACAAGCGTTCTTCTAATCTGGGTCGGCGTCTCCCTGGTCTTTGACAACCAGATGACCGTCGGCGCCCTGATCGCCTTCAACATGCTGTCCCAGCGCGTCAGCTCGCCCCTGGTCGGCTTTGTTTCCCTGCTCCACCAGTACCAGGAAGTGGGCCTTTCCATCGACATGCTCGGCAACATCATGAACAGGCCCACCGAGCGGCCCCAGAACGTGCGCGGCCTGGCCCCGGCCATCAACGGGCGCATCGATTTCGAGCACGTCACCTTCCGCTATCCCAAGGGCACCGTGCCGGCCTTGCAGGACGTGACGCTTTCCGTGCCGCCCGGCGCTTCGGTCGGCATTGTCGGCCGCAGCGGTTCCGGCAAATCGACCCTGACCCGTCTGGTCCAGGGCCTGTACCCGGTCCAGGAAGGCAGCATCAAGATCGACGGCCTGGACATCCGGGAGATCGACCTGCCCCACCTGCGGCGCAGCACCGGCGTGGTGCTCCAGGAGAACTTCCTGTTTCGCGGCACGGTCCGGCAGAACATTTCCTACACCAAGCCCTCGGCCACCTTCGAGGAGATCGTCAACGTGGCCCGGCTGGCCGGGGCCGACGAGTTCATCCAGCGCCTGCCCCAGGGCTACGACACGCCGATCACGGAAAATGGCGCCAACCTGTCGGGCGGCCAGCGCCAGCGCCTGTCCATCGCCCGATCGCTTCTGCTCAATCCCCGCATCATGATCCTGGACGAGGCCACCTCCGCCCTGGACGCGGAAAGCGAGGCCATCATCCAAAGCAACCTCGGGGCCATCAGCAAAGGCCGGACCATGCTGATCATCAGCCACAGGCTTTCCATGATCGCCGACTGCGACGGCATCGTGGTCATTGACGGCGGCCGCGTCATCGCTGTGGGAAAACATCAGGAACTTCTCAAAACGTGCACCCTGTATCGCGAGCTCTGGGACGTCCAGAACCGCCATACGAAAGCACCCGTCCTTGAGGTCCAATCGGCATGACAAAAGAACCGGGAAAAAATTTCTTAGCCAAGATCAATCCGATTCGGGTCCGGGATCGCCAGGCCCTCGACCACCGGGTCCTGGAGTTCCAGGCCGATTCCGTGGAGCTGGAAAAGCAGCCCCTGCCGACCAGTGTCCGGCTGACCTATTATTTTCTGCTGGCCCTGGTGATCGCCGCCCTTGTCTGGTCCATCGTGGCCAAGATGGACATGATCGTCACCGCCCGGGGACGCCTTATTTCCACCGGCAAGCAGGTGGTCATCCAGCCGCTGATCAATTCCATCATCAAGAAGTTCCATGTCGAAGTGGGGCAGGTGGTCAAAAAGGGCCAGCCCCTCGTGTCCCTGGATCCGACCTTTGCCATGGCCGACGAGGCGCAGGTCCAGACCCGGCTGGCCTCGCTGTCCGTGCAGCTCAAGCGGATGGAAGCCGAGCTGGCCGGCAAGCCGTTCCAGGTCACAAGCGACATGGACCCGAGCGAGGCCGCCCTGCAGAGCAACCTCTACCGGGGGCGCCAAAACGAGTACCACGCCAAGCTCGAGAACTACGACAGCCGGCTGGCCCAGGCCAAGGGCGAGTACGAGTCCTTCAAGAAGCGGCTGGAGAGCCTGCGCGAACAGCTGCAGTCCGCCGACGAAGTCCTCAAGATGCGCCAGAAGGTCTTTTCCCAGGGCGCGGACTCGCGCCTGAGCGTGCTGGACGCCCAGGCCCGGTTTTCCTCCACCCAGGCCGAGGCCGAGGGCATCTCCAACGACATGAAGGTCCGCCAGCAGCAGATCGCCCAGTCCCAGGCCGAACGGGAGGCCTTCATCAGCAACTGGCGCAACGACATTGCCAACAATCTGGCCACGGCCCGCAAGGAACGCGACACCCTGGTCGAACAGAACGCCAAGGCCATCCGGTATCGGGAACTGGCGGAACTGGCCAGCCCCTTTGACGCGGTGGTGCTCGAACTCGGCAACTATTCCGTCGGTTCGGTGGCCAAGGAAGGCGAGGCCATCATGACCCTGGTGCCCCTCAATTTCCCGCTCGAGGCCGAGGTCTCCATCGAGACCAAGGACATCGGCTACGTGCGCCTCAAGGACCCGGTGCGCATCAAGCTCGACGCCTTTCCCTTCCAGCGCCACGGCACCATGGAAGGCGACCTGCGGGTGGTTTCCGAGGATGCCTATGTCGTCGGCTCCAGCGGGGAAAACAAGGTGCCGACCTATCAGGCCAGGGTGGAGCTGACCAACACGACCCTGCACGACGTGAGCAAGGATACCCGCTTTCTGCCGGGCATGACCGTCACGGCCGAGATCGTCGTCGGCGAACGCCGGGTCATCAGCTATCTGGCCTATCCCATCATCCAGGGCCTGGACGAAAGCCTGCGCGAGCCCTGAGCCGCCGCATCCGTCTGCCCCGTCGCAACCGCCCAATCCCGGGGGCGGGCCCCCGGGCCCGCCCCCGGGCGCGTTTTCAGGGCATGGTGAAGGTCCGGGCCACGGGGATGACCGTTTTCTGGCCGTTCGCGCCCTGCCGGGTCAGCACGGCCTCCCCCTTGTAGGGGCCCGGGGCCCAGGGGGCGGTGCGCTTCTTGCCGAGGCTAAGGACGAGTTGGGCCTTGTTGCGGTCGATCGTCTGGTCCGGCGTGGTCCAGACCTCGCCCGACGGGGCGGTCACCCGCATGGCCACCGTGTCCCCGGCCCGCACTCCCCAGAATCCCGCCCAGAAAAGAAGGGCCGGCGCCTGCGGCGTCAGGGGATCGGTCTTTTTCCCGCCCACGAAAATGGTGTCGATGTCGGGCAGCGCGTCCGAGAAGCCCCCGTCCAGGGCGCCGCTCGGCATGTAGGGCAGCTCGTCCAGGGTATTGATGCTCCAAAGCGGCTTTGGCGCGCCGCCGCAACCGCTTTCCATGATCCGGCCCGTGAAGGGGCAAAGCGTCTGGCCGCCGGCCCGCACCTCGAAGTGGAGGTGGGGAAATTCCGTCTGCCCGGACAGCCCCACCAGCCCGAGGACCTGGCCGGTGGTCACCTGCTCCCCGGGCTTGACCCGGATGCTGCCGTTTCGCATGTGGCAGTACTGCGTCTCCATGCCGTCCGGGTGGAGGAGGACCACACCGTTGCCGCACTCGCGGTTTTGGATCGCTTCCTTGCCGCCGGCCTTGAAACTTATGTCCGGCATGCCGTCGCGCAGGCCCCGGACCAGGCCCGGCGCGGCGGCCTTGACCGCCACCCCGGCCTGCATCTGCTCAAAGGACACGCGGAAATCCGTGCCCTTGTGCTTGTCGTAGGCCAGGGGCCCGCAGGCCTCGTCGGCGTAGCCCGGTCCCGGCTCGAGGTCGACGTAGTTCTGCACGAAGCAGTCCCGCCCCGGCTGGCAGTCGATGGGTTTTTCCAGCAAAATGGCGGCGGCGTTGCCGCTGCCCAAAAGAACCAGCCAAAGGCTCGCCGCAACGATCCGGGCCAAGCGGCTCCCGGGTTTCCGTCCGTTCCTGTCCATCAAGTCGTTTCCTCCCGTGCTTGAAAACGGGTTGCCGGCCGGCCTCGCCAGGCCGATCCCGGTCCCAACCGTCCAGTCGTTTGGGTCGGATGCCGCGTTGCATCGGACACCGGACGCCGCTCCGTCAAGGCCGGCGTGGTCTCGGACCCAAAGGCCGCCAAGCGGGGCAAGCGTTCCAAAAAAGCGTGGTAACCGGAGGGCGGAAGCTACGCGAGGGAAGATGTTGCCCTTTGACTGCAGAGGCTGCTTGACAGTTCACAAAAAAAGTGTACTTTTTGTAGATGAACTGGGCGGTAAAATTCTCGGGGACAACGAAACGGCAAACGCAAAAGCTTCCTGCAAAAGTCCGCGATGCCGTGGAGTTTCTAGTCGCCGACCTGGAATCGACCGGCCCGGTTCTCCCCAGGTGGCCGCACTACGGAAAGATCGTCGGCCATCCGCGTTGCCACCATTGCCATATCTTACGGGGACGCCCGACCTACGTGGCGGTGTGGCGCGAGACGGGAGAGAACGAAATCGAGGTGAGCTATGTTGGAAGTCACGAGGGCGCCGATTACGGGCGACGATGTTGAAATCACGGTCCGCATACCCAGGAAGGAAGCCGAATCCATAGCCGTGGACATGATCGCCAGGGAAGTTCGCAAGGCCTTGGATGCGGCCCTGGCCCACACCCCCGAAGACGTGTTCGGGCCGCGCCAGCCCGGCCGCCTTATCCGTGGCGGCCGGACTCGCGAAGGCTGGACGCAGATCGAACTTGCCAGGCGCCTGGGTGTCTCCAAAACCGTGGTCTCGGACCTGGAGCACGGGCGTCGGCCCATCAGCAGGAAAATGGCCGGGAAGCTGGCCGAGGTGTTCGGGTCGAGCCCGCTCGTGTTTCTGGCGTAGTTTCCTACGGGCGCTTGGGGCCGCCGAAAAATTCCTCCAGCTTCGCTTTCAGGGGCCGCAGGGGCTGGGCGATCTTCCAGAATTTCGGGTTGGGCAGGTGGTATTTGCGGCGGGACAGCTCGGTGCGAAGCTCGATTTCGTTGGCCAGATGCTGCTGCCTGGCTTTTTCGAAGGCGGCGGTTTCCCGGGCGAAGGCCGCTTTCAACTGGTCGAGCTCGCCCGTCGTCTGGGCCAGCGTAGCGTCTTTGTGCCGCATGTCGCAGGCCTGTTGCCGCAGGATCTCATCATAAAGCGCAACGATCCTGTGGTAGCACGCCTCCTCCTCGAGGAGGTACTCGAGTTCGAAGGCCACGCGGGCGATGGGCCCTTCGAGGGTGGCCGGCAGCCTGACGTGGATCTGCGGGTCAAGGGTGCCGAAAAAGAGGATATCCCAGTTTTGCTTGAGAAAATTCGTTTCCGGCTCCAGGCAGTCGGCCAGGGGCAGGTCCTGGCCGTTTACGGCCACGCGCCGCAGCCGAACGATGCACAGGTCGTCGGCCGGATCGAACCGGAGGTGTTTGACCGGCAGGTCCTCGGGGAAATCCCAGGAAAAGGCCATGGTCTTGGCCGTGATGGCTTTGGCGAACGATTCCTTTTCGTTGTAGCCAAGGCCGGTATCGACGTAGAGCCGGGCCTGGCGTTCGGGGCGCGGCCGGCAGTCCCGGGCCAGCACGTGGCTGGCAACGAGTTCCGTGCCGCGGCTGGCAAAGAAGTCCTCGAGAAACGGAGACCGCGAAGCCTGGTCCAGCAGGTCCAGGAACGGCTCGGGCAGGGCCGTGCCCACGGCCAGGACGCCGAGCCCGGACCCGTGCTTGAATTCGTAGGCGACCCGGCCTTCGGAAATTTCGCGCCAAAAGCGCCAGACCCCGAAACCGCGTTCCCGGACCTGGGTGTCGTGGAAAAGGATCACGCCGGCGGTGGGGCTGACCCGGGGGGCCCAGGTCTCGTAATCGTGGGCCACGGCCTCGTAGGTGTGCAGCCCGTCGATATGGAGCAGCTCGATCTGGCCGGCGCCGAATTCCGGGGCGGCCTGGTCAAAGGGACGGCGGTGGAGGGTGGAGAAGTCCGCGAACCGCTGGTTGTGGCCGGCCACGTCCTGGTAGATGGCGTCGTCGTAGAAACCGGCATGGGTGTCGCCCTGCCAGGTGTCGACGCCGTGGCAGCGGGTGGGCGCGCCCAGGCGGCGCACGGCCTGGCAGAAGGCGAAATAGGAATTGCCGGTGTGCACGCCGAGTTCGACCAGGACCCTCGGCCGCAGCAGGTCGACCAGGAGCATGGCAAAGGGAATATGGGTCGCCCAGGACAGCGGGTTTTCCAGGCGCTGGACCGGATCGAAGACAATGGGATGGTTTTCCAACGTGAATCTGCCCATGAGCGAACGTCCCTGGCGGAGCCCCGAAAGGCCGGGCTCGGCTGCCGGTTAGGGTTTCTGGCGGAAAAGGCGTTGCGGATCACCCCCTGCGGGGATGCGGCGCGACGGCTCCGGCCAAGGCCGAGCCAGGTGCGTTGGGGCGAAAAAAGGCCGCGACCGGAAAGAGGCATATTGCGGCCGGATACCTCGTCTGGAGCCCGAAACGCCACGCGTAACGTTACCCTTTTGCCCCAACGTTGCCAATCCCGGCCGGCCCGGGGTACCCTGGCCGGCCGGCCAGGCTTGCCAAAATCCGCCCCCTGGCCCAAAACCGCAGGCCCCGGTCTTTTTTTCCCCGGTCCCGGCCTGGATGGCCGCCACGGCCGGCCCGGGACCCCAAGCCTCTGGAACGAACGCTCCGGAAAGGATAGACCCACGATGCGCGAAGACCTGCAGCCTTTTGACGGGCCAGGCCCGGAAGCCCCGACCGCTGGGGCGGCCTGTGCCGACATGGGATTGCCCCCGGTCGTGGCCGGCCATCCGGGCGTCACCAGCCTCGGCCCGGGCTGCCGGCTGGCCCCCTCCCTTTCCGTCTGGGACCGGGGAGGGCCGGCAGCCGCGCCGGCCGTGGTGGCCCTGGGCGAGGCGGTGGTCATCGGGGAACTGGTCCGCATCGTCGTGACCTCGCCCGACGACTTTCCCCAGGCCCGGGTGGCGGTGGGCAATCGGGTGGCCATCGACGTGGGCTGTTACCTTTCCGGCGAAGGCGGCCTGACCCTGGAAGACGACGTGGTCGTCGGCCCCCATGTCAAGATCCTTTCGGCCGGCCACGCCATCGGGACGGAACACGTGGCCATCGTCGGCAACGCCCTGACCTACGGGCCGGTGCGGATCGGCCGGGGCGCCCGGATCGGGGCCGGGAGCATCATCCTGCCGGGCCGCTGCGTCGGGGCCGGGGCCGTGGTCGGCCCCGGTTCCGTGGTCACGCGGGACGTGCCGCCCCTGGCCCGGGTGGCGGGCAATCCGGCCCGCCTTGTTTCCGCCTGAGCGGCCACGCCTGGCCGCAAGGCCGCCGGCCCGGCCACGTCTCGCCCGGCGGCGGGGCAGGCCAGGCCAGGCCCGCCGCCGGCTCGGCCACGCCTGGGGTTGCAGCCAGGCCGGAGACCGCCGGGCCCGGCGTTTCCGGCCGATTTTTCCGGAGACTCTGTACCGGAAGAATGCAATTCCCGGCCATTCGGTGGCGCGACGGAGGTTGACTTCCTCCAAAACTTTCTGGATACTGGAAAACGACACAGGGAGGTGAAACGAGGCGACAATGATTGGCCGGCCATGAGAAGACACGGGCAAGCTGGGATTAGGCAAAGAATTCCTTGATATTCAGGGTGATGGAAAGACCTCGCCGGTGACAGACCAAATTGTCCCTCGTTTCACCATTTCCCCCGTCGGGCACCTGTGGCGGCCTGGCGGGCGAGGGGATGATCTCCCCGCGGATCTTTAAAAGAGCACTGGAATCCAGACGGAACACGACAGCTTCCGTCGTTTGTTTTGTTTTTGCCGCCACCCTTTTGGCCATGGGGCGCCCGCTTGCCGGGTCCCGGAGCCGAAGCCGACGGTTGGCGCGTCACACCCCTTGGCGCTTTTTCCCAAAACCTTCCTATGTTGCGCGTGGAGCGCTCGATCCGGGCCGTTGCGGCCTGGAGGCCTCCGTTTTTGCCTGGCGCCAGGAAAGCGGGGCGGGCAACGTCCCGCCTGTGCCCCACGGTCTTCCGTTCCCCTCTTCCCTTGCCGGGCCTGAGCGCCGGGAAATGGCGTCGCGGGGCCGCGATTGGCAAGGTGCCGGGGACATGGTAAGGCCGCCGGTGTTCCTTGTTTCCCTGGATCGGCGCGGTCCCCGGAAGCGCCCTGCACCCGCCGGCACCCGGTCGGTCCGCCTCCCTGGGACGGGGAAACGGGCAGCGCGCCTGCCTGTGGAAAACAGCCGACCTTGCCTGGCGGGCCCGATGGCCCGACGCGAGAGACGGCCCAAGCGTTACAGGACACGTGAGCAGCTTGTCATATCCCACATGGGCCTCCCGGGCCAAACGGACCGCCCACCTTTTTTTCGAACTGGTCCTGCGGGACTTCAAGGCCGGATTTCTCGGCTCGTACCTGAGCGTGGTCTGGGCCTTTCTGCAACCCGGCATCACCGTGCTGCTTCTGTGGTTCGTCTTCGAGGTCGGCTTTCGGGCCGGGCCCCAGGGCGACCGGCCCTTTATCCTCTGGCTCTTGGCCGGGCTCATCCCCTGGTTTTTTTTCTCGGAAGCCTGGGCCGCCGCTACCCAATCGATCCTGGGCTACCGCTATCTGGTCAAAAACATCGTCTTCCCCTTGGGCATCCTGCCCCTGGTCAAGATCGGTTCCTCGCTCATCGTCCACATGTTCTTTCTGGTCGTGGTCGTGGGCATCCTGGTCGCCTACCGCCAGCATCCCGGCTGGGCCCTGCTGCAGATCCCCTATTATCTGGCCGGTTCGCTGGTGCTGCTGGTCGGCCTCTCCTGGCTGACGTCAAGCCTCATCGTCTTCATTCCGGACGTCGGCTACATGGTCGCCACCTGCATTCAGTTCGGGTTTTGGTTCACCCCCATTATGTGGAACATCGGGATGGTGCCGGCCCGGTATGTGCCCTGGATTGCGCTCAATCCGGCCTACTATCTCATCGACGGCTATCGCCGCGCCTTTCTCTACGGCGGATGGTTCTGGGAACGCCCGATGCTGACCGGCTATTTCTGGCTCGTCACCCTGGCGATTTTTTTCACCGGGCGCATCGTGTTTCAAAAGCTGCGCCCCCATTTCGCGGACGTCATCTGATGCGGGTGCCGGCCGCGCCGGGGACGGCCCGCCCGCGTCCCGGGCCCGGGGCCTGCGGATGAATACGGAAGGCCCCATGGACATCGCCACAGGAGCCGTCGTGGCCGCCGGCCTCACCAAGGCCTATCGGCTCTACGGTTCGCCCCTGGACCGGCTCAAGGAGAGCCTGCATCTTTTCAAGAAGCAGTTTCACTCCCTTTTTTACGCCCTAAACGGCCTGGACCTGGAAGTGGCCCCGGGCGAGTCCGTGGGCATCATCGGCAAGAACGGCGCGGGAAAATCCACGCTTTTAAAGCTCATCACCGGCGTCATCACCCCCACCGCCGGCACGGTGGCCGTCGGCGGCACCATTTCCGCCCTCCTGGAACTCGGCGCCGGGTTCAACCCGGAGCTGACCGGCCGGGAGAACATCCTTTTTGGCGCCACCCTGGCCGGCCGCACCAAAAAGGAAGCCCTGGCCGGCCTGGACGACGTCATCGCCTTTGCCGAGCTCGGCGAGTTCATCGACCAGCCGGTCAAAAGCTATTCGAGCGGCATGTACGTCCGCCTGGCCTTTGCCGCGGCCATCCACGTCGATCCGGACATCCTGATCGTGGACGAGGCCCTGAGCGTCGGCGACATCCGGTTCCAGCAAAAATGCCTGCGCACCATCGAAGGGTTCCAGAAGCGCGGCAAGACCATCCTCTTCGTCTCCCACGACATGAACGCCATCCTGGCCTTTTGCCACCGGGTGGTCTGGATCATGGACGGCAAGGTCTTTCGCCAGGGCGTGACCAAGGATGTGGTGCGCGATTTCATTTCCTACATGTCCTACGGCGAACTGCCGCCCGAGGACACGGACCGGGCGGCCTCCGGGCCCCCCGAGGCCGAGGCGGCCGTGGCCGCCCCGGGCGTGATGGAATCGACCGAGGGGCGCGATTCCTTTGGCAACGGCGCGGCCGTCATCGAGCAGGTGTCCTTGAGCCTGGCCGGGGGAGGGGAACGGGTCACGGTGCTGACCGGCGGGGAAACGGTCTCCCTGCGGGCGGTGGTGACCGCCGTGCGGCCCCTGCACAGTCCCCTTTTCGGGTTTTTCGTCACCGACGAGAAGGGCAACCCGGTGACGGGGTCCAACTCCTCGGCCCTGGGCCAGCCGCTCGCCCCGCTGTTGCCGGGGCAGCGCCGGCTGGTGGAGACCACCTTCACCTTCCCCTTCCTGCGGGACGGCACCTACCCCTTGTCCGTGGCCATCGGCGACGGCACCTACGATGACCACCAGCTGGCCCATTGGGTCCACGATGCCTCGGTCTTGCGGGTCATCTCCCATGACCGGGTCTCGCACAGCGGCCATCTGCTGTTGCTCAAAGACGTGCGGTTTCAGGAATCCGAGCTTGAGGATTCATAAAAACCAGGATCGAGTTTCGGAGGGTGCCTATGGCTCCGCAGCACGTTGAGATCGCGGTCTGCATCCCGTGCTACAACGAAGCGCCGACCGTCGCCCAGGTGGTCGCCCGGGTCCGGCGCGCGCTCCCGGAAGCCGTGGTCTATGTCTACGACAACGCCTCCAGCGACGACACGGCCCGCATCGCCGCCGCGGCCGGGGCCGTGGTCCGGACCGAAGCCCGGCGCGGCAAGGGCAACGTCGTGCGCCGGATGTTCGCGGACATCGAGGCCGACATCTACGTCCTGGCCGACGGCGACGACACCTACCACCTGGACAGCGCGCCGGAGATGATCCGGCTGTTGCGCCAGGGACCCTGCGACATGGTCAACGGGGCCCGGGTCACCACCCGGGGGGCCGCCTACCGGGCCGGCCACCGGTTCGGCAACGCCTTTTTCAGCCGCCTGGTCGGCCTTATGTTCGGGGCCCGCATCGAGGACATGCTGTCGGGCTTCAAGGTCTTTTCCAGACGGTTCGTCAAGTCGTTCCCCGCCCTGTCCTCGGGTTTCGAGATCGAAACCGAGATCCTGGTCCATGCCCTGGAAATGGGCGTGGCCATGGCCGAGGTGAAGACCCCGTACAAGGAGCGGCCCGAGGGCTCGCACAGCAAGCTGGCCACCTTCCGCGACGGCGGGCGGATCCTGCGCGCCATTTTCACCCTGCTTCGGGCCGAGCGGCCCCTGGCCTTTTTCGGCAGCATCGCCGCCGTTCTGGCCCTGCTGTGTCTGGCCATCGGGCTGCCGGTGGTCTTCGAATACTTCGCCACCGGCGTGGTGCCCCGGTTTCCGTCGGCCTTTCTGGCCGCCGCCCTGGGGGGCATCGCCGTGAACTGCTTTTTTACGGGACTTATCCTCGATCTGGTCCGCACGGGCCGCCATGAGGCGAAAAAGCTCGCCTACCTGTCCCACCGGCCCCCCCACGACGACCCAGTCCCGGAAACCCGCGCCGAACCGGGCGCATCCGCCTAAGCCGCAAGGCCATGGGAGCTTTTGACGTGAAACAGCAAGGCGTGCCGGATCTCACCACCAGTCATCCGGGCATCGACATTCTGGAGCCGGGCTGCCGGGTCAGCCCGACCTGCACGGTCCGGCGGCCCGGCGACACGGCCGATGCCGCCCTCATCCGCCTGGGGCGGGACTGCACCCTCCTCGACAACGTGCGCCTGGTGGTGGCGGACCCCCGGGAATCGCCGGCCTCGGGCCTGACCCTCGGCGACCGGGTCATCGTCAACGTGGGCTGCTACCTGTCCGGCGAAGGGGGCCTTGTCATCGAGGACGAGGTCCTGCTTGGGCCCCACGTCCAGATCCTTTCGGCCGGGCAGGGCCTGGAGCCGGCCCAAGCCGGCGCCGCGCCGAACCCCTCGGCCCCGGCGCCGGTGGCCATCGAACGCGGGGCCTGGATCGGGGCCGGGGCCATCATCCTGCCGGGCTGCCGGGTGGGGGCCGGGGCCGTGGTGGGCGCCGGATCGGTGGTCGCCTCGGACGTGCCGCCCCTGGCGGTGGTGGCCGGCAACCCGGCCAGGGTCATGCGCCGGCGTCTGGACACGGCGGCCGGGCCGGAAGGGCCGGAGGCGCCCGGACTGCCGGCCGGGCCGGACCCGGCCGAGGAGCACGGGGTCCTCAGGCTTCTTTACGACGATCTCAAAAGCGCCCATGCGGCCCTTCGCCGGGAACGGGACCTCTTGCAGAACAACTATCTTGTTCTGGAAAAAGGCTACCTGGACCTCAAAGACGAAAACGAGAACCTGGGCCACCGCTGCCGGGACCTGCGGGAGGAGGGCTCGCAGCACGACGCCCGGTGCGCCGCCGTGCTGGAAGAAAGCGAGGCCCTGCGCAAGCACTATGTCCGGCTCGAAGAGGGCTACAAAAACCTGCTGCGCCAGTACGAGGCCGTCAGGCTGGCCCAGGCCGGCATGGTCCAGATCCTCCAGTCCCGGCGGCACTTGACCCGGTATTATCTCCAGAAAATGCTGTTCGGCATCGACGCGGTCCAGGCCTCGCAGCTGCGGTCCTTTGCCTGGTTGCTGCGCCATCGCCTGCGCCCCCGGACCCGCTGGAACACCCTGCGCGACCGGTACCGCCAGTTCGGCTGGCCCGGCGTGGCCCGTCTTTTCTACGAATTCGCCCTGCGCCAGTGGAAGGGCGACCAGGGGGCGGCGGGCGAGGCGGCCGATCCGGCCGTTTCCCTGGAAACGGCCAAGGCCCGGCTCCGGGAGCAGGCCGAGGCCGGGTTCCGGGACTTTCTGGCCTCCGACGAGACCATCCGTTTCGCCCCGGGCGACCGCCCCTGGCTGTCCATTGTCCTCGTGCTCTGGGGCCAGGCCGAGCTGACCCTGGCCTGCCTGCGGGCCCTGGCCGGCGAGGCCGGGGAGGGCGTGGAAATCGTCATCGTGGACAACGCCTCGCCCGACGCCACGCCAAGCCTTCTCGACCGGGTCCACGGGGCCACCATCCTGCGCAACCAGGACAACGTGGGCTTTCTTTTGGCCGCCAACCAGGGGGCCATGGCCGCGGCCGCGCCGCTCGTCCTCTTTCTGAACAACGACGCCGTGCCGCGTCCCGGGAGCCTCGGGCAGGCCCGGGCTCTCCTGGCGGCCGATGCCGGCATCGGAGCCGTCGGCGGCCGCATCCTCCTGCCAGACGGCCGGCTCCAGGAGGCCGGCTGCGTGGTGTGGAGCGACGGGTCGTGCGCCGGCTACCTCCGGGGCGAGGCCGCCGAGGCGCCCGAGGCCCTGTTCCGCCGGGACGTGGATTTCTGCTCCGGCGTCTTCCTCATGACCAGGACCGGGCTTTTCAAGGAACTCGGAGGCTTTGACGAGGCCTTTGCCCCGGCCTACTACGAGGAGGTCGACTACTGCATGCGCCTGTGGGAACACGGGGCCCGGGTGGTCTACGACCCCTGGATCGTGGTCGACCACTACGAATACGGCAGCGCCGGATCGAGCGAGGCCGCCGCAAAGCGCATGGCCACCAACCAGAAACGGTTCCAGGCCAAGCACGCCCGGGCCCTGGCCGACCAGGAATCCGCCGCCCTGGCCGGGGCCATGCTCCGGGCCCGGATGCGCGGGACCGGGGCCGCACGCGTGCTCTACGTCGACGACCGGGTGCCGCGTCCGGACCTGGGCGGCGGGTTTCCGCGCGCCCAGGCCCTGCTTGCCGCCCTGGGGGAACACGGCCTGTTCGCCACGGTGGTGTCCCTGGCCGAACCCATGACCACGCCGGCCAGGCGTCCCGACGACGGGCTGCCGCCCGGCTTCGAGGTCATGCCGGGCCTGACCCCGGACAAGCTGGTCGAGCTTCTGGAAGCGCGGCAAGGCTACTACGACCTGTTTTTCGTCAGCCGGCCGTCCAACATGGAGCGCCTGGCCTTCCTGTTCACGGAGCAGGCCGGGCTGCTCGGGGACATGGCCGTCCTGTACGACGCCGAGGCCGTGTGGGCCTTCCGGGACATCCACCGGGCCGCCGTGTTCGGCCATCCCATGCCCGAGCGGCAGATCGCCCAGGCCCTGCGCCAGGAACTGGACCTGGCCCGGCCGGCGGCCTGCGTGCTGGCGGTGTCCGAAACGGAGCGGGAGGTCTTTCGCCAGGGCGGCTACGGCGACGTCCGGGTCCTGTCCCACGCCGTGGCGGCCTGCCCCACCCGGACGCCCTTTGCCGAGCGGGCCGACATCCTGTTTGTGGGGGCCCTCTTCACGCCCGGCTCGCCCAACGTCGATTCCATGGTCTGGTTCGTGGAAAAGGTCATGCCGCTGTTGCGCCGGGCGAATCTCGGCGCCAGGCTGATCGTGGCCGGCCGCAACGACGCCCTGCCCCGGTCCTTTGCCGCGCGCCCGGACGTGGTGCTGCTGGGAAGGGTGGACGACCTGTCCGCCTGGTATGGCAAGTGCCGGATTTTCGTCGCCCCCACCCGTTTCTCCGCCGGCATTCCCCTGAAGATCGTGGAAGCGGCCGGCTACGGCCTGCCGGTGGTGGCCACCTCGCTTCTGGCCCGGCAGCTCGGCTGGAACGACGGCGTGGAACTCCTCGTCGGCGACGATCCCGAGACCTTTGCCCGCCAGTGCCTGCGTCTCTACCGGGAGCCGGACCTGTGGGCCACGGTCCAGGCCGGGGCCCTCGCACGCATCGACCGGGAGTACAGCCGGGACTGTTTCCACGACGCCGTGGCGGCCCTGCTGGCCGATTACCCGGCCGGGAGGCGGCGGCCGGAGGGGGCATGACGGGCCGGGAAGGCCTTTTCGAGGGGAGCCGGGGCTTTTCCTGGCTCCCCTTGCTGCTCAGCCTGGCCTTTGGCGCGGGGGTCAGCCTGGCCCTGGGCCAGGACTGCAACTGGGACCTGCGCAACTACCATTTCTACAACGTCCACGCCTGGCTCGGCGACCGCTACCGCTTCGACATCGCCCCGGCCCAGCGCCAGACGTTTCTGAGTCCGCTCCTGGACCTGCCGTTTTACGGGCTGATCCAGGTCTTAAACGACTGGCCCCGCCTGGTGGCCGCTCTGCTCGGGGCCTGGCAGGGACTCAATTACTACGTCCTGTGGCGCATCGCCCGGCTCTTGCTCGTGGTCGCGGGCGCTCCGGGCCTGTCGCTGGCCGCGGCCGGGCTGGCCACCCTGGTCGGGGCCACCGGGGCCGCCCTGCTGCCGGTGGTCGGCTCGACCATGAACGACGCCCCGGCCACGACCCTGGTCCTGGCGGCCTTGTTCCTGCTGCTGCGCGACGCGAAAAACGGCGATGCCGGGAGTTCCCGGGCCGTCTGGCTGGCCGGCGGGCTGGTCGGGCTCGCCGTCGGCCTCAAGCTGACCATTGCCCTCTACGCCGTGGCCGTGGCCGCCGCCCTGGCCGGTTTCTACGGGCTGCGCCGTTTTCCGGCCCAGGCCTGGCGCTTCTGTCTGGCCGCCGGCCTTGGCCTCCTGGTCACGGACGGATTTTTTCTGTGGAAGATGTGGCGGCTTTTCGGAAATCCGTTCTTTCCCTTCTACAATAACCTGTTTCACTCCCCGTACGCCGCGCCGCTGCCCTTTGACGACCCGCGCTTTCTGCCGGCCGGCCTGTGGCAGGCCCTGGCCTATCCCTTTGTCTGGGCCACGCGGCTGACCACGGTGGTGTCCGAGCCGCCGCTTCGCGATCCACGTTTCGCCGTGGTCCTGGTGATTGGCCTCCTGGCCGGCTGCAGATGGCTGGTGGCGCGTCGTTCGGCCATCTCCCGGCCGTGGCTGGGCCTTGTCGTCTTCTGGGTTGTGGCCTACGCCTTCTGGCTCAAGAAATTCGCCATCCTGCGCTATCTGGCCGGCCTCGAACTCCTGACCGGCGTCCTGCTGTGCGCCGGATGCCTTGTCCTCTTCCAGTCCCCTCGCCGGGCGCTGTGGGCCATGGCCTGCCTGGCCGCGCTCCTTCTGGCCACGACCCGCTATCCCGACTGGGGCCGCCTCCCCTTTGGCGATACGGTCATGGATGCCCGGGTGCCGGCCCTGCCGCCGGAGTCCACGGTCTTTTTGCTCAACGACGAGGGTTTGGCCTACGTCATTCCCTTTTTCGACCCCCGCGTCCGCTTCGTGGCCCTGCAAAACAACCTCATAAAGCCCGGGCAAGACAACCTGCTGCGCCGCCAGGCCCTGTCCCTGGTGCGGCACCTGCCGGAGCCGCTTTTCGCCATCGATTCCCGCACCGGCGACCCGCCCGTGGAACAGACGCTTCGGGAACACGGCCTGGAGCGTCTGGACGACACCTGCGCGCCGATCCGCTACAACGGCCGTGAGACCACCCTGCGCCTGTGTCAGGTGCGCCGCGCCACGGGAACCGACGGCTTCTGACGCGCGGCCGGCGCCGGACGCGCAAGAGGCCCGGTCCCGCCTGACCAAGCAGGCGGGACCGGGCCTCTTGCGTTGGTCTCGCGA
>NZ_CM001368.1:3930124-4102695 GCF_000177215.2 Solidesulfovibrio carbinoliphilus subsp. oakridgensis | reverse complement strand
TTTTTCGTGTTCCAACCGGCAACTTTTTGGTTGACCACAGGGAAAACCCGCTCGGCCCCTGCCTTGGCGTCCCAAGGCCCTGGCACGGCCGACTTGCACAAAGGAAGAACAATCACCTCATTTCATTAATCAAATGCGCGTAGCGGTATTGGGCAGCTGGTGGAAATGGCCAAAACAAAAAGCCCGCCGTCGAAACAGCGGGCCAAAAATCTGCACAAAAAAGTCGGAATTCTGGATTTATGCGGGAATTTGCGGATTTTCGAAGCGGCGCGGGTAGCGGCCGCAGGTAAACCGTTCATCTTCGGGACAATAGCCCAATCGTTCGCAACGCGCCCCGGCGCCGCCGAAAATGACCGGCAGCGCCTCCCGGCAAAGTCCCAGCATGGCCAGGGCCATGGCCCGGATCTCCCACTGGGCCCGGGTGCAGCAGCGCAGTTCGAAAAAGTGCAAAAGCGACCGGCAGTTCATGGTCACGACCACCTTGGTCTCGCAGGCGTTTGGCAACACGAACCGGGCGTCCTCGTTGGCCTTGCCGGCCCGGCCGTGGCGGCCGAGGATCTCCTGGAGCTCGGCGTAGGCCGCCCCGGCCTGCTCCATGGCCGCCTCGAACCGGGCCTTGGCCTCGGGAATGGCGGCCACGGCCGGCGGCAGGACGTAGTCGAAGGAGGCCGCGTCCACGTAGCGCTGGGACTGCTGGGAATAGCTCGCGATGCGGTGGCGCACCAGCTGGTGGGACAGGGCACGGGACACGCCGGCCACGGCAAAGGTGAAGGACACGTGTTCGATGGGCGACTCGTGGCCCGAAGCCAGGATGCGCGAGACGAACTCGGCCTGCCTGTCCCCGGGAATGTCGCCGGAAAGCAGCCTCGGCCACATGTCCGCCACATACCCCGGATGGTAACATTGGCGAAAGGCGGCATAGATGAGGGACAGGGCGTCCGGGGTGTGGGCCAGAAGGGTCACGGCAAGGGTGGTCTGGGGCATCAGTCGAGCATCCGTTTTTTGATGTGCGCGTAGGCCTTGGCCGTGGCCACCCGGCCGCGCGGGGTGCGTTTTATGAGCCCGCACTGGATGAGATACGGTTCGTAGATCTCCTCCAGGGTCCGGACCTCTTCGCTGATGGCCACGGCCAGGGTCTTGACCCCGACCGGGCCGCCCTCGTAGTGGCCGATCAGGACTTCGAGGATTTTGCGGTCCATCTGGTCGAGGCCCTGCGGGTCCACGTCCAGGCGGGCCAGGGCCTCCTTGGCCAGTCCCTCGTCCAGGGTGGCGGCCCCGGCCACCACCGCGAAGTCGCGCAGCCGGCGAAGGAGCCTGTTGGCGATGCGCGGCGTGCCCCGCGACCGCTCCCCGACCACCCGGGCCCCGGCCGGGGTGACGCCGATGCCGAGGATGGCGGCGGCCCGGGTGACGATGCGGGCCAGTTCGTCGGGGTTGTAGAATTCCAGGCGGAAGATGACGCCGAACCGATCGCGAAGGGGCGAGGTCAGAAGCCCGAGGCGGGTCGTGGCCCCGACCAGGGTGAAGGGTTCGAGGTCGATGCGGACCGTGCGTGCCCCGGGCCCCTGGCCGATGATGAGGTCGAGCTTGTAATCCTCCATGGCTGGATAGAGGATCTCTTCCACGGCCGGGGGCATGCGGTGGATCTCGTCGATAAAGAGGATGTCGCCCCGGCGCAGGTTCGTCACGATGGCGGCCAGGTCGCCACAGCGCTCAAGGACCGGGCCGGTGGTGGTCACCAGATTGACGCCGAGCTCCGAAGCCATGATCTGGGCCAGCGTGGTCTTGCCGAGGCCCGGCGGGCCGTAGAGGAGGCTGTGGTCCAGGGCACGGCCCTGCTCCATGGCCGCGCGCAAAAAGACGCGCAGGTTGGCCCGCAGCTCGTCCTGGCCGATGAATTCGTCCAGCTTCGAGGGCCGGATGGTGTCTTCCGGGGAAGCCGGGCCGGCGCTTCCGTCCGGCAGTCCGCAGGTGTCGAAATCGCTGGTCATGACTTCTCGGAGGCCAGGCGCTTGAGCGCCTGCCTGAGGGCTTGGGCCACGTCCAGGTCGGGTTCGGCCTCGAGCACGGCCCCGGCCACCCGCGAGGCGTCGGCGTCGGGATAGCCGAGGTTGGTGAGGCCGGCGATGACGTCGGCCAGGACCCCGCCGCCGATGGCCGGATGGGGGCCGGCGGAGACGGGGCCTTTGCCCTCGAGCTTGTAGGTCAGTTCGATGAAAATCCGCTGGGCGCTTTTCTTGCCGATGCCCGGCACCCGGACGAGGGCGTCGGCGTCGCCGGTGGCCACGATCCGCAGCAGGTCCTCGGTGGTGAAGCGCGACAGGATGGCCAGCGCCGTGCGCGGGCCGAGCTTGGTGATGCCGATGAGCGTGCGGAAGGTCTCGCGGTCGTCAAGCGTTGCGAAGCCGAAGAGTTCGAGGGCGTCCTCGCGGACCACGGTGTGGACAAACAGGCAAACCTGCCCGCCCTGGGGCGGCAGGGCCGCGGCCACGGGATCCGGCAGTTCGAGCTCGTAGCCGACGCCGCCCGGGGTCAGGACAATGGCCCACCGTTCGCGCCGGGCCAGGACCCGTCCTTCCACATATCCGATCATTGCGTCCCGCACAGGCGGCGAAGCCGCCGCTGGTTCAGATGGCACACGGCCGCGGCCAGGGCGTCGGTCGCATCGAGGGCGAACGTTTCCCGGCAGGAAAGCACCCGCCCGACCATGAAGGCCACCTGCGATTTTTCGGCCCGGCCCGTGCCGACCAGGCTCTTTTTAATGATGGTCGGCTCGTAGGAGAAGACCGGCAGCCCGGCCACGGCGCAGGCGGCCAGGGCCGCGCCCCGGGCCTGGCCGAGTTTGAGGGCCGTGCCGGCGTTTTTCGAGACGAACACGTTCTCCACCGCCGCCTCGATCGGGGCAAGCCGGCCGATCAACTCGGCCACGGCCGTATATATCACTCCAAGCCGGGTGGGAAAATCGTTTTCAGACCCGGTGCGCACGACGCCGGCAGCCACGAGTTCCAACACGCCCGATCGCTCGCGCACAACGCCATAGCCCGTCACCCGCGATCCGGGATCGAGTCCGAGCACCATCATTTCCTGGGAAGATTCCATGTCGACAAACAGCCTCGGCAGGAGGCTATGTCCTGCCTGCCGCCCTTCCTACCCGCAATCGGCCAAGAGAACAACACAAGGGAGAAACGGCGCAACTGCCGCCAACGCCCCCACCCAGGGGGGTCCGGGGGGGGGATGCCCCCCCCGGCGGGGCCTGGGGCGGCGCCCCAGCGGGGTCCGGGGCGGAGCCCCGGCCGCCGGAGGAGTCTGACAGCGCCGCCCTACCCCAACAGTTCGTCGGGCAGGTCGCCGTTGGTGTGGACTTTCTGCACGTCTTCGTTGTCTTCCAGGGCGTCGATGAGCTTCAGGAGCTTCTGGCCGTTTTCCACGTCCAGGGCCACGGTGTTGGCCGGCATCATGGCCACTTCGGCATCGTCGGACACCATGCCCGCCGCCTCGAAGGCCCGGCTCAGGGCATCGAAGTCTTCGGGTGCGCAGTGGACTTCCCAGACGTCGCCCTCGTCCGCGATCTCCTCGACCCCGTGCTCGAGGCCCACTTCCATGAGCTGGTCCTCGGTGAAGGTGGCCTTGGGGAAGGAGAAGACGCCCTTTTTGGCGAACATCCAGCCCACGCAGCCGGCCTCGCCCATGGCCCCGCCGCCCTTGGCCAGGATGTGGCGCACCTCGGCCACGGTCCGGTTGCGGTTGTCGGTGGCCGCCTCGACCAGGATGGCCACGCCGCCCGGGCCGTAGCCTTCGTACATGACCTCGTCGAAGTTCTCGCCGGCGATCTCGCCCGTGCCCTTCTTGATGGCCTGCTCGATCTTGTCCTTGGGCAGGTTCACGGCCTTGGCCGCGGCAATGGCGGTTTTGAGGCGGTTGTTGAGCGCCGTGTCGGCCCCGCCGGCCTTGGTGGCGAGCATCAGCTCCTTGGTCACCTTGGTGAAAAACTTGCTCTTCTTGGCGTCCTGGACCGACTTGCGGGCCTGGATGTTATGCCATTTGCTGTGTCCGGCCATTGCTCCTCCTGGGATGTCCACGGGCGTTCGCCCGAAATGTTTATGGGAGTGAAGATGCCTCCGGCGGCCGGGAGGGGGTCACCCCCTCCCGGACCCTCCCGTCCCGGGGGCCGCCTCTGCCCGGCCGCAAAGCCGGCCGGGCAGAGGCGGCCCCCCAAACGAGAGCATCCGGACAGGCAGTCGGCATCCGGATATACCGTCCCGGGTTTCCAAAGGGCCAAGCCCTTTGGCCGCCGGAGGCTTCAATACGACAATCTTCCGTCAGCCAGACGCGACCGCGCCGGTAAATCCCGTGGCCACGTAGAAAATTTCCTTGCTCTCGGCCCGCGAACTCTGGGGCTTGGCCACCCGGACCTTTTGAAAGAACTCCCGAAGCCCTTTCAGGTAGGCCGGAGCGTCCGGGCCCTGAAAGATCTTGACCACAAACCCGCCGCCGGGCCTCAGCCGCTCCCTGGCCACGGACAGGGCGGCCTCGCACAGCTCCAGGGACCGGCACTGGTCCGTGAACTTGATCCCCGTGGTCTGGGGGGCCATGTCGCTTATGACCACGTCAAAGGGGCCGAAGGCGGCAAAGGCTTCCAGGATGTCGGGACCCGGGTCGAGCATGTCGCCGAGCAGGTAGGTGACGTTGTCCGGAAACTCCGTGCCGGCCGGATTGAGGTCGATGGCCAGCACCCGGCCCTGGGGGCCGATCCGTTTGGCCGTAAAAAGGGTCCACGAACCCGGGCAGGCCCCGAGATCGAGCACCTTGGCGCCCGGAACCAGGAGGCGCGATTGTTTTTCGATCTCCTGGAGCTTATAGACCGAACGGGCCGGATAGTTCTCCAGCTTGGCCTTGTTGAAATAGTGGTCGCGATAGATTTTCATGGCGGCTGCCCCCGATACCGTTAACTGAGACAGGTTTCAAGGAAAAGACGCCCTATGCCCTCTGGCGAGCGCCCGCAGCGGACAACCGTTGTCGACGAAACCGGCTCCCCACGCGCCCTGGGCGTGGGTCCGGAAACCTTTGCGTCCTTTGGCCGCGGCCCCGAGCCGGTCTTTCTCGGCCTCGGCCCGGACCCGGCCGTGGCGGTCGGACTGGCCGGCGGCCGGCCGGCGGCCTTTTTGGAATGCCCGGCCTTTGCCGCGGCCATGCCGCCGCCGTGGGCCCAAGCCGTCCCGGCCGATTGGGAACGCCTGGAACCGGAGGCGCTTTCGCCCGCGCGGGCGGCCCGGTCCACGTTTTACCTCTACCGCCAGAACACGCGCCTTTTCCCGAGCTTCTGGGGGTCGATCTGGGCCAGGGCCCAGCTCGCCCTCCTGCCCCGGCCGGAGAAGGCCGAAACGACCCCGGCCGTGCTCCTGGCCCGGCGCCAGGGCGGGCTCCTGGAGCCGGAAATCGCCCGGGCCCTGGCCGCCCTCGGCCGGCCCGTCACGGACATCCCGGCCGAGGCCTCGGGCCCGGCCGTGGCCCGGATGCTTGCCGCCGGCAAGCCGTCCCTCTTTCTTTGCGTAAACGGCGCGGGCCTGGACGACGACGGCCTGCTTTTTTCCCTGCTGGCCGAGGCCGGGGTGCCGGTGGCCGTCTGGTTCGTGGACAACCCGTTCCACGTGCTCGGCCGTTTTCGCGGCGCGTTTTGGAAAAAGGCCCGGCTCTTCGTCACGGACGGGGCCTTCCTGGCCCCGCTGCGAAGCCTTGGCGCCCAGTCCGCCGTCCACCTGCCCCTGGCCGCCGCGGACCATTTCTTCACGGCCCGGCCGGAGCCGGGGCTGGCCAACCGGACGGTCTTCGTCGGCCGCAGCGCCTTTGCCGGGCGCGACCAGTTTTTCGCCGGCTGCCGGGTGCCGGAGGCCCTTCTGGCCACGGCGCGGTCGCTGGTCGCGGCCGGGGGCCGGCCGGACTTTTTCTGGTGGCGCGCGCGCCTCGGGGACGCGCCCCTTTGGCCGGGCAAGGCCGGGCGCACGGCCGGGCTGGGGGCCGAAACGGCCAGCCTGTTCCTTCGGGCCGGGGTCCTTGCCGCCCTGGCCGGGGCCGTGCCGCTGTCCGTCTACGGCGACCCGGGCTGGCAGGGCCTTTTACCCGAAAGCGCCACCCTTCACGGCCCGATCGACTACTACGGGCCCTTGGCCGGCCTTTACGCCGGGGCCGGGCTCGTGGCCAACGTGACGAGCCTTCTTTTGCCAGGCGGCCTGACCCAGCGCCACTTCGACGTCTGGGCGGCCGGGGGATGCCTTCTCACCGACGCCACGCCCGGCCTGCCCCTTTTTCCGGCCCGGCTGACGGCCCCGGTCACCTACGCCACCCCGGCCGGGGCCGCGTCCCTGGCCAGGACACTCCTGGCCGACCCCGGCCGCCGGGCGGACATCGCGGCCGGCTGGCGGCGGCTCATGGCGGCCGAACACCGCTACGAGCACCGGCTGGCGCTGCTCCTCGACCAGTGCACCCTCTGAAAGACACAACCAGCGAAGCGTCCCCTTGCCGCGCCCCGTTTCGGCCTTAGCTTCCGGGCAGCACACACGAACAACGCCGACAAGGCGGGAGGCCCATGGCCACACTGACTCATCCGACCATCATGCGGGCCCTGGACTGGGCCTGGACCCGGGCGGCCAAGGGCCTGCCCGGCCAGGACTCGGCCGAGAAACTGGCCAGCCGGCACAGGGACCCGTCCGTGCCCCTGGAAACGCGGCTGGCGGCCATCCTTAAAAGCCATCGGCGGCAGGCCGCGGCGGCCGGATTTCTCACCAACGTCGGCGGTCTGGCCCTGCTGCCGGCCACACTCCCGGCCAACTTGGCCGGCACGCTTTTCATCCAACTGCGCATGGTCCAGGCCATGGCGCTGGTCTGCGGCCACGACCTGTCCGACAACCGGGTCCGGGCCCTCTGCGGCCTGTGCCTGTGCGGCTCCAAGGCGGCCGAGGTGGCCGGGGCGGCCGGCGCGAAATTCGGTGTCAAAATAACCGAACGGTTTCTGGCCGAGCTTTCGACCCAAATGGCCGCCCGCCTGAACCGGCTGGTCGGGTCCCGGCTGCTGGCCCGGCTCGGGGAGCGTGGGGTCCTCGGGGCCGGCGGCCGGCTCGTGCCCGTGGTCGGCGGCCTCATCGGCGCGGCCTGCGACGGGGCGACCACGGCCGGCATCGGCAAGGCGGCCATGGTCCTGTTGACGGCGACCGCCGCCGGGAAAGAAGCATCGGGGCGCCGCCCCGAACCCCGCCGGGGGGAATGATTCCCCCCGGTCCCCCCCGCCTGTTTTCCCCCGCTCGGGGGGGCCGGGGGGGTGTGCAACCGGGAACATCGTTGACAGTTTGGACCGGGTACATCCCTGACACTTTTTAGCTGATCAGGGATCGAACCGGAACCACCCGTTTGGGGTCTTTGGGGCAAAACCCGCCGAGCAGGTGCTCTCCAAGATAAACCAGCCAACGATCATCATAATTTCTGGTCAGGCCGATGCGACATTTCGCAAATGCCTCGCCGAGAAAAATCTGCCTGCCTTCCCAGTTGAACATCCCATCCCGGCGAACCGTCCGACTTTCGAAAGAGGAGGGATACTCAAAGCATGGTTCGTTTCGAGGCAGCCGCCGGGACGAAGGCCGGTAGATTGAAGCCGGCGTGGCCTGATCAAGTGCTTCATGGGGACGATGGCTATTAAATCGCTCCCGCCAGGACTCCAATCGTTCTTGTTGCTCCCGCAGATTCGCCGAAGGCGGGATAGTGGCTTCCAGTTTCAAGGTCCGATGCATTCTTTCGTGGCAGCCATTTTGCTCGGGCTTTCCAGGCGCGATGAAGTCCACGACAATACCCAGCTGGAGCCACCAGACGCTTAAGCCGGTCAAACCTGCGATCCCGGTCGAACCAAACGGAGTCCCATTGTCCACGCGGATGGCGCGTGGCAGGCCGTATCGCATAAACACCCGCCGCATCGCCTCTTTTGTTCGTTCAAGCGTCTGCGTAGGAAAGACGTAACACCCTAAGACATAGCGGCTAAAGATGTCACTGATTGTCAAAGGATGGCAAATGCTCCTGTCCTCCAGGCGAAACCAGCCCTTGTAATCCGCACTCCAAACATCATTTGCCTGTTTGGGCTGCCGGAGATCCTCTCGCCGCAACCGGCCTCCTGACTGACGGCGCTTTGCTTTTGTGGCGGTGATCAATCCGTGCCGTTTCAAAATGTCGCCGGCTGTACTTTTGGCCGGTGGGTACTCTATGCCGTGCACATCTTGCAGAAGCCTGACGAGCTTTTTGGGACCCCAGTAGGGATTCTCCTGTCGCAATGCGAGTAATAACGTGACGACTGCATCAGGTGTTTTGTGCGGGCAATGCCGGGCAACGCGGCTTCGTTCCCCAAGCCCTTCCCCTGCCTGATAGCGGCGCAGCCACTTGTAACCCGTTTCGCGACTGATCCCATACTTGCGGCACAAGGCTGCAAATGATTCCCGTCGCTGCGACAACTCCACAATGAACCGGGCGCGTTCTTCCATCGGATTGACCTTTTTCCAGGGCATTGGAGCTTCCTCCTCTGCCCAAAAGTGTCAACCATGTACCCGGTCCGTTCTGTCAATCATGTACCCGGTTCATACCGGGGATGATCCCCCCCGGCCGCCGGAGGCCTCTTTCTCTGCCTCCTCTCCATCACCCCTTCTGGGGCACCCGCCAGGAAGGATCGTACCGGCCCTGGCGCGGCCGGCGGGAGGTGCCGCCGTGGAGCCCCCGGCGCACGAGATAGAGGAGCCGCCGGCTGAACTTGGCGGCCCAGGCGTCGCAGGCCCGGTCCTCCCGGATCTGCTCCTTCATGGTGGCGGCCGTCTCGGGCCGACCTTCCCGCCGGGCCAGCCGGCGGCGCAGGGCGTAGTGGCCAAGCTCGTCCACCAACGCCATGGTCTTGCGGAAATCCCGCACCGAATCGTTGATATAAATATGGTAGCGGCCGTCCCGGAACAGCAGGAACCCCCAGCTGTCGATGTCGTCCACCACGTCCACCACCAGATCGTCCCGTCTTTGGGCCAGGTCATAGAGCCTGGACAATACCCCCGCCATAGGCGCTCCTTTGCCGGCCGTGCCGGTACGACCATGACAATAACCCCTGTCCGCCACGCGTCAAGGCGGCGAGGCGGCCAGGGTTGCGCAGGGGCTGCGCCGGTGCTAGGAGTCGGACCGGGCGCGTGCAAGGCGCCGGCCGAAGTACCCAGGGCCGAGTCATGGCGCTTATCGAATTCAAACGTTGCCCCCACTGCGGCAAGACCACGTGGCAGGAGTTTGTGCCCCAGGCGCCTCCGGCCCCGTCCTATTGGCGTTGCCGCGACTGCGGCGACCGGCGGGACGCCAGGCGGATCAGTGTCGGCCAAAGCGCCCTGCTCAACCATGGCCGCATCCAGACCGACCAGTTGTGCGCCGATGTCCTGATCGTGGACATCAGTCCGCGCGGCGCCAAGCTCCGCTCTGACGAGGAAATGCCGGTCGTCGTGCGCGAGGGCGAGCGCCTGCTTTTCAATCCCCAGCTCCAGCCGTTCGGCGAACTGGCCCGCTACCATCCGAGCATCGTGCGCTGGATCCGGGACGGCGACTTCGGCGTCCACTTCGAGCGCCCCCTGGCCATGGCCTCCGTGGACATCATGCGCATCGTCAAGAACTGACCGCCTTTCCCCCCGGTTCCACTGCCGGCCGGAACATGGCCGCAAAGCCGGGCATGGCCGTTGCGCCCGGCCGGCCAAGCGGGTATGCTGCGTCCACCTCATGGCCGCGAAGCGGCCGTACCGGAAAGGAAGGCGCGCGGCCATGCAGGACTACGAAAAAATTCGCCACGCGGTAAAAACCGGGGACAAGATCATGGACCTGGCCGTTTCGCTCGGCCTCGATCCGGAGCACAGCACCATCCGCGACCTGGCCGACATGCTCCTGCAAAACGCCCTGGCCCCGGCCGATCCGGCGGCCCTGCCGGCCAAGCGCTGACCCGCCGGCCCCCCTTCTCCCATGTCGCGGCCCCGGAGCCCGGGCCTGCGGATTTCGAGAAGAACAGACCTGAGGAATCGTATTTTTCTTGGAAAATACCACCCTGTCCTTCAAAGGGCGCACCCTCAGGCCACAAGCCACGAAAAAAGCCCGGCGCGCGCGTCGGGCTTTTTTGCGGCACGAGGCCGCCGCCATCCGCCACCCTCTGCCGGCGCCGGCCGGAAGGCGGCCGGACGGCGGCGGGCCGCCTACTGTCGCGTTCTCGAAATTCGTGCATACGAATTTCGAGAATAACATATTTAAATAACTATCTTTTTCTAAAAAATAATAACCTATTTTTTAGCGAACGCCACCCTAGTTTTCCAGGTCGATGATGACCGGACCGAGGATGCTGGCCAGCGGGCGGGACAAAAACTCCTCCCGCTTGATCTCCTTGCCGTCGTACAGCATGCTTTCGATGTGGATGATCTTTTGCATCCAGACGTTATTCTCGATGGTCTTGGGGATCTCGGTCTCCACGATGCGGGCCGTGATCTTGTCGATATCGATCTCTTCCACGTCGCTGAACGAATACGTATGGATGTATTCTTCGTTGTATCCGAAGCAAAAGAGCAGGTTGTTCTTGACGTAAGGCTGGAATATCTTCTTGGCCGGGTGGCTCTTGACCTCGCAATTGATCTTGTTTAGGCTGACCCGGAGCTTTTCTTTCTCATTGACAATGATATAGACGACCGGACGATTGCTTTCCAGCAGATCCTCGCCTGAAGAGTGGACGTTGTTGTCCACCCCGTGGAAGATGTAATCGATATACCGTTCCCGGTTGGCTTCCCTGGCTTCCCGCACCAATTCCTTCTCGATGTAGGAATAAAAAACGCGCTGACCGAAACCCTTGATCTCAATGTTAAACTTCATCCTCAGCCTCCTCGGCGGATTCCATGGTGTTCCGGCCTTGTCCGGGAAACGGCCCCAGTCCTTCCGGCCCGGCTATCGTTTTGATACTACGCGGCTTTTCCGCTGTGGTCAATTTGCCGTCCTGTGCGCCGTTCTTTTCGGGCCGCTTCTTGGCCTTCCGGCCGTCCCGGCCCTGGCCGCCGACCCCATCGCGGCCCTGGCCCCGCTTCTCGACACCCCCTACCGCGATGACGGCGTGGACGATCCGGCCGGACGCCACACCCTTTTCGCCGACCCGGCCGCCGTCTTTCCCGGGCCGGGCTACAACTGCAGCGGCTTTGTCACCACGGCCTCGCGGCGTCTTTTCGGCCGTGCCCTGCCCTTGGATGCGGCCAAGCGCGACCGCAAGGGCGATTCCGGTCCGGGCTGCTGGCTCGGCCAGGACTGGGACTTCGGCTACGACCTGATCCTGAACATCACCGACGGCCTGCCCCGGCATGTGCTCGGCCCGGACGGCGGCGGCCTCGACCCGGCGGCCGTGGACGCGGCCCGGTTCCGGGGCTTTCCCCTGCACGACGCCGCCGCCTGGGCCGCGGCCCTGGCCGGCCTTGGGCCCGGCGAGGCCGCCCTGGCGGCCCTTAGCAAGAAAAAGGACGGCCGGCTTCTCTACTACCACGTGGGCCTCGTCGTCCGGGACGGCCAGGGCCGGATCTTTTTCTACCATGCCACCCCGGGCCGGGGGGCCCACCGCCTGGACCTGTCCTCGCCCGCCGGCATGGCCGCGCTCAAAAAGGAATTCGCGGAAAAGACCTTTGGCGAAAAGTGGATCCTGCTCGTGGCCGCGCCCCTGCCCCGCTAAGTCCCGCCCTCTTCTCTCGACTTCCTTCGATCAGCACAGCGGAAAGAGCCGGATGCCCTCGGCCGTATCCTCCACCCGGTAGCCGAGCCCCTCGATTTCGGCCCGAAGCGCGTCGGCCCGGGCGAAATCCCGGGCCTCCCGGGCCCGCGTCCGCTCGGCGACAAGCCTTGCCGCCGCCTCGGGCCAGGCCTCCCCGGGCACGGGCAGCCGGGCGGGGTCGAGGAGTCCGAGCACCGCGTCCGCCTCGGTGAGGGCCCGCAGGAGCCGCGCGGCGTCGGCCCCGGGCAGCCGGCCGGCCGACAGCCGGCCGTTGGCGAACCGGCAAAAGGCGAACAGGCGGGGCCAGAACTGGAAGACCGACAGGTCGTCGGCCACGGCCGCGGCAAGCGCCTCGCCAAGCCCGCCCGCCTCGGTCTCCACCGCGTCCGACGCCGCCCCCCTGCCCTCGGGAATGAGCCCCAGATTGGCGGCCAGCTCCTGGACCCGGCCCCGGTTTCTCTCCCACATGCGAAGGGCGTCCGGCGCGGCGGCCAGCGGCTTGTGGTAGCCGATGGAAAGGAGCCAGGCCCGCACCGTCAGCGGATGGACGCCAAGGGCCAGGAGATCGCCAAGGACCGGGGCCTTGGCCTCGGGCCCGTCCCGACCCGTGACCCGGCCGCCGGCCAGCCAGGCCGCCGGCGCGAGCCCGGCCCCGACCGCCCAGATGGCGCGCAGGTTTTCCAGATGCGGAAACGTCTTGTCCTCGTCGGTCAGGACCACGGTCACGGCCGGCAGGGCCTGGGCCGCAGCCGCGGCCATCTGGAGGAACCAGCTCGGCCGCACATTGCCCCAGGTCGTGGCCAGGGCGTCCCCGGCCTTGAGGTCTTTGAGGCTCACGCGCTTTAAAAGCGTGAAGTCCTGGGGGTTGTCCTTGGCGTAGGCCAAGAGGTCCACGGTCTTGCCAAGCGCCAGCTTGGTCATGTCCGTGCCAAGGAGCCGGCCGTAGGCCTTGTCCCGGGCCACGTCGAAATAGACGCTTCGAAGCTTCTCGTAGGCCAGCCCCTTGCCCATGAGCTTTCGCGTCAGGGCCAGGGCCTCGTCCAGGGCCTCGCCGGCCAGGGGAAAGACCGCGCCCGAGACGCCAAGGAGCCCGGCGTACCCGGCCACCCGGGTCCGGGCCGCCTCGGCGAAGTCGCGGCACTTCTGCCCGGCCGCCCGGGCGGCGTCGAGGCTCCTGTCCTCAAGATCCGCCAGCCCCACGGCCAGGGTCGGCCGGGCGGGCCCCCGGGACAGGGCCCGCCGCAACACGTCGAGGGTCACCACCCGCCGCCAGGCGTCCAGGTCGCCGGGTTCGGCCAAAGGCGGGCCGAAGGTGAAAAGCCCGGGAACGGCCCCGGCCGGGTCGAGATAGACCGGCTCGGCCGTGCCCAGGCCGCGCAGGGCCACGCCCTTTTTCTCGGGCACGGCGAAAAGCGTGGTCGACAGGTACCGTTCTCCGCCGTCGGCCAGGATGACGACCACCAGCCCCTCGGCGAGGGAGGCGGCCAGGGTCGCCGCCGCGGCCATGGCCGCGCCGCCGCTCATGCCGACCAAGAGGCCCTCCTCCCGGGCCAGACGCCGGGCCATGGAAAAAGCCTCCTCGTCCTCCACGGACACGATGGCGTCCAGGGCGTGCTTGTCGAAGATACCCGGCGGATAGGATTCCTGCATGTTCTTGAGGCCCTGGATCTTGTGTCCCGGATGGGGCTCCACTGCCACCACTTTGACGGCCGGATCGTACTCCTTCAGTTTTTTGACCAGTCCCATGGCCGTGCCCGAGGTGCCGAGGGCCACCACCACGTGGGTCACGGCCCCGCCGGTGGCCTCGAAGATCTCCACCGCCGTGCTGCCGTAGTGGGCCTCGATGCTGGCCGGATTGTTGAACTGGTCCATGAGCACGTATTTTTCCGGCTCCTCCCGGGCCAGCCGGTAGGCCTCCTCGATGGCCCCGTCCGTGCCGAGGTTGCCGGGCGTCAGCACGATTTCCGCGCCGTAGGCCCGCATGATGCGCTTTCGCTCCTCCGAGGCCGAGGCCGGCATGAGGAGCTTCAAGCGGTATCCCTTGACCGCGCAGACCATGGCCAGCCCGATGCCGGTGTTGCCGGAAGTGGCCTCGATGATGGTGTGGCGCGGGGTCAGCTCGCCCGCGCGCTCGGCCGCCTCGATCATGGCCAGGGCCACCCGGTCCTTGATGGATCCGCCCGGGTTTCGCATCTCGATCTTGGCGGCCAGGGTCACGGCCGGGTTGGGATTGACGCGCGCCATGCGCACGAGCGGTGTTGCGCCGACCAGGGAAAGGACGGAGTCATGGATCATGGGAGCCTCGCGGATTGGAACCGGACCGGTCCGGCTGGCCTTGGTGGTAGGCAAAAAACGGCCAACCGGCAAGAGTGGCAGGATTATTGCTTTGGGTTTGGCACTCCACCCCAAGGACGGCGCCATGCGGATCAACACGTTTCTTGCCGACAACATCAAGGCTCTGGCCGAGGCCAAGGCTCCGGTGGCGGCCTGGCTGGCCGCCACGGCCCCGGACCCGGACATGGTCTTCGACCGCATTTTCCTCAACCGGGCCGGCACCTTCGACTGGCGCATGGACAACGGCCAGGGGATTTTCGAAGGCCTGCCCCCGGCGCTCCTCTACCGGGACTGGCGCCCCAAGGACATGGCCGAAGGCGGGGCCACGGTCATCGTCGGCACGGCGCTCGGCTATGGCCTGAACCACGTCCTGACCGGCACGCCCCATTCGCACAAAGTCCTGGTGGTGGAACCCCGTCCGGAGATGCTGCTGGCCTGCCTCGGCCAGACCGATTACCGGGCCTTTCTGGCCCACGGCAAGCTCAAGTTCCTGACGCCGGACCCGGCCGCCATCGAGCAGGCCATCCATTCCCTGGACGTCAGCTTCCTTTTCGCCCGCATCCACCTGCGAAGCGACATGCCGAGCAAGCAGATGGGCCCCGAATACGCCCGGGCCACGGCCCTGGTGCGGGCCAAGCTCGAAAGCATGTCCGTGGAGCTGACGACGCTTCGCCACAAGCAGGAGGTCATGGTCGGCAACGAACTGCGCAACTTTTCCCGGGCCATGCGCGACGGCAGCCTGGCCCGGGTCGAGGGCATGGCCCGGGGACTTACCTGCGTCATCCTCGGGGCCGGGCCGTCCCTGCCGCGCTTCGCCCCGCTTCTGGCCGAAAACCGGCGGGGAGCGCTCTTTGTCTCGGCCCTCCAAACCCTGCCGGCCCTCGAACGCCTGGGCCTCAAGCCCGACCTGTGCCTGGCCATCGACTTCAACACCGACATGGCCAAGTGCCTGGAAAATCTTCAAGACCCCGGCTTCGCCGCCGACATCCCGTTCATCTATTCCACCAAGATGCAGCCCGGGGTCCTGGACCGCTATCCCGGGCCGAAAATTCCGCTGTGGACCCAGGGCGGCATCGGCACCTTTGTCCTGCGGGACCAGGAGCTGGTGCTCGACGCCGGCGGCAACGTGGGCGTGACCTTGGAGCGGTTCCTGACCTGGGCCGGGGCCGAGCGGTTCGTCCTGGTCGGCCAGGACCTGGCCTGGCAGGGGACCTCCACCCACGCCGCCGGCCACCACAACGCGGGCTGGGTCCACACCTACAACCCGAATGAGGACGTCAGGCTCAAGAACCTGGCCGGCGAGGACATCTACACCCACCACGGCTTCCTGGCCGCCAAGCGGGACATGGAAAAAGACATCAAAACCGCCAAGGCCGCCTTTTTCAACCTCTACGGCGGCGGCGTGGTCATCGAGGGCGCGGCCAACATCGGCCCGGACGAGCTTCTCTCCGGCGACCTTCTCCAGAGCGTCGGCATCGCCCGCGAGGTCTTCCTGGACGCCCTCGACCGGGCGGCCGCCCCCCGGGTGCGGCCGGTCTTTTCGGCCAAGGCCGCCGAGTGGGGCACGTCGCTCAGAAACGTCTCGCGCCGGCTGGAGAAGCTCATGCGCAAGGCGGACAAGCACCAGGACGAAATCCGGACGCTCTTGTCCCAGGTCCAGTTCTTCATCAAGCACGATCCGCTCTACATGCCCTACCTCTACAACGAGATCATGGACCTGGCCGGGCTCATCCACACCCGGCCCCGCTACGGCGTCAAGGAACTGACGGCGTTCAAGGCCATCCGCCAGCGCGTCCTCGACAAGGTCAAGGAAATCGACGCCTCCCTCGCCCCGTCCGATTCGTGGGCGGCCTGAGGGTGAGAGGAGAAGAGAAGAGGCCTCCGGCGGCCGGGGGGGATCATCCCCCCCGGACCCCCTGGAAGGGGATTTGGGGAAGCGGGAGGGGCTGCGGCCGTTGGCGGAAGACGGAGCGAGTTGAGCAGACGGCCCCCTTTCGGGTGGGTCCGGGAGGGGGTGACCCCCTCCCGGCCGCCGGAGGCCTCTTCCCTCCGTCTCACCCGGGACGAACACCGTCCACGATCCGCCGCAGTCTTGCGGCGGCTTCCCTGGGATTGGGCGCCGAGCAGATGGCCGAGACCACGGCCAAGCCGGCCGCGCCCTGATCGAGGACCGAGGCGGCATTGGCGCTGGTGATGGCCCCGATGGCCACCACCGGCACCTCGGCCAGGGCGATCATGGCGGCAAGACCGGCCAGGCCCTGGGCCGCGCCGGCATCGGGCTTGGTGGCCGTGGCGAAGACCGGGCCGGCCCCGAGGTAGTCTACGGGCTCGCCCCGGGCCGCCCGGGCCTCGGCCTCGCCCGTGACTGACAGCCCGATGAGGGCGTCCGGCCCGAGGATGGCCCGCACGTCCGCCGGGCGCATGTCGTCCTGGCCCACGTGCACCCCGTCCGCCCCGGCGGCCAGGGCCACATCCACCCGGTCGTTGATGAGGAGCGGCACCCCGCGCGGCCGGAGGATGCCGGCCACGGCCCGGGCCAGCTCCACGAACTCCCGTGTGGATGCCGTCTTCTCCCGCAACTGCACCAGGCCCGCCCCGCCGGCCACGGCCTGCCCCACCACGTCCAGAAGGTCGCGGCCCAAAAGCGCCGGCCGGTCCGTGACCAGGTAGAGGCCGAGGTCCAAACGCGGCCGGCTCACGACGCCACCCGGGCCCCGGCCCGGAGGTCCGCCTCGGCCAGGGAATACAACGTGTCCAGAAACCGGACGGCCAAGCTCCCCGGACCGGTCGCGCCGGCTGCGGCCAGGGAGCCGGTGGCCGCCATGACGGCCATGGCGTGGACCGTGGCGGCAAAGGCGTCGCCGTTGACCGCCAGAAACGCGCCGACAAGGGCCGTGGCCGTGCAGCCAAGGCCCGTCACCCGGGTCATCATCACATGCCCGCCGGCCAGCTCCAGGCGTTTTTCCCCGTCCGTCACCACGTCCACCGCGCCGCTGACGCAGACCACGCAGGACCGGTTTCGGGCCAGGGCGGCGGCGGCGTCCACGGCTTCGAGGCTCCCTTGCAGGCTGTCCACGCCGCGCGAGGCGGCCTCCTCGCCGGCCAGGGACAGGATTTCCGAGGCGTTGCCGCGTATGGCGGCCACCGGCCCGGCGTCAAGGACGCGCCTCGCCACCTCGCGCCGCCAGGGTGTGGCGCCGGCGGCCACCGGGTCGAAGACCACCGGCACCCCGGCCGCGTCCGCCGCCCGGCTGGCGGCCAGCATGCTGGCCACGTCCTCTTCGCCCGGCGTGCCCATGTTGCAGACCACGGCCCGGGCCAGTCCGGCCAGGGAGGCGGCATCGGCCGGATGGTGGGTCATGGCCGGCGAGGCCCCAAGCGCCAAGAGGGCGTTGGCCGTGGTGTTGGTGACGACCGAGTTGGTGATGTTGACCACGAGCGGATTTTCGTCGCGGATGCGGCCAAGGTCGGCAAAGGCGGCAGCGGCAAGGGGCATGGCAGTATCCCGTGTTGGCGGTGGCGGCCGGGCGGCCGTGACGGTCGGAGCGCAGGGGGAAACGGGCGGGCGGGCATCCGAATTCCCTCCGGCGGTACGAGCCGCGTCAGGTTCCATGGGTATGCTCTCAGCCGCGCCCCCGGGACGCGGCACCCCAATCGGACGCCGGACCGTAGCCGGTCGCTTTGGCCCTGGCAAGCCGGCACTGGAGAGAGGAAGAGGCCTCCGGCGGCCGGGGGCGATCATCCCCCGGACCCCCTGGACGGAGGAAAACGACGAAGGGCGGCCCCGTTTGGGGACCGCCCTTCGTCGTTTTCCGGGTCGGGTGGGTCCGGGAGGGGGTGACCCCCTCCCGGCGGGGTCCGGGGCAGAGCCCCGGTCTTCCTCTTCCTTTTATACGAACACCAGTGCCTCGTCGCGCACATCCACGGTGACGGTCTGGCCGTCGGCCACTTGGCCGCCGATAAGGGCCTTGGCCAGGGGCGTCTCCACGTGGGCCTGCAGGTAGCGCCGCAGCGGCCTGGCCCCGAAGACCGGATCGTAGGCCGTCTCGGCGATGAAGGCCTTGGCCGCGTCGGACAGGACCAGGCTGATCTTGCGGTCGGCGAGCCTGGCCCGCAGGCCGCCGAGCATGAGCTCGACAATGGCCGCGATCTGGCCGCGCAACAGCGGCTTGAAGAGTACGATCTCGTCCACCCGGTTTAAAAACTCCGGCCGGAAGTGCCCGCGCAAGGTGTTCATGACCGCCTCGGTCACACCCGGCAGAAACGCCCCCGACGGATCAATGCCCTCCAGCAGATGCTGGGCCCCGAGGTTCGAGGTCATGATGATGATCGTGTTCTTGAAATCCACGGTCCGGCCGTGGCTGTCGGTCAGCCGGCCGTCGTCGAGGATTTGGAGCAGCGTGTTGAACACGTCGCTGTGCGCCTTCTCGATCTCGTCGAAAAGGACCACGCTGTAGGGCTTTCGGCGCACGGCCTCGGTCAGCTGGCCGCCCTCGTCGTAGCCGATGTAGCCCGGAGGGGCGCCGATCAGCCTCGCCACCGTGTGCCGCTCCATGTACTCGGACATGTCGAGCCGGATCATGTTGTCCTCGGTGTCGAAGAGCGCTGCGGCCAAGGTCTTGCAAAGCTCGGTCTTGCCGACGCCGGTCGGCCCGAGGAAAATGAACGAGCCGATGGGGCGTCGCGGGTCCTTGAGCCCGGCCCGGGCCCGCAGGACCGCGTCGGCCACGGCCGTCACCGCCTCGTCCTGGCCGACCACCCGGCCATGGAGCAGGTCGCCGAGGCGCAAGAGCTTCTCGCGCTCGCTCTCGAGGAGTCTCGTCACCGGAATGCCGGTCCACCGGGAGATGACCATGGCCACGTCGTCGGGGCCGACCTCCTCGCGGATCATGCGGGCCCCGCCGGCTGCCTTGCCGATGGCCTCCTCCTGGCCGGCCAGCTCCTTTTCCAGGGCCGAGAGCCGGCCGTAGCGCAGCTCCGCCGCCCGGTTGAGGTCGTAGTTGCGCTCGGCCTCCTCGATGGCCTGCCGGGTCTTTTCGATGTCTTCCTTGATGCGCCGCAGCACATCGACCGCGCCCTTCTCCCGCTCCCACTGGGCCAGATAGCCGCCCTGCTCCTCCTTGAGGTTGGCCAGCTCCTCCTCGAGCTTCTCCAGGCGCTCCCGCGAGGCCTTGTCCGTCTCGCGCTTGAGGGCCTCGCGCTCGATCTCGAGCTGCATGACCTTGCGGTTGATCTGGTCGAGCTCGGCCGGCAGGGAGTCGATCTCGGTGCGAATAAGGGCCGCGGCCTCGTCGATGAGGTCGATGGCCTTGTCCGGCAACTGCCGGTCGGCGATGTAGCGGGCCGAGAGCACGGCGGCCTCGACAATGGCCGAGTCGCTGATGCGCACGCCGTGGTGGACCTCGAACCGCTCCCGAAGTCCCCGCAGGATCGAAATGGTGTCCTCGACCGTGGGTTCGTCCACGAAGACCGGCTGGAACCGCCGCTCCAGGGCCGGGTCCTTTTCGATGTACTTGCGGTACTCGTCCAAGGTGGTCGCGCCGATGCAGTGGAGCTCGCCCCGGGCCAGCATGGGTTTGAGCATGTTGCCCGCATCCATGGAGCCCTCGGTCTTGCCCGCGCCGACGATGGTGTGGAGCTCGTCGATGAAAAGGAGGATGCGGCCCTCGGACGACTGCACTTCCTTGAGCACGGCCTTCAGGCGCTCCTCGAACTCGCCCCGGTACTTGGCCCCGGCAATGAGGGCCCCCATGTCCAGGGCGAAGATGGTCTTGTCCTTGAGGCCCTCGGGCACGTCGCGGTTGACGATGCGCATGGCCAGGCCCTCGACGATGGCCGTCTTGCCGACGCCGGCCTCGCCGATGATCACGGGATTGTTCTTCGTGCGCCGCGACAGGATGCGGATGACCCGGCGGATCTCCTCGTCCCGGCCGATGACCGGGTCGAGCTTGCCCTTTTTGGCGGCATCGACCAGATCCCGGCCGTATTTAGCCAGGGCCTCGTAGGTGCCTTCGGGATCGGCCGAAGTGACGCGCTGGCCGCCCCGGATTTCACTGAGGGCCGCCAAAACGCGGTTTTTATCGATGCCAAGGGCCTTGTTGATCTGGCCGGCCATGGTCGAGGGCGGCTCGTCGCAAAAGGCCAGGAACAGGTGTTCGACGCTGACGTATTCGTCTTTGAGGTGCTTGGCCAGATCCTGGGCCTTGACCAGCATCTCATTGAGGCGCGGGGTGACGTAGACCTGCCCCGGACTCGACCCCGGGCCGCTGACCCGGGGCAGCTTGCCAAGGGCGCGTTCGAGCTCGGCCAGGTAGGTATCGGGCGCATAGCCGGCCTTCTCCAGAATGCGCGGCACCAGCCCCTGCTCCTGGGTCAGGAGGGCATAGAGCAGGTGCTCGGCGTCGACCTGCTGCTGGCCCATGCGCACGGCCACGGCTTGGGCCTCGCCGATGGCCTGCTGGGATTTCTGGGTGAACTTGTTGAGATCCATGTAGTATCCTCCTCCGTGACTGCGACAAAGATAAGGACGCTTGCGCCGAAGGCAATACGAAAAATATTACAGCAGCCGGTTGAGCTCCCGAACCTTGTTCTCCAGGCGCTCAATGCGCTCCAAAAGATCGACCACGATGCTGGCCCCAAGGAGCGGCAACTCGAAATCGCGGCAAATGCGATCAAGTTTTCGCAATCTATAAACATCCCGTGGTCGAAACAAATAGGCATCGGCCAGGGTGCGTTCCGGAGTTATCCAGCCGAGTTCGATCAATTCGCCCACAACAGTCGGATCAAGGCCCGTCAATTCCTGGAGCTGGGCGAAACTCAGGCGTTCGGAGCGGGCGGGCACGGTGGCGACGGTGATGACTTGCTTGATGTCCATAACGACCTCGCTTGGGCGCTAAAACGACCGGGGACTGAAATCCGAGGCCGCGGCCAGCTGCTCCCAGAGCGCGCGCTCCTCGTCCGTGACGCTTGGCGGCACCGCGACCATGAGCCGCACGAGCTGGTCGCCGCGCTGGCCCCGGCCGCCGAGGCCCTTGCCGGCCAGCCGCAACTTGCGGCCGGACGACGAGCCGGCCGGAATGTGCATCTCCACCGCCCCGTCGAGGGTCGGCACCCGGACCTTGGCTCCGAGCGCCGCCTCCCAGGGCGTCAGCGGCAGGTCGAGGATGACGTTGCCCTCCTCGAGCTTGAAAAGGGCATGGGGCAGAATCTTGACCTTGAGGTAGAGGTCCCCGGCCTGGCCGCCGGACCGGCCGGGATTGCCCTGGCCGGACAACCGGATCTTGCCGCCTTCGCGCACCCCGGCCGGAATGTTGACGCTGAGCGTCTTGGTGCCAAGGCGCGGCGAGCCGTCGGGCCCGATGGCCTGCTCCTGGAGTGTGATGGACTTGGCCCCGCCCCGGTAGGCCTCCTCCAGGGTCAGTTCGAGGGTGGCGTTGGCGTCCGTGCCCCGCGCCGGGCCGCGCGAATAGCCGCCGGCCCCGCCAAAGCCGCCCGCGCCGCCGAAGTCGCCAAACGTGCCGCCCCGCTCGAACCGGGTCCGGCCGCCCCCGCCGCCCTGGCTGAAACCGCCGCCAAAGACCGTCTCGAAAAAATCCGAGAACGCGCCGGCATCGAACTGCTGGCCGCCCGCGCCGCCGAAATGGTACTGGGCCCCCTCGGCTCCCGGCGGCCGCCGGAAATTCTGCCCGTCCTGCCAGTTCGGCCCCAGGGAGTCGTAGAGCTTGCGCTTCTCCGGGTCCTTCAAGACCTCGTAGGCCTCGTTGAATTCCTTGAACTTCTTCTCGGCCTCGGGTTCGTCGGGATGGAGATCCGGGTGGTGTTTTCGGGCCAGCTTCTTGAACGCCTTGGAAATCTCGTCCTGGCTGGCGGTCTTCGAGACGCCGAGGAGCTTATAATAGTCCTTGTATTCCACGCTCATAAGGGCTCTGTCTCCCGTTATTCCGGCTGGTTTTCCGGCAAGTTTACATAATAAGTCGGCATCGTATTCCGTCAACCATCCCGGATGATTATCCCTCGGGGGGCCGGCCCTTTCCGTTTTATACCAGGGCGCGGGCAAAGGCCATAGCCGGGCGGTTCTTTCGCAGGCCCGCTTGCCAAGGCCGGGGCTTGCCGGTAGCTTCCCCGGCCATGTCGAAAAAGGATAAACCAGACGCGCACCACCCCTTTGCCGCCGCTCTCAAAGGGGTCAAGGTCGCCAAGAAAAAACACGTTCCGGACATCGTGGCCCAAGCGATTTCCTCGGCCTCCAAACCGGACACCCCGGAAGACGTCGACGAATCGCACTTCTTCCGGGCCATGAGCGGCGTCGCCCCCATGGACCGGGAAAAAACCAGGGGCCGCGACGTCCGCCCCGTCACCCCGCCGCCGCCCCCGCCTTCCCCGGCCGACGAGGAGGAAAAGGCCCTGGCCGCCCTCCACGACCTGGTCTCCGGCCGGGTCGAATTCACCCTCGAATACAGCGACGAATACGTGCAGGGCTTCGTCTCGGACCTCGATCCCAAGGTCTACCGCCAGCTGCGGGCCGGCCAGTTCTCGCCCGAAGCCCACTTCGACCTCCACGGCCTCAACACCGACCAGGCCATGCTCTCGCTGCTCCACTTCGTGCGCGAACAGTACATGGCCGGCAAGCGCTGCCTGCTCGTCATCCCCGGCCGGGGGGCCAACTCGCCGGGCGGCGTGTCCGTGCTCAAGGAAGAACTCAAGACCTGGCTGACCCGCGATCCCCTCAAACGGGTGGTCCTGGCCTTCACCACGGCGCTCCCCCGCCACGGCGGCGCCGGGGCCCTCTACGTCCTCTTGCGCAAGTTCAAAAAGACCAAGGGCAAGGTCCGCTTCGAAAAGGACTGGCCCGACTACGGGTGAGAAGAGGCCTCCGGCGGCCGGGGGGGATCATCCCCCCCGGCCCCCTGAATGGGGGACACAAACGACAAAGGGCGGTCCTGCCATGGGACCGCCCTTTGTCGTTTCCGGGTCGGGTGGGTCCGGGAGGGGGTGACCCCCTCCCGGCCGCCGGAGGCATCTTCGTCTTCGTCTTCCTCGCCGACGTCTACAGGATCTGCTCTAAAAACTTCTGGGTCCGCGGATGCTTGGGGCTCACGAAAAATTCGGCCGGCGTGGCGATTTCGAGGATTTGCCCTTCGTCCATGAAGACGATGCGGTCCGCGACTTCGCGGGCAAAGCCCATTTCGTGGGTGACGCAGACCATGGTCATGCCTTCGCGGGCCAGTTTGACCATGACGTCGAGGACTTCGCCGATCATTTCCGGGTCGAGGGCCGAGGTCGGCTCGTCGAAGAGCATGATCTTGGGGCTCATGGCCAGGGCCCGGGCGATGGCCACGCGTTGCTGCTGGCCCCCGGAGAGTTTGGCCGGGAAGACGTTGGCCTTCTCGAGGATGCCGACTTTTTCGAGGAGCGTGCCCGCCATGGCGTCGGCGTCGGCCTGGGCCATGCCCTTGAGCTTTATCGGGGCAAGCGTGATGTTTTGCAGCACGGTCTTGTGCGGGAAGAGGTTGAAGCTCTGAAAGACCATGCCCACTTCCATGCGCACCTTGTTGATGTCCACGGCCGGATCGTCGAGATCGAAGCCGTCGACCACGACCTTGCCGGCGCTGATGTCCTCGAGCCGGTTGATCGTGCGCAGGAGCGTGGATTTGCCCGAGCCGCTCGGACCGATGATGACCACCTTTTCGCCGCTCGCCACGTCCAGGCTGACGTGGGACAGGGCGGTCACGTGGTCGAAGCGCTTGCTGACGTCGCTTATGCGGATGATGGGGTTGTTATCGTTTGACATGGTGGGACAGACGCTCCTCCATGATGCTCACGAGCTTGGAGAGGATCAGGGTGATGATCAGGTAGATCACGGCGACCATGGTAAAGGTTTCGAAGTACTGGAACGATTCCGAAGCGTATTCGCGCCCCCGGCGCAGGAGGTCGGCCACGCCGAGGATGGAGACCAGGGAGGTGTCTTTTAAAAGGGCGATGAATTCGTTGCCGACCGGCGGGAGGATGGTGCGCCAGGCCTGGGGCAGGATGACGTGGTACATGGTCTGGGCCCGGTTGAACCCGAGCGACCGGGCGGCCTCGGTCTGGCCCACGGGAATGGCGATGATGCCGGCCCGGAAGACCTCGCCCATGTAGGCGCCGTAGCACACGCTCATGGAGAGGACGGCGGCGAGCAGGTCCGGGACGTGCACGAAGCGGCCAAGGGCGTAGTAGATGTAAAAAAGCTGCACGAGCAGCGGCACGCCGCGCACGATCTCGACGTAGGTCGAGGCGATGAGGTTTATGTGCTTGTTGCGCGAAATCCGTCCCAGGCCGGTGACGAGGCCGAAGACCAGGGCCAGGGCGATGGAGCAGACCGTGACCTGGAAGGTGACCAGGATGCCGTCCGGCACGAATTTGAAGATGCGCAGGTAGGGATCCGGCTTGAAATAGAGCAGCGCGCCAAGCACGAGCAGCGCGCCGACAAACGAGATGCGCCAGGCCGAAACCAGTCCTTTGTCCGAGGGTTTGGGAATGGCGGCCCCGTCGCCGACATCGATGACGACGGGCGTCTCTTCCACGACAACCTTGCCTTGTTTGTTCATGCGACTCTTTCCGATTGGCGCGTCCGCCGGCTGGAAAAAGCCGGCGGACGCCGTCTGAATGCCAGGAGGCGGACTTATTTGCCGCCGCCGATCCACTTGGCGAGGAGCTGCTTGTCGATGCCCTTGCTTTTGACGGCTTCGATGCCCTTGTTGATGAGTTCGAGGTCTTCCTTGTTGCCCTTCTGCACGGCGATGCCGTAGAATTCGTCCTCGCCGGCTTCGACGATGCAGGCGATCTTGAGCGAACCCTTGTACTTCTCGTTCTGCAGGGCGTACTGGGCGGCAACCGGGTCGTCGCAGACCACGCCGTCGATGCGGCCGTTGTACAGGTCTTCGAAGGCCAGGCCGACCTCGTCATACGACTTGTCCTTGATGCCTTCCATCTTCTTGATGGCAAAGTGGCCGGTGGTGCTGATCTGGGCGCCAAGGGTCTTGCCCTTCATGTCGTCCACGCATTTGGCCGTGGACTTGACCGGAACGACCAGGGCCTGGCGGACCTTGAAATAGGGGGTGGAGAAATCCATGGTGTTCTTGCGTTCGTCGGTGATGGAGACCGAGGAGCAGATGGCATTGTACTTGCCGGAGGCCAGGCCGGCGAAGATGCCGTCCCAGGCCACGGCCTTGAATTCGGCGGTGAACCCGGCCTCCTTGCCGGCGGCCTTCATGTAGTCGATGGCGTAGCCGGTGATTTCCTTGTCGGCGTTGACGAACTCCATGGGCGGCCAGGTGGCGTCCGTGGCGAAGACAATGGTCTTGGCCAGGGACGCCGAAGCGGCCATGGCGACGATCACGAGGGCCAAAGCAAGTTTTTTGACCATGGAAGACTCCTCTCGTTGGATGTGGTACAATTTACGGGACAGTCCCTTGGCACCGGGTTGCGGGTCACATCCTTGTGTCCGAAACGACACAAAAATTCAAGGTCATGGGACCGTTATTTCGACCGTCCCGCGCCGTTGCGGCCGGCGGGCCCCCTGTTCCAAATTCGGCAAAATCCGGCCAGTCTTTCCAGATTTTCGGCGAAATCGGCCCGGCCGAAGCCGATGCGGAACCGGCCGGGCCACTCCTCGCCGTAGAGGCGTCCCGGCAGCAGCAGGAGACCGGCTTTTTCGAGGGCTTCCCGGCAAAAGGCGTCGGCGTCCCCGGAGACCAGCCCCGGAAAGGCCGTCAGTCCGCCGCGCGGGGCCACGAAATGGAACAGATCGGCCCGGTCCAGAAAAAAGGTCTCCAGGAGCCGCCGGTTGCCGGACAGGAGCGCGCGCATCCGGGCCAGGAGCGGCTCCCGGGCGGCCAGGGCGCAGCCGGCCAAAAATTCCGAGGGTCCGGAACCGCAGATGGACAGGTAGTCCTTGACCGTGGCCATGCGGGCGAGGAGCTCCCGGTCGCGGCAGGCCACCCAGCCGACCCGCAGTCCGGCCAGGCCGAAGGATTTGGACAAGACGCCAAGGGACACGGCCCCGGGGTCCAGGTCGCAGGCGGCCGGCAGGGTCGGCACGCCGTCGGCCTCGGAGAACCGGTAGACCTCGTCGGAAAAGACCCGGGCCCCGCGCTCCCCGGCCAGTTCGAGCATGGCGGCGAAGGCGCCGCGCGTCGGCAGGTAGCCGGTGGGGTTGTGGGGAAAATTGACCACCAGCACCTTGGCCCGGCCGTCCAGGAGGGAATCCAGCTCGGCCATGTCCGGGGCGAAGCCCCAGGCCGGATCGCAGCGCCAGGCGGCCACCCGGCACGAAAGGCTCCGGGCCACGTCGGTCAGGGACTGGTAGCTCGGGGTGGTGGCCACCACCTGGTCGCCCGGGGAGAGCGCCGCCCGCATGAAGGTGTAGATGGCCTCCTCGGCCCCGACATGGACCAGGATATCATCGGGCGTGACGGTCTCGTAGAGGCCGGCGATGGCCGCCCGCAGTTCGGGCGCGCCCCGGGAGTCGGTGTAGCCGAGCCGCAGCCGGGCCAGGCCTTCGGCGGCCCCGGGCACGAGGTCGAGCAGTTCGGCCACGGTCAGGGTTTCGCCGTCCGAGGCGCACAGCAGATGGGGCGCGGAAAATTCATGTTCCGCGAAAAAACGTTCCAGGCGAAAGGGAGGCAGCACGGCGTTTGCAATCCTTTTTGGGGCCGGATACGGTGCTTTGGCAAAAGAAAGCGGACATACCCATGATTTCATCTCCCGGCAAGCTGCTTGTGCTGCTTGGGCTGGCTGTGACCTGCCTGGGCCTCGTCCTGCTTGCGGCCGAAAAAACCGACCTGTGGCAAAGCCTGTGGTCCCGGTTTCCCCTGGGCCGGCTGCCCGGGGACATCCACCTGCGCGGCCAGGGGTTCTCGGTGCATTTCCCCTGGGTCACCTGCCTCGTCGTCAGCGCCGTCGTTTCCATCTTCCTGTGGATTTTCAGAAAATAACGTTTCCATGACATCCGGCCGGCCGGATTGTGGCCCGACCGGTTTTGTGCTAGCCCTCCCCTCCTATGCCATTCGACATCGCCCAGATCCTGCGCACCAACAAGACGTTGGCCATTTGGGCCGCCTTTTTCGGTCTTGTCTGGCTGGCCAGCTATTACGGCCTGTTTGGCCTGGTGTTCATCACCTACATCCTGTGCTTTCTCTTCAACGGCCCCATCGAGCGGCTGGCCGCCCGGACCAAACTGCCGCGCACCCTGTGGGCCGTGGTCGTCTACCTCATTTTCGTGGCCATGGTCCTGACCATCGCCTCCTCGGTCCTGCCCAAGCTCGGCTCCGAGTCCACGGCCTTCCTGAAAAAGCTGCCCGACACCCTGGAGACCCTGCGCCAGCGCCTGGATGCCTGGGCCTGGCTGGCCCCGGACATGGCCGCGCCCATCTCCAAGATCAAGGACTACCTGGCCCTCGAAGCCCTGGTCGGGGTCAAGGCGGAAACCCTTTTCGTCATCGCGGTCAATTCGTTCAACCAGATCACCACCTACATCTCGACGTTTCTCCTTGGCACGCTTTTCAGCTTCCTCATCATGCTCGACTTCCCGAACCTGCGCGCCCGCACCATCGCCCTTCGGGACTCGCGGCTGCGCGACATCTACGACGTGACCGCCCGCAGCGTGATCCGGTTCGCCGTGGTGGTCGGCATGGGCTTCCGGGCCCAGATGATGATCGCCGCCTTAAACACCATCCTGACGGCCATCGGGCTCGTGATCCTCGGCATCCAGCCGGTGATGCTCCTGTCCACGGTGGTCTTTTTCTGCGGCCTGATCCCGGTCCTCGGCACGTTCATTTCCTCGGCCCCCATCGTGCTCGTGGCCGTCAACACCGTCAGCCCCGGCCACGCCGTTTGGGCCATCGTCATGATCATCCTCGTGCACACCATCGAAACCTATGTCTTAAACCCCCGCATCGTGGCCGCCATGTTCAAGATCAGCCCGCTGCTCACGCTGGTCATCCTCTACGTCGGCCACAAGCTCTTCGGGTTGTGGGGCATGGTCCTCGGCGTCCCGGTCTCGGTCTTCCTCCTGCGCCACGTCATCCTCGGCTCGGACCTGGATGCCTCGCACAAGGACGCCCTGCCGCCGGCCGTGAAAAAGGAGTGGGGAGAAGGCGGCGGCGATGCCTGATCGGGTGCGGCGATTTTTCGCGGCAGCGCCGACCGCGCTGGCGCTCGTCCTGTGCCTGGGGCTGGCGGCCCCGGCCACGGCCGGCCTGGAGGAAGGCAAGCAGGCCTACCGCGACGGCGACTACGCCCGGGCCCTGGAGGAATTCCTGCCCCTGGCCACGGCCGGCGACGCCACGGTCCAAAACCAGGTGGCGGCCATGTACTACATCGGCCAGGGAACGTCCCAGGATCTGGCCCAGGCGGCCGAGTGGTTCCGGAAGTCGGCGGCCCAGGGCAATGCCGACGGCCAGTATTGCCTGGGCAAGCTCTACTATTCCGGCCAGGGCGTGGCCCAGAATTTCGAGGAGGCGGCGCGGCTCCTGACCGAGGCGGGGCTGGCCGGCAAGGGCGGGGCCCAGTATCTCCTCGCCACCCTCTACCTCTACGGCAAGGGCGTGTCGCGAAATCCGGTCAAGGCCTATTTCTGGTCCCTGCTGGCCGTTGGCGCGTCCGATCTGCCGGCCGAGGACAAGGCCGGGGCCTTGGGCCTTCGCGACCAGATCCAGGCCATGCTCTCCCAGCGCCAGATCGACTCCATCCAGGCCATGGCCCGCAACTGGACGCCGGGCAAACGCAGCGTCCTGCCGGGAATGCGCCGGGGGGGCTGATCGCCCGCCGACGCCTCTGCCGGCGGCCGGGCCCCTGTCCCGGCCGCCAAAGCCCGCTCGCGCGCGGCCCCCTCGCTATAAGGCGCTGCCGCCGGTTTCTCCGGTGCGGATGCGCACGGCGTCGCCAAGGGGAATGACGAAGATCTTGCCGTCCCCGATTTCGCCCGTATGGGCCGCCTCGCGGATGGCCGCCACCAGCCGGGGCACGTCCGCGTCCTCCACCACCAGCTCGATTTTGACCTTGGGCACAAAATCAATGGTGTATTCCGCGCCCCGGTAGACCTCGGTGTGGCCGCGCTGCCGGCCGAACCCCTTGACCGCGTCCACGGTCATGCCCCGGATGCCCATTTCCGTCAGTTTCTCTTTCACATCATCGAGCTTGAAAGGCCGGACGATGGCTTCGATGCGTTTCATGCAAGGCTCCCAGATGGCGACGCCGGGCGTCGGCGGAAGGTTGGCCGCTATTCGCCGTAGGCGGCTTCGGTGTGTTCCGAGAGGTCGAGCCCGATGGTCTCGGCCTGGGGTTCGAGACGCAGGCCCATCGTGGCCTTTAGGACCGCGAGAATGATCCAGCTGACGGCAAAGGCAAAGACCCCGACCACGGCAATGGCCAGGACCTGGGTCAGGAGCTGGTGGGGATTGCCGTAGAAAAGCCCGTCCGCCCCGGCCGGGTTGACCAGCTTCTGGGCCAGCAGGCCGACGAGCAGCGTGCCGAGCACGCCGCCGACGCCGTGGATGCCGACCACGTCCAGGCTGTCGTCGAAACGCAGCCGGGCCTTTAACAGCACGGCCCCGTAGCAGACCAGGCCGGCCACCATGCCGATCGCGACAGCCGCGCCCGGGGCGACGAAGCCCGCGCCCGGGGTGATGGTGGCCAGGCCCGCCACCGCGCCCGAGGCCGCGCCGAGGGTCGTGGGCTTGCCCCGGTGCCACCACTCGACGGCCGACCAGGTGGCCATGCCGGCCATGCCGCCCAGATGGGTGGCGGCAAAGGCCCCGGCGGCCACGCCGTCGGCGGCCAGCGCGCTGCCGGCGTTGAAGCCGAACCAGCCGAACCACAAAAGACCCGTGCCGAGAAGGGTCATGGGCAGGTTGTGGGGCACGATCTGGTGCTTGCCATGGTCCTTTCGGGGTCCGGTCACCAGGACGGCGGCCAGGGCGGCCGCGCCGCAGGTCAGATGGACCACGATGCCGCCGGCGAAATCGAGGACGCCCATTGCCTTCAGCCAGCCGCCGTTGCCCCAGACCCAGTGGCAGACCGGATTATAGACCAGGATGGTCCAGGCCAGGGAAAAGAGCAGAAAGGGGCCAAAGCGCATCCGCTCGGCCACGGCCCCGGTGATGAGCGCCGGGGTGATGGCCGCGAACATGCACTGGAACATGGCAAAAGCGATGTGGGGGATGGTGGCCGCGTAGTCCGGGTTGGGGGCCGCGCCCACGCCGCCGAGGCCCACCCAGGCCAAGGACCCGATGAGGCCGTGGCTGTCCGGACCAAAGGACATGGAATAGCCGAGGTAGACCCACTCGAAGGTGACCAGGGAAATGAGGATGAAGCTTTGCATGATGGTGCCGAGCACATTTTTCTTGCGCACCATGCCGCCGTAAAAAAGGGCCAGTCCCGGAATCATGAGCAGCACAAGGGCCGCGCTGACCAGGACAAAGGCCGTGTCGCCACTTTGAAGCATGTCGCCCCCCCAAAAATGTTTGGTGGGCTTCTAACACGGCGAAAGGCTTGGAGCAAATTCACGAGAATGTTAACACGGAAGGCCTTTGGGGCCGAATTCTTGTCGGGTTTGCGACAGGATAGCGGGCGTTGTCCGGGCAAAGGCGGGATGTGGCCGGCGCGGCGTGGGAAAACCGGCGTACAAACCAAAAGTGGGAGGCCCAAGGCCTCCCGCAACGGGCGAATAGACAAATTTCGGAAATACACCGGACGCACATCTCCCCAGGCAGGGGGCCCGGGGGAGTCCTTCCCCCGCTGGGGTCCGGGGCAAAGCCCCGGTTTCCTAAGCTCCCGGCAGGGCCAGGGTCCCCCGGTAGGCGTCGAGGCTCCCGATCCCGAGCTCTTCCATCAACACCGGCAGCCGTTCGGCGATGCGGAAGGCCATGTCCGGGCGCATGAAGTTGGCCGTGCCGATCTGGACGGCGTGGGCCCCGACCAGCATGAATTCCAGCACGTCCTCGGCGGAGCTTATGCCGCCAACGGCGATGACCGGGGCCGAGACCGCCCGGCAGACCTGCCAGACGCAGCGCAGGGCCACGGGCTTGATGGCCGGGCCGGACAGGCCGCCGATGCCATTGGCGAGCCGCGGCTTTCGGGTCCGGATGTCCACGCTCATGCCGGTCAGCGTGTTGATGCAGGTCAGCGCGTCGGCCCCGCCGAGCACGGCCGCCCGGGCGATGGCCACGATGTCGGTGACGTTTGGCGAGAGCTTCACCCAGACCGGCTTGTCCCCGGCCCGCTTTTTGACGGCCTCGGTCAGTCGCCCGGCCATGGCCGGGTCCTGGCCAAAGGCGATGCCCCCGGCCTTGACGTTGGGGCAGGAAATATTGACCTCCAGGGCGGCCACGCCCTCGGCCTTGGACAGGACCCCGGCCAGCTCGGCGAATTCGTCGGCATCGCAGGCGTAGAGGTTGGCGATGATCGGCGTTGCGGCGTGGGGCAGGCGCGGCAGCTTGTCGCGCAAAAAGACTTCCACGCCGCAGTTTTGCAGGCCGATGGCATTGAGCATCCCGGACGGCGTCTCGGCGATGCGCGGCATGGGGTTGCCCAGGCGCGGCGCAAGCGACAGCCCCTTGACCACGATGCCGCCCAGGGCCCGCAGGTCGCCGTAGGGCGCGAATTCCAGGCCGTAGCCGAAGGTGCCGGAGGCGGTCATGACCGGGTTTTTGAGCCGCATCCCCGGCAGGCGAACGGTGGTGTCCACGCTCATGCCTCCTCCGAAAGGGCCAGTTCCTCGACCCAGAAGACCGGACCCTCGGTGCAGGTCTGGACGTAGGAGCCAAGGACGTTTTTCTCGACGCAGCCGAGACAGCCGCCCACGCCGCAGGCCATGCGGTTTTCAAGCGACACCTGACCCCGGACGCTGTACTTGCGGCAAAGCCGGGCCACGGTCACCAGGAAGGGCCGCGGCCCGCAGGCCAGGACCAGCCCGTCGGCATGGGCGGCCACGGTGGCGTCCAAAAGCGCCACAAAGGCCGGCAGGTCGGCCGGCGTCTTTTCCTGAAACGCCCGGGCCGCGACCAGTCCGGCCAAATCGTCGAAGGGATAGCAGGAAAGCGGCTGGCGGTGGCCGAAGACCAGGGACAGGTTCTCCGGCCTCGGGTGCGTGGCCGCGTATTCCACAAAGGGCGCGATGCCGACCCCGCCGGCCAGCATGACCGTCGGCAGATCCGGCTCCAGGGCGAACCCCTGGCCGAGCGGCCCCCAGACCGTCACTTCCGCTCCGGCCGGCAGGCGGCAGAGGATGTCCGTGCCCCGGCCGCAGACCTGGACGAAAAGCGTCAGCCGTTCGGCCGTCAGGCGGCAGATGGAAAAGGGCCTCGGCCAGACCGGATCGGTGCCGAAGGCCTTGGGCCGGACCATGACGAACTGGCCGGCCACGGCCGGGGCCAAGCCCGGATTTTCCAGCTCCAGGATGTAACAGCCGCCGGCCGGGCCCGCTTCCCCCACCGGGGAGACGGACAGGACGGCCACGTCGCGGCAAGCGCCGGCAATACCCACAAGCCACCTCGCATTGAAAACGTGCCGCCTTTTACCGCCTTTGCCCGGCCTTGTAAAACAGGGACGTCCCGGACGCCCGGATCGCTTGAACTTGACCGGCCTTGCCCGTAGTGTGGCCGCACCCCGACAACGATCGGCCGGCCACGCGCGCCGGCCGCACGAGGAACCGCATGCGCCGAGACATCGACCTCGAGGACGAGCAGCGCGACACGACGGTGCGCACCTTCCACAAAGGCGCCACGCTGTTCAAGGAAGGCCAGCCCGGCGACGTGGCCTATATCGTGAAGACCGGCCGGGTGGCCGTCTACCGGGTGATCAACAACCGCCGGGTGGGTCTTGGCGAACGCGGACCGGGAGAGATGGTCGGCGAAATGGGGGTCATGACCGGCGAGCCGCGCGGCAGCTCGGCCGAGGCCCTGGAATACACCGAGGTGCTGGTGTGCGACCAGAACCTCGTGCGCACCATGCTGCTCAAAAGCCCGCGCCCGGTCCAGATCCTGGCCGGCTATCTGGTCGACCGGGTGAAAGCCCTGTCCGCCCGGGTCACCGACCGGCCGGCCGCCAATCCCTTCCTGTCCGTGTGCCGGGTGACGGCGCTCGCCTGGCAGGCGGCCAGCCGGACCGAAGTCCCGGAACTGCGCTACGCCGAGCTTTCCCGCACCATCAAAGACATCCTGCTCGTCAGCCAGATCGAGATCGACGCGGTCTTCGACCGCTTAAAGCAGATGCACCTCGTGACCGTAACCGACGTCAAAGGCAGCTTCACCCGCAAGGACCCGGTCCTTGGCTCGGAAAAGCCGGGCACGGCCTTTGTCAAAGACCGACTCGTCCGCCTGCCGGACGCGGACAAATTCCTGGCCGTGGCCAAAAACATGGCCCGCGACGCCAAGGGACGACCCGATTTCGAGGTGGACCTGGAATTTTGCGACCTGCCCGACTTCGCCGCCGCGGCCGGCACCACGCCGGACATCCTCTACAAGAAGATCGGCTACCGCGAGATTCCCGAAGAGCTCTTCTTTTTTCACAAAGGGCAAACCATGGCCTACATCGAGCGGATGGGGCCCGACTATTTCAAGCAGGCCCGCAAGCCGCGCCTCTCGGCCGCCGATCTCGAATGCCTCGACGACATCGTCCACGTGGACAACGCCACCTTGCAAGAGGCCTTCTCGAACCTCGGCTTCCACAAGGTGGCCGTGGCCGCGGCCACGGCCGGCGAGGCGGCCTGCGAGAAGATTTACAAGAACCTGTCGAAAAAGATCGCCGCCGTGGTCCGCGAAGAGGCCGCCGCCCTGGCCGGCTGCGACGAGGACGAGGCCGCCGACGTGGAGAAGGAATTGCTCGACCGGATCAAAGCCATCAAGGGACTCGCCCTGTGAACATCGCCACCGTCATCGGCATCGTCTTCGGCATCACCATCCTCGGCTTCGCCACCTTCCTGTCCACGGACAGCGCCGGGGTCTTCATCAACTTCCCGGGCCTGGCCATCGTCCTTGGCGGCACTTTGGCCTCGACCTTCATCTGCTTCCCCCTCAAAGAGGTCATGCGGGTTTTCAACACCTTCCTCATCGCGCTCAAGCGCGAGGAGCTGCCGACCGACAACTACATCGAGGAGATCGTGGAGATCGCCCGCCACGCCTCGACCCGGGGCACCATCCACCTGGAAAAAGCCCTGCCCGGCATCGAAAACGAATTTCTGCAAAGCGCCATCCAGATGCTCGTGGACGGCTACTCCCGGGAAGAGATCCAGGAGATCCTCGACACCCGCATCGAGCAGACCTACCAGCAGGAGCTGTCCTCGGCCGGCATCTACCGGACCATGGCCAAGCTGGCCCCGGCCTATGGCATGATCGGCACCCTGATCGGCCTGATCGGCATGATGCAGTCCATGAGTGTGGGCCTTGGCAATCTTGGCGCCCACATGGCCGTGGCCCTGACCACCACGCTCTACGGCATCCTGCTGGCCAACCTGATCCTCCTGCCCATCGCCATCAAGGTGGAAAAACGGATCGAGGAACGCATCATCCTCATGTGCGTCATCCGCGACGGCACGCTTTTCATCAAGGACAAGACCCCGGCCGCCATCGTCCTCGACAAGCTCAAGGCCTACCTGCCGACCAGGCGCTGGTCGTCCATCGAACGCAAGGACAAGGAAGAGGTCGAGGCGTGATGCCGCCGGCCAAGGCCAAGGCGACGCCCCCCTCTCGCACTGCCCCGAAGCAGGAAGACACGACGTGCTGAAACTCTCCGACCTGCGCAAGCGCCGCCCCGAAGACGATGACCTGTGGCCGATCTCCATGGCCGACATGATGACGCTGCTCCTGTGCTTTTTCCTGCTCCTCGTGGCCGTGTCCCACGTGGACCTCGGCCGCTACGAGCGGGTGGCCGACTCCATGCAAAAGGCCATGATCCCGGACAAGCCGGCTTCCAAGCCCAAAGCCCCCGAGCCGCAACCCGCACCCCCCAAGGCTCCCGCGCCGCAGGCCGCCCCCAAGTCCCCGCCTCCGCCGCCAGAGCCCGCGTCCGTGCGCTCCAAGGTCAGCCACACCACCCTGGCCAGCGACCCCGTGCCGCCGCTCGAACCCGAAAAGCCCAAGCCCGAGGCCAAACCGGCCGAGCCCGCCCCGCCCCAAGCCGCGGCCGTCCCGGCCGGACCCGAGGCCGAACGGACCGGACCCACCAAAAAAAGCCTGGAAGACATCCGCAAGGAACTGGCCGGCAAGCTCGACATCACCTCCGGCGCGGTGGAAATCCTGCCCCGCGAGAACGGCGTGGAACTGAACCTGCGCGGCGCGGCCTTCTTCGACGCGGCCAGCGCGGACATCAAATCCGGCGGCCTGCCGCTTTTGCGCGACATCGCCGCCACCCTGTCCGGCACGCCCTACAGGGTGACCGTCGAAGGCCACACCGACAACCGCCCCATCGAATCCTGGCTCTACCCCTCCAACTGGGAACTCTCCTCGGCCCGGGCCAGCCGGGTGGCCCGCCTCCTCATCGACGGCGGCGTGCCGGCCGGCCACATGCGCGTCGAAGGCCTGGCCGACACCCAGCCCGTGGCCCCCAACACCGACCCCGCCGGCCGGTCCATTGCCGAGAACCAGGCCCGCAACCGGCGCGTCGTCATCTTGGTCAGCCCGTAAGAGGGGGAAGGAGAAAAGATGCCTCCGGCGGCCGGGAGGGGATGATCCCCTCCCGGACCCTCCTCACTGGGGTTGGAACGGGTGGGAGGAGATGGGAAAGTGGGCGGCGCTTTTTCTTTAAAAGCCTGTTCGTAAAGTTCCTTCAAACTCGCCCGGTTCCTCCGGCCACACCGACGTACACCCGACCACGACCTCCAGCCACCCGCTTCCCCAACTTCCGCTCCCCCGCCCAGGGGGTCCGGGGGGGATGATCCCCCCGGCCGCCGGAGGCATCTTCCCCTCCTGCCTCCTCTCCTCGACCTTCGTCCCCCTACTCGTCGCGCAGCGACTCTGCCTCGTGTCGCCCCGCACCGCCCCCTGCCCCGGGACTGGGGCCGGTGCGGGGGAATTCCCGGCCGGCGAGCTTGCGGTAGAGCCGGCGGCCTTCCTCGAAGCCGGGACTGATGTCCAGGGCTTTCTCGACGCACTCCCGTGCCCGTTCGGTATTGCCCATGAAATAGAAGGCCTTGGACATGTTGAAATGGATGTTCTCGTCTTGGGGGGTGAGGGTCAGGGCCTGCTGGTAGGCGTGGAGGGCCCCGGCCAGGTCGCCGCTCTTGCGCAGCTTGACGCCAAGCGAGTTGAAGGGATTGGGGGTGTTGGGGTCGTATTTGAGGACTTCGATGAACAGTTCCTTGGTCTCTTCCATGCGGTTGAACTGGGCGTGGATCTCAGCCGCCTTCTGGAGATAGCGCTTGAATTCGTCCAGTTCGCCCTTGCCCTTGTAGGCGTCGGCCAGGCCCTTGTAGGCCTCGGCGAAGAGGTCGTTTATCTTGATGGCCTTTTTAAACGCGATGATGGCCTGGCCGTACTTCTGGCGGATCAGGCAGCGGCAGCCCATGTCGTAGTATTTCTGGGCCATGTTCTGTTCGGAGATGATCTCTTCGAAGGCTTCGATGGCGTCGTCGAAGTTGCCCATGGCCACCATTTCGCGGGCGTCCTCGATCTGCTCGCGCTCGATTTCGGTGACGCGTTCGACTTGGCAGCCGCGCAGGACATGCTTGGTGAAGGTCTCCTGGGAGTAGGGGCGCAGGATGTAGCCGGCGCAGCCCACGGCGATGGCGTCGAGGACCTTGTCGCGCTGGCTCTCCGAGGTGACGAGGACCACGGGCACGTCTTTGAGGCGCAGGTCGCGGCGGGCGGCGCGCAGGAACTGGGTGCCTTCCATGTCGTCGAGCTGGCTGTCGAGGAGCACCATGTCCGTGCGGTTGGCGGTGAGAAACTCCAGGGCTTTTTCCCCGGAGGAAAACTGCTCCACCCGCCTTGGCCGGAAGGCGGCCAGGGACCGGCGGTCGCGGCGGGCGTTCTCCTCGTTGCGGGTGACGATGACCACGGTGTCGAAGAGGATCGGGGAATAGTCCATGGCGACGCCCTCGTGTTACGCTGCGGGGGCGCTTGGCCCGAAGCGGTCGTGGTAGCGGTCCTTGAAGGCGCGAAGGGCCGGCAGGCCGGGCAAGACGTCGAAGAGTTCCCGGACGTGGCCGCGCTCGAAGAAAAGCCGCCGGGTCCGGGGAAAGGCCATGTCGTTGATCCAGCTTAAAAGCAGCAGGGCGAAATCGTTGGTCGTGCCCATGGCGGCGTAGTTCCCGATGCGGCCGGCCTCGATGTCGGCGAGGACGTCGGGGTTGTAGCGGTCCGGGATGTCGGGGAGGCCGAGGAAGACCACGTCGTCCTTGTCGCTTGGAGCCTTGAAATGCTCGATCATGATCCGGGCGATGTCGAGCTTGTCGGCGTCGCGCACGATGCGGACAAGCGTCAGGGCCTCCGGATCGCCGCCAAGAACCGCCCGGGGGATGGTCCGCCGGTTGTGGGCGACGACGGCCAGGCGCACGAGCCGGCGGTCCCGGTCCGGGAGCCCGGCCAGGCCGTGGTGGCGGGCCAGGGCGATGGCCCCGAGGACGGCGTGGTTGGCGCTGTCGGCGTCCCGGAAGGTCCGGTAGCGCTGGTATTGGGGGAATCTGCCCGTGTCGTGGACCAGTCCGGCCACGGTGGCCAGCCTGACTAGGCGCGGCGAAAGGTTCAACTCCAGGGCCTGCTCCCGGGCCTCGTCCATGACCAGCCGGCAGTGGCGGCGCTTGAGTTCCAGGCGCGCGGCATCGGCCGGCTCCGCCATGGCGCAGCCGGCCACGAAATCATCGAACCATGCGAGCAGCCGGTCAATCATGGCGCGTGCCCTGTCCCCTAAAAGACATGACCTTCTTTTTTAAGAAAAAAAGCAATTGTCCCCAGGCGTGGCTTTCGAAATCCCCTGCACGGATTCCGCGGGCCCGACCCTAGGGCCGGTCGTGGTCTTCGTGCCCGTCCTTTTTTTCGTCCTTCTTCGGGAGTTCGGGATCGGGCTCGTCGAACTCCTTGTCGCGCAGCGGCCCGCCCGGCCCGAACAGGAAGCGCAGGAGCCAAGCCATGCCGCCGAGGATGGCCGCGATGAAAAGGCCCTTGAGCACGACGGAAAAAAATCCCTCTTCGAGTCCCGGGCCGAACGGCCAGGTCTTATGCCAGCTCGGTTCCACGGCGCTCGAGGCCCAAAACACCAGGCCGCTGAAAAAACCCATAAGATGCTCCATAGGCGCATTTGCGCATCTCTTAAGACTTACTCGGGATTTTGACGCGTTGCAAGGTGCCTGCCGGGCTCGGATGCATTGCCTTTTCCCGGGGTTGCGCCTACAAGAAGCAGACTTGGGCGTTTCGCGAATATCCTCGCGCGCCCCTCCCCAATGGCCCCATGCCGGCCCTTTTGGGAAGACGTCTGGTCATGGAGGCATTGATGCGCGTGTTGGTTGTCGAGGATGATTTCACCAGCAGGAAGATCCTCCAGAAGATTCTCGGCCCCTTTGGCGAAGTCGACATCGCGGTCAACGGCCTGGAGGCCCTCCAGGCCTTCAACCAGTCCCTTGACGACGACAATCCCTATGACCTGATCTGCATGGACATCATGATGCCCGAGATGGACGGGCAGACGGCGCTTAAAAAGATCCGGGCCATCGAAAAGGAACGGGGCATCCTCCCGGCCAAGGAGGCCAAGGTCGTCATGACCACGGCCCTGGACGACCCGAAAAACGTGGTGGAAGCCTATTACAAGGGCGGGGCCACCTCCTACGTGCCAAAGCCCATCGACAAGCACATGCTGCTCCACCTGCTCAAAAATCTCGGCGTCCTCGAATAACGCCCCCCTCCCGGGATTCCCGGACTCGCTTTCCCCCGAACCGGCCGGTCCGTCGCCGCCGGCGGCCGGCCTGTGCCGTCCGGCTTCCGTTGCCTCCCCGCTTTTCCGCCCGTTCCCGGGCCACGCCCCCGTCCCGGCGGGCATGCCGCGACGGCATGGGCCGGCCGGTTTGCCTGGCCTGACCCGCTTCCGAGGCCCCTGCCGCGCCGGCCACCTTGCCCCGGCGGGCTTCCCGCTTTTGGTGCGCGCAAAAAAAACGACACCCCGGCCCGCTGCAGCGGGCCGGGGTGTCGCCGGAGAGGAAGGCGGGGGTTACGCTTCCTTCTTGATCTTGGACTTGCTCATGGACAGGCCTATGCCGCCGAACATGTCGAAAATGGCATAGCCATACCACATGGTGTAGAGGACGTAGAAGATGAGCAGACCGGCCACGGTCGGGATCTTGGTCATGATACTCTCGGCCGGGATGCCGTAGAAGTTGTAGGCCGGTTCGATGGCCTTCTGGTTGACCATATTGACGACGTTGGCTTCCTCGATCTGCTTGGCCTTTTGCAGCGGCTTGATCATGGAGGAGAGCAACGACCACCAGCCCTTCATGGCCACCTTGCCGTCCATGCCGTAGGCGTCGGTCAGGGGTTTGGCGTCGTCCTTGTAGAGCAGGTCGGCGTCGGCCACGACCTTGCCGAGTATGGCGCCGAGGTCGCAGGAAACGCCCAGCATTTCGCCCTTGACCTCGGCCGTGGCGCCGACCTTGGCCAGAAGCGCCTGGGCGATCTTCAGGTCCTCGGCGCTTTTGGGCTTCACCTCGACACTGATCTGCTTGCCTTCAAACGGCTTCACAGCCTTGGCAACCTCGGGAATGAAGTAGGACGATCCCTTGGACAGCTTGTTGAAAAGGTCGTCGGAGAAATGCAGTCCGTTCACCCCGCCCGGGAAGATCGGTGAGAAGATGAGCAGGAAGACCACGAGAAAGGACAGCATCAACATCGCGCCCTTGGCAAAGAGCTTTTTATCCCTGATAAGCATGCCTTATCCCTCCTGGCGCAAGGCGCCGATATTGACGATGAACTTGCCGATGACCCACGCGCCGAAGAGGGCGACCACGATCCAGAACACGATGTTGCCGACGTATTCGATGCCGTTGACCAGTTCCTTGGACATGTTCAGGTATTCGAGTTCCACGAACTTCTTGGGCAGGGTGGCCACCCGGTTGATGAAGCCGGCGATGATGGACATGGCGTAAAAGCCGCGGATGTGGATGCCCTTGACCACCTTGGTGGTCAGGGCCCCGACCTGGATGCCCAAAAGCGAACCGAGCAGCATGCCCATGGCCAGGGTGTAGAACACGTAGCCGTAGATGGCGTACTGGGCGATGGCGCCGAGGCCGGCGGTGAAGATGATCTGGAGGATGTCCGTGCCGACCGTGGTCATGGAGGACACGCCGAAGACGTAGACGAACATGGGGAAGGTGACGAAGCCGCCGCCGACGCCCATGAGCGCGGCCAGGATGCCGACGATCATGCCGCCCGCGGCCACGATCCAGCCCGAGATCCGCTTGCCGCCGGGCACGAAGTCCTCGTCGAAGGTGATCATGGGGGCGATGTTGAGGTTTTGCAGCTTGAGCGCCATGCCGGTGACGCCGGCCGGTCCGCCGTGGCTGCCGCCGTGGGCGTCGCTGCCGCTCTCCTTGCGGCTGGCCCGCAGGAAGTCGAACAGGGCGTAGAAACCGAGGAACCCGAGCAGCACGGCGTAGATGGAGCTGATGAAGAATTCGGAAAGGAGCGGATCTTTGTTGTAAAGGCCCTTGTTGATGGCGCCGCCGATGAACGTGCCGCCGCCGGAGCCGACCAGGAAGGCGATGGCCAGCTTGCCCGAGACGTTGCCGAGCTTTTTGTGCACGGCCGTGCCCATGATGGCCTTGGCAAAGATGTGAAAGAGGTCGGTGCCGACGGCCAGGATGCCCTTGACGCCCGCGGCCATCAGCGCCGGGGTGATGATGAAGCCGCCGCCCGCGCCGATGCAGCCGGTGATAAGGCCGGCGGCCAGGCCGACGGCGATGGACACCAGAAAGATCTGGGTGGTGTAGAAGGCCGGCCCGTAGGCGGTCTTGCTGCCGATGAAGTCGCTGGCCTCGACAAAGGACACTGCCAGGATGGGCAGGGCCAGGATCATGAGGAAAAGGAGCTTTTTCCTGTTCTTAAGAATGGACGTGGAAACTTCCATGTCCCACTGGGCGTGCGCGATGGACGCCGCCTTGAGGAATTCATAGACCTGTCTGCCGAACCCCATTTTCGCTTCCTCCGTTTTGAAAGTGCCGTTTCGCGCGTGTCGCGTCGCGCGACAACCCCTACCTCGCGACGATCAAACCCGTCCGTTTCCTTGCCTTCCCCGCCTGGTCAGCCGGCGCCGCCGCATTCTCCCAGCACCCGGCGCACCGTGCGCTTGAGACGTTCGAAATCACCCTCTTTCTCCACCCGGACCACGCCGGTCGCGCCGGCCTCGGCCTCGAAGCCGGGAAACACGTGCAGCACCACGGGCAGCAGAGGGTAGAGACGGGTGACATGCGGGACAAGGGAGCCGCCTTGCGGATCGCCGATCTCGGCATCGAGGACGAGCAGATCGGCCGACGCCGGGGCGGCCAGGTGCGCGAGGACCTCGGCGCCCGAGCCCGCCGTCAGCACGGCATAGCCCTCGCGGCCGAATTCCCGGCGCAAGAGCTCCCGGATGTTGGCGTTTCTCTCGGCGATAACAAGCGTTGCCCCCGCACACTTCACAACCACGCTCCATGACAAGGTTTAGCCGCCATATCGCAACTCCCGTGCCAAAAAAGACCGGGGGCACAGACGCATCAATAGACTGGAATTAAAAGTCTTTTGCCGCCGCCGATGCCGCGTCTCCCGGGGCTTGTCCGGGAGAGCCTGTCAGCAATCTTTACGGTTTGTAAAAGAAGGCGGAGGGGAGGGTCAGGAATCGGATTGGCGCACGCGCGATTCGATGCGAAGGCCGTACTTTTCGATCTTGGCCAAAAGCGTCGGCCGGGACAGGCCAAGGAGCCGGGCCGCCTGGGAACGGTTGCCGCCGGTGGCTTCCAAGGCCTCGCGGATGACGAGGAGGCCAAAACGGTCCATGAGGTCCTCGAAAAGGCTTTCCCGGCCGGAGGCGAGTTCCCGGCGGACGTACCGGGCCAGGGAATCGCCCGGATCGGCCTCGGCCGGACCGCCCCCCCGCAGCGGCTCGCCCGAGGCCTTCTGGACCTCGTCCGGGCCAAGGGGCGCGCCGAGGTTGAAGATGAGCGCCTTCTTGACGGTGTTGCCGAGCTCCCGGACATTGCCCGGCCAGGGCTGGGTGGTCAAAAGCGCCATGGCCTCGTCCGAGACGCCGGGGTCGGGCTGGCCCATCTCCCGGGAATACCGGGCCAGGAAATAGCGGACAAGAAGCGGGATGTCGCCCGGCCGCTCCCGCAGGGGCGGCATGGCCATGGTCACGACCTTCAGGCGATAGTAGAGGTCCTCGCGGAACTGCCCGGCCCGGACGGCGGCCTCCAGGTCCCGGTTGGTGGCCGCGATGATGCGGACGTCGACCGGGATGACCTGCCGGCCGCCCAGACGCTCGACGTTTTGCTCCTGCAAGAGGCGCAGGATCTTGGCCTGGATCGACAGCGGCATGTCGCCGATCTCGTCCAGAAAGACCGTGCCCCGGTTGGCCTGCTCGATCTTGCCCACCTTGCGGCCGGTGGCTCCGGTGAACGCCCCCTTCTCGTAGCCGAACAGTTCGGATTCGAGCAGCGTTTCCGGGATGGCCACGCAGTTTATGACCAGAAACGGTTTGTCCGCCCGCAGCGAATGCTGGTACACGGCCCGGGCCACCAGCTCCTTGCCGGTGCCGGATTCGCCCCGGATGAGCACCGTGGCGTCGGTGGGCGCGGCCCGGCCGATGGCCTTGTAGAGGTCCTGCATGGCCTGGCTGCGGCCGATGATGGCGTCGGCCGCCACGGCCGCCTCCCCCTCCTCGCCCACGGCCACCCGGCTGCGCATGGACCGGCCGGCGGCCACGGCCTTTTCGATCAGCTTGAGGATCTCCGGGATGTCGAAGGGCTTGAGGATGTAGTCGTAGGCCCCCATCTTGGTGGCCTCGATGGCAATGTCCGTGGTGCCAAAGGCCGTCATGATGATGACCGGCAGCCTGGGCTCGAACTCGCGCATGGCGGCGTAGGCCTCGAGTCCCGAGATGCCGGGCATGCGCACGTCCATGACCACGAGGTCGGGCACGGCCTCGCGCACGGCCAGGATGCCGGCCTCGCCCGAGGAGGCGGTGCGCACCGCGTAGCCCTCGGCCGCAAGCAGCCGTTCGAAGCTCTGGCGCAACTGGTGATCGTCGTCGACGATGAGAATCTGGGCCGTGCGGCTATCCACGGCGGGGCTCCGAAACGCCGGCGGCGCAAGCACCGTTGCCGGTCCCGGGCGCCGCCCCTATGCCCTGTGCCATCCCCGCTCCCCCTCGTACGGAAAGACCATGGTGAAGGTGGCCCCGCGCCCTTCCGGGGACTGGACCGTGATCCACCCGCCATGCTCCTCCACGATCCGTTTGACAATGGGGAGGCCAAGGCCCGACCCCTCGCCCTTGGTGGTGAAAAACGGCTGGAAGATCCGTTCGACCAACCCCGGCGGCACGCCCGGGCCGCTGTCCGTCACCCGCACGGCCAGGACGTGGCCGTAAGGTTCCAAAAGGCCCACCTCCTCGCGGATGCGGATGGAGCCGCCCTCGACCATGGCCTCGCAGGCATTGAGGACCAGATTGACCAGGGCCTCCTTCAACTGGTCCGGGTCGGCGCTTATCTCCGGCAGGGGCCGGGAGCGGTCCACGGTGACCTCCACGTTGTAGGACTCCAGGCGGTGCTTCAAGAGGACGAGCGCCGTGTCCACCACGTCCGAAAGGCCGACCGGCTGGGCCGTCAACTTCGGGGGCCGGGCGAACTCCAGGAAGTTGCGCACGATGGTATCGATGTGCCCGATCTCCTCGGCAATGACCTCGAAGTCCTCCTGCTGGGAGGGATCGAGCTTGAGGCCGCGCTCCAGGGAGAAAAGGCGCATCTTAACCGAGGTCAGCGGATTTCGGATGGTGTGGGCCACGCCCGCGGCCAGCCGGCCGGCCATGGCCAGCTTTTCCGACTGCATGAGGTGGCCCCGGCTCTGCTCCAGGTCCAGGTGGGCCTGGTCCACGTCCTTTTCGAGGTCGCGAAACTTCTGGCCGATGGCCTTGACCTCGTCGGAAACGCCCGCCATGGCCCCCTTGCCCCGGTCGCCCCGGGCCAGCCGCCGGATGGGGTCCAGGATCTGGCCGACCAGGACGTAGGCCAGGAAAAAGCCCAGGGTGGCGTTTATGACCACGCCGATCACGGCCACGCCCATGACCAGGTCCGTGCGCTCCAGGTAGACCAGGCCGGTCTGGCGCATGCGGGCCCGGTAGAACTCCTTGAACCGGTCGCACAGGTCGCGCAGGCCGTCGAAATCGTCGCGCACGGCCCAGTGCTGGTTCTTGGCCGCCTCCTCCCTCCCCTGCTGGTAGAGGTCGATGACATTGTCCTTGGCCGCCGAATACTCCTTGTAGGCCGCCGTGATGGCTTCGAGGAGCTCGGTCGGCTCGGGGGCGTCCACGTCCTGGCGGATGCGTTCGAGCCACAGGGCGAACGTCCGGCGGCTCTCGCTCAGCTTGCCGATCCAGGACGGGTCGCGGCTGAGGTAATAATAAGTGGCGTAGCCTTTCTGGTTCAAAAGGGCGTTTTCGAGTTCATGGGCGGCGGTCAGGGCGGCCAGGTCCTTGTCGGCCGTGGCCGTGTAGAGGTCGCGGGCCATGGCCGCGTACCAGACCATGATGACCGGACCGGCCATGTTGACCAAAAGCAGGCTTCCGAGCAGCAGGTAGACCCTGGCCCGCAGGCCCAGGCGGGAAAGTCCCGGGCGTCCCGGAACGGTGGCGGCGGTCATGGAACTTTTCGCGTCCTCGGTTGGCCGGTGGCAGAGGGAGCCGGCCCGGGCATCGCCTCCGGCATGGGCGACGTCCCGGTCTTACCGGGACCGGCCGGCCGTGGCAACGGGTCGCGGCCCGGGCAGCGAGGTTTCCTGCTTGCCGGGACTCAGGCCGCGGCCAGAATCTTCGGACGGGCCTCGTGGCCGCGCAGCCGGCCGATCAGGTCCTTGAGCTCCTCGGCCATGTTCGACAGGGCGTGGGCCGCCCGGCTGGAGGCGTCCACCCCGGCCACGTTGTCCTCGGCCACCTTGTTGATTTCGCCAATGGCCCGGCTGATCTGCTCGGACGCGGCGGACTGCTCCTCGGCCGAGGCGGCGATGGACTGGACCTGGGAGCTGGTGGCGTCGGCATGGCCCAGGATGGCGCGGATGGCCTCCCCGGACCGGCCGGCCAGGGAATTGGCGTCGGCCACGGCCGAAACCGCCTGGTCCATGCTCTTGATGTTGCGGCCGGCCGCCTCCTGGATGGCCCGGATGCGGGACTCGACTTCCTTGGTGGCCACCATGGTCTTTTCCGCGAGCTTTCTGACCTCGTCGGCCACCACCGCGAAACCGCGCCCGGCCTCGCCGGCCCGGGCCGCCTCGATGGCGGCATTGAGCGCCAGCAGGTTGGTCTGGTCCGCGATATCGTTAATCACGCCGACGACCTGGCCGATGGACTCGGCCTCCTGGCCGAGGCTGGCCATGTCGCCCTTGAGTTCCGTGGCGATGCCGTTGACCTTGGCCATGGACTGGCCGGCCCGGCTGACCACCTCGGCCCCGGTGGTGGCGTTGTCGCGGGTCTCTTCGGCCGTTTGGGCGGCCGCGCCGGCATTGGAGGCGATTTCGAGGATGGTGGCGTTCATCTGGCCGATGGCGGCGGCGGTTTCGTCCACCCGGCGGCGCTGCAGTTCGACGCCCGAGGCCGCCTGCTCGGTCTGGGCCGACAGTTCAAGGGCGGCGCTCGAAAGCCGCTTCGAGATGTCGCCGGCCTGCTCGGCCACGGCCTGCATGCGCGAGAGGGTGTGGGCCAGCTCCTCCTCCTTATGCAACGTTTCGCGCATGGCCTCTTCGGCGGCCTGGGCCTGCCGCGTGGCCTCGGCCTGCTTGTCCGCCACCTCGCGCATATGGATTTTCAGATTGTCGACCATGGCCGTGGTGTCGTCGCGAAGGGCCGCGAATTCCGCCTCGAAACGCCCGGTCGGCCTGGCGTCCAGGTCGCCCGAGGCCACCTGCCGGGAATAGCCCCCCAGGGCGGCCAGGGAACCGGTAATACCCCGGATGATCCACAGGATCACGGCCAGCACCGCCAGTCCCAACACGGCCTGGACCGCGAGCAGGGCCCCGTCGACCAGCCCCTGGACCTCGGCCCGGCGGGCGGCGTAATGGGCCTCGATCTTCTCGAAATGGGGCATGAGGTCGCGGCCGCTCGCCACCATGGCCTCGGTGACCTTCTTGGCCTTGGCGCTGGCCTCGACGTAGGCGTTGAAGCTGCGCTGGTAGGAATCGATGACCGCCACGAAACTTTTTTTCCGGTCCGCGGCCAGATCCGGATCGGCCGCGACCATGGCCTCCAGGCGCTTGACCCCCTCGGCCACCTTTTCCACGTAGCCGGCCTCGTCGCGCAGTTGCCAGTTCTTCTCATGCCGGCGGATGGTCAACAGCAGGATCTGGAAATCCTTGTCCGTCACGGGCTTGAACTTTTCGTCCAGATCCCGGGCGGCGTAGACGAAATCGCGCATCAGGCCTTCGTTCTCGTTAAATCCCTTGATCCGCGCAATCCCGACCAGCTCCTCGAAACCCTTGCGGTAGGCGGCGAGCTCGGCCAGGGCCTCCCGGGCCTCGCCGGCCAGGGCCCCGTCCAGTCCGGAGAGGCGGCCGATGTCGTCCCGCACCTTGTCGGCATGGCGCAAGGCCGGCTCGATATAGGCCGGGTCCATGCGCATGAGGAAATTCTTCTCCTCGCGCCGGGCCTGCAGGATTTCCAGATAGGCATTGGCGGCCAGGCCTTCAAGCTCCTGGAATTTCGCGGCATAGTAACTTCCTATCCGATCCGCCGCAAACGCGCAGCAAAATCCCAGCACGCACACACCGAGCAACAGATACAGTTTGCGTCGCACGCCCATCACATCCCCCCTTGGTTCCCCGCGACCCGCCTTCGCCATGCATCGCCTAGCCGATAGGCGATACGCCATACCGCAACGAATGTCATGAGGCCCATCCCCATCGTTCTGGCCGGGAATACGCTTCACGCAAAGGACATGCCAACCCGGCTCCGGCCCGAAGGCCCGGTTCCCGGGCCTGTCCGTCCGGCCGGGCCGGCCGGGGTGTCAGCATTTTTTCCACCTTGTCAAAGCCGGCGCATTGACTTGCCCGCCCCCCTTTGCCACACAGGCAGCATGGACACGCACCCCGGCTCCCCCAAGGCCCTGGCCGCCCTCCTCTCCCGCATCCCCAGCCGCACCCTGGCCGCCGCCGTCGGGCTGGCCCTGGCCCTGCCCTCCCCGGCCCGGGCCGAGGACCTGCTGACCGGCGGCCTGCTCGGCAGCGTCTTTCGCGGCGACGACTTCACCGGACCGCGCCTGGTCGATCTGGCCGTCCTCGGGCTGGCCCTGTTTCTGGTCCTTCGCCTCCTGCTCGGCCGGACCGGAAAAACCGGCGCAAACCAGCAGCCCCCGCCACCACCGCCGCCGGCCGCCTACGACGACGAGGCCCCGCCGCCCCTCGACAGCCCGCCCGGCAAGCCCAACATGTACACCAACGCCCAGGCCACCTGGGCCGCCCTCAAGTCGCCTCCCCCCAAGGGCACTCCCACGACCGCCGCCCCCTCCGGTGCCACCGGTCCCCTGCCGTCGGGTGCGACGCCGGAACAGGAATTCCTGGCCGGCGCCAAACTGGCCTACGGCCGCATTCTGGCCGCCATGGCCAAACGCGACTTCGACGATCTGGCCAACTTCACCACGCCGCTCTTTCTGGCCCAGCTCAAAAACAGCCTGCCCGCCTCGCCGCCGCCCGCGCCCGAGATCCTGCTCGTCGAAGCCGTCCTGGCCGGCGAACGCCAGGAATCCGGCCGCACCGTCATGGACGTGGACTACGAGGTTCTCGTCCACGAGCCCGACGCGCCCCACAACACCGACCGCAAGGAGCGCTGGCGCTTCGTCCGCGACACCGCCGCCCCCGGAGCACACTGGCTGCTCGACGGCATGGAGCGCGGCAGGGAGTAAGCGAGGAAGGGAGAAAAAGAATGCCTCCGGCGGCCGGGAGGGGATGATCCCCTCCCGGACCCTCCCCAATGGAGTGCGAAGGATGGCGTGGCGTAGTCGGACGGCCACACCGACGCACATCCGCCAACGCCCATCACGCCACCCGTTTCCCCCACTCCCATTTCCCCTTCCAGGGGGTCCGGGGGGGATGATCCCCCCCGGCCGCCGGAGGCATCTTCTCTTTAAAAGGGTGTGCCGTTCGCCTGGATATCGGCGACGATCCGTTCCTTGATGCGCCGGGAGACGGGGCCGGGTTTCCCGTCGCCGACGGGCGCGCCGTTGTAGCGGACGATGCTCAGACAGTCGTTGGTGGTGCCGAGGATGAACATCTCGCGGGCGGTGGCAATGTCTTCCTCGCGGATGCCGGCGAAGACCGTTTCCACTTCGCCATGGAGGAGTTCCACGGCGCGAAGGAGGGTCGTGCCGGTCAGGGCGTTGTTGAGCTCCGGCACGACGAGGCGGCCGCCGGCGTCCACGATGCAGATGTTTTCCGTGGCCCCTTCGGCGAGGAGCCCCTTGTCGTCGTAGCAGACGGGATAGTCTTCGCCGCGTTCGGTGGCTTCACGCTTCATGAGCACGTTCGGCAGGTAGTCGATGGATTTGATGCGGGCCAGATAGTTCTGTTTGGCCGGGATGGAGGTGCGAAAGGCGGTGACGCCCTTGGCGAAGGACTCGGCCGGCCGGGCGTGGAACCTGTAGGCCACGATGGTCAGGCTCGGGGTCGGACATTCGGCCGGATCGATGCCAAAGCCGCCGGGGCCGCGGCCGACCAGCACCCGGACCATGCCGTCGTCGGCGCCGGCGGCCTGGCATACGGAAAGCGTAAGATCGGCCACTTCGGCCCAGGAACAGGGCGGCGCGAGAAAGATGGCCGCAGCCGACCGCTCCATGCGTTCGAAGTGGGGGGCGATCTGATAGAGCCGGCGGCCGAGGTATTTGAGCGTCTCGAAGACGCCGTCGCCCCGGTGGACGAGGTGGTCGTCCAGGGGAATGAGCATGAGGCGCGGATCGGTGCCGATGACGCCGAGCCGGTGGTCGTAAAAGGCCAGGACCGCCTCGCTGCCGGGGCGCGGCGCGGCCAGGAGCCGTTTCAGGTACACGTCGGTATCCACAATGTCGGGCATAACTTCCTCCCAAGCAAAAGGGGAAAACATGCAGGCCATGTTTTCCCCTGTTCGATACGTTCGTCCACCCCTTTCGGGAGGGTCCGGGAGGGGGTGACCCCCTCCCGGCCGCCGGAGGCATCTTCTCCCGGCTTCCGCGCCCCTACTTCTCGACCCGCACCTTGTCGCGTTCGATGAGGAGCTCCGCGATCTGCACGGCGTTTAAGGCCGCGCCCTTGCGGATGTTGTCGGCCACGATCCAGAGGTGCAGGCCGTTGTCGATGGTCTGGTCCTCGCGGATGCGGCCGACGAACACTTCGTCCTCGCCCGCGGCGACAAGCGGCATGGGGTAGATCTTTTCCGACGGGTTGTCGTAGACGCGCACGCCCGGGGCCTGGGCCAGGATGGCCCGGGCTTCCTTGGCGGTCAGTTTCTTCTCGGTCTCGATGTTGACGGATTCGCTGTGCCCGTAAAAGACCGGCACGCGCACGGTGGTGGCCGTCACCTTGATCGAGTCGTCGCCCATGATCTTGTTGGTCTCTTTGATCATCTTCACTTCTTCGAAGGTGTAGTCGCCGTCGGTGAAGACATCGATCTGGGGCAGGCAGTTGAACGCGATCTGGTGCGGATAGACCTTCACGTCCGGGTCCTGCATGTGGAAAAGCTGGCGGACCTGGGTTTCGAGTTCGGCGATGGCCTTCTGGCCGGTGCCGGACACGGCCTGGTAGGTGGAGACGATGACGCGTTTGATTTTCGCGACGTCGTGCAGGGGCTTCAAGGCCACCACCATCTGGATGGTCGAGCAGTTGGGGTTGGCGATGATGCCGTTGTGCCAGTCCACGTCCTGCGGGTTGACCTCGGGCACGACCAGCGGCACTTCCGGGTCCATGCGCCAGGCGCTCGAATTGTCGATGACCACGCAGCCGGCCTTGACGGCAAAGGGCGCGAATTTCTTCGAGGTGGAGCCGCCGGCCGAAAAGAGCGCGATATCGACGCCTTCAAAGGAATCTTCCGTCATCTCCTCGACGGTCAGCTCGGTGTCGGCGTACGGCACCGTGGTGCCGGCCGAACGCGAGGAGGCCAAGGCCTTGATGGTCTTGGCCGGAAACTGCCGCTGTTCGAGGGTTTTCAGCATCTCCCGTCCCACGGCTCCCGTGGCCCCGGCCACGGCCACAACCCATTCGCCCCTGCCCATACCGTCCTCCATCTGTTGAAGAAAGAATGCCTCCGGCGGCCAGGAGAGGCTCTGCCTCTCCTGGACCTCTCCGCCGGGGGGGATCATCCCCCCCGGACCCCCTGAAAATATTGGTCGCATTCCGGCGTGGGGCGCGGCCCTGGGTACAGCCAGGGACCGCGCAAGAGTGCGCCGGAAGGGTGTTACATGGTCAGGCCCGAGACGATGGAGAGCACGGCCTCGGCCTTGTTGAGCGTGTAGAGGTGCACGCCCGGCGCCCCCCGGTCGATGAGATCCTGGGCCTGTTTGCGGGCGTGGGCAATGCCGACCTCGGCCACGGCCGCCGGGCCCCCGGCCGCGTCGGCGGCTTCCAGCGCGGCCAGATAGGCCGGCGGCAGGCTCGCGCCGCAAAGGCTGGACAGCCGCTTGACGCTGGCCAGGCTCATGACCGGCAGCACGCCCGGCACGATGGGCACGGTGATGCCCATGCCGCGCACCTTGTCCACGAAAGCGAAATAACAGTCGTTATCGAAAAAAAGCTGGGTCACGGTGAAATCGCCGCCAAGGGCAATCTTTTGGCGCAGGAAATCCAGGTCCGCCCGGGCCGACGGGGCCTCGGGATGGCACTCGGGATAGCCGGCCACGCCGATGGCCAGGGCCGGATATTCGCGGCGGATGAAGGCCACCAGATCGGAGGCGTGCTGGAAGTCTTCGGAGTCCGGGACGAACTGCTCCTGTCCCTTGGGCGGATCGCCGCGCAGGGCCAGGACGTTGTCCACGCCGGCCGCCGCCAGGCCGTCCAGAAAGCCCCGGATCTTCTCCCTGCTCGCCCCGACGCAGGTGAGATGGGCCATGGGCTCGAGGCCGTAGGCGGTTTTGAGGCGGGAGACGATTTCCAGGGTGTGGGCGTGGGTGCTGCCGCCGGCTCCGTAGGTCACGGACACGAACAGCGGCCGCACGGGCAAAAGCCGCTCCACGACGTCGAAAAAACCGGCCCAGGCCTCGCGCTCCTTGGGCGGGAAAAACTCCAGCGACACGAACGGCCGCTTCGCTTCGATCAACTCCCCGATTCGCACGCGGTCTCCTTGGTCATGGTGAGGGCTGGCGGGCGCTTCACGGCTTCCGGGCTAGCCGACGTCAGGCCGAACATCCTTCTGCCCGAAAGCGGCGACTTCGGCCAGTTCCGCGACAACATCCCGGTCCGCTTCCAGAAACGGACGGGCCAGACCGTCCTGCGGCGTCAGCCATTCCATCTCCTGGCCTTCCAGGGCCGCCGGTTCTCCAAGGAAGGCGCGGACGTGAAAAAAATGAAGATGGACGGAAATATGTTCGTAAGCATGCGCTTTTTCCCTGAAAAAGGCAATTGCGGTCGGCGTGATGCCCAGTTCCTCGGCCAGTTCCCGCACCAGCGCCGCCCGGGGCGATTCGTCGGGCTCGATCTTGCCGCCGGGAAACTCGTAGGCTCCGGCCAGGGGCTTGCCCTCGGGCCGGCGCACGCCGAGGTAGCGCCCTTCCCGCCAGATGACGGCGGCCACCACATGCACGATCTTCGGTCCGCAGTTCATGCGCCTTCTCCCAAAGCGGCCCGACGGGCCTCCAGATCGCCGATCTCCTCTTCCAGCACGGCCATGCGGGCCAGCAGGTCCTCGGCGGCATGGGAAAGCGCGCCGTACTCCTTGCTGAGTGTGGAGAAAAGCTCTTTCTGGGCATAGGTTTCCGGATCGGCCATGGTGGCTTCGACCTCGCCCTGCTTGGCGAGAAGCGCCTCAAGCTCGGCCTCCATGGCCTCCATGGCCTCGCGCTTGGGCTTGATGTCGCGGTAGAGCGCGTTTCGCTGCTCGGCCACCCGGCGTTTGCGCTCCTTGTCGTCCTGGCGCGAGACCTTGGCCGCCGGGGCCTCGGGCGCGTCCAGCCGGCAGGCGTTGGCCTCGGCCTGGGCGGCCTCGTAGGCGGCAAAGCCCTCGTCGTGGACCGTAATGCCGTCCTCGCCCACGGACCAGACCTCCCCGGCCACTTCACCGAGCAGATAGCGGTCGTGGGCCACCATGAGGATGGTGCCCGCGTATTCGGACAGGGCCCGCACCAGGGCCTCGCGGCTTTCCAGGTCCAGGTGGTTGGTCGGTTCGTCGAGGACCAGAAAGTTGGCCCGGGCCGAGAAGAGCCCGGCCAGGACCAGCCGCGACTTCTCGCCGCCGGACAGTTCCGACACCCGCCGCTCCCAGTAGTCCTCGCCGAGAAGGAAAAGCCCCAGGATGGAACAGACTTCCAGGTGCGTGGCCTTGGGGCCGGCCATGCGCCGCATCTCGGCCATGACCAGGGCGTCGGTATTGAGGATCTCGGTCTGGTGCTGGCTGAAGTAGCCGAGCTTCACCCCGGTGCCGAGGAGCACCCGGCCGGAGGCGGGCTTCAAGGCCCCGACCACGAGCTTTAAAAGCGTGGTCTTGCCCGCGCCGTTGTGCCCGACGAGCGCCACCTTCTGGCCGCGAAAGAGCTGGAAGGTCAGCGGCGGCCAGATGGGGGCCCGGTCCGGGTAGGCATAGGACAGGTCGGCGGCCGCGGCCACGGTCTTGTCCGATTTCTCGGGCTCGGGCAGGGTGAAGTTGAGGGTCCTCCCCTTCACGTCCGGCCGTTCGCTTTTCAGCGAGGACAGTTCCTTTTCGAGCTTGTCCTTGCTCTTGAGCTTGCTCTGGGCCTGCCTTGCCTTGGTGGCCTTGTAGCGGAACCGGTCGGCAAAGGCGTTGACCTGCTTGATCTTGCTGTCGATGGCCGCGGCCTGCCGCTCCCACTGCTTGTCCATCTCCTCGCGCCAGGCCAAAAACTGGGTGAAGGAGCCCGGCCGCCAGACGGGCTTCCCTTCGCCCGTGAAAAGGGTGTGCGTGGCCACGCGGTCGAGAAAGATCCGGTCGTGGGCCACGAAGACCAGCACGCCGGCAAAGGCGCACAAAAAGGATTCGAGCCAGGCGACGGCTTCGAGGTCCAGGTGGTTGGTCGGCTCGTCGAGGAGCAGGACGTCGGCTCCGGCCGTCAGCACCCGGGCCAGCTTGGCCCGCTCGCGCCAGCCGCCGGACAGGTCGGAAATGGGGGCATGCTGGCTTTCGTCGGAAAACCCCAGGCCCGTCAGGATGGTCTTGGCCCGGTACTCGGGGTTGTAGCCAAGGGCGTGCTCGAGGCTCGTCTGCTCGGCGGCAAGGACCGCCAGCGTCGCCTGGTCGCCGGCAGCCACGGCCGCGTCGTAGCGGACCCAGAACTCCTTCCAGGACGGCAAAGCGGCCATGACCCAGGCGAGAAGCGTCATGCCGAGGTCGCCGGCCTCCATCTCCTGGGCCACGTAGCCAAGGCGCGCTCCGGTCGAGAGGACCACCCGGCCGCCGTCGGGCTCGGACACGCCGGCAATGAGTTTCAAAAGCGTGGACTTGCCCGCGCCGTTCTGGCCGACCACGGCCAGCCGCGTGCCGGCCGGAATCTCGAGCGAGAAATCCTTGAACAGGTCGCGGCCGCCGTAGGACTTGGAAAGCTGTTGCAGACTGACTTTTGCCATGACTTCTTTTGCTGCGCTGGATGTGACGGCCGAAAGCGGCGACGGCCGGCATGCACGCCGGCGGGCCGCTTCATACGAAAAAACGGCCCGAAGAACCAGCCCCCCGCCCTCGCAGTGGAAACGGCGGTCCGGCCGGCCCCTGGGGCCGTTTTGCCAGGCCGGCCGGACGCGCGTCCGGCCGGCCGCGGTCGCGGGTTCTCAGCCGAGGCGGGCCACCACCAGGTCGCCCATCTGCCGGCAGCCGACCAGCACCTTGCCGGGCTCCATGATGTCGCCCGTGCGGTAGCCGTCGGCCAGCACCCTGGCGCAGGCCGCGTCTATGGCGTCGGCGGCGTCCGTCTGGCCGAAGGAGTGCTTGAGCAGCATGGCCACCGACAGGATGGTGGCCAGCGGATTGGCCTTGTCCTGGCCGGCGATGTCCGGCGCCGAGCCGTGGATGGGCTCGTACAGGCCCGGATTGCCCTCCCCGAGGGAGGCCGAGGGCAGCATGCCGATGGAGCCGGTGATGACCGCCGCCTCGTCGGACAGGATGTCGCCGAAAAGGTTCTCGGTCACGATGACGTCGAACTGCGACGGGTCGCGCACGAGCTGCATGGCCGCGTTGTCCACGTACATGTGCGAGAGTTCCACGTCCGGGTAGTCCTTGGCCACTTCCAGGACCACGGCCCGCCACAGGCGCGACACGTCGAGGACGTTGGCCTTGTCCACGGAGCAAAGCTTTTTGCCGCGCTTGCGGGCCGTCTCGAACCCGACCCGGGCGATGCGGCGCACCTCGTGCTCGGCATAGACCATGGTGTTGAACCCGACCTTCTCCCCGCCCCGCTCCTCGATGCCGCGCGGCTCGCCGAAATAGGCCCCGCCGGTCAGCTCGCGCACGACCATGACGTCAAGCCCCTTGCCGACGATGTCCGGCCGCAGGCAGCAGGCCGAGGCCAATTCCGGAAAGAGCTTGGCCGGGCGCAGGTTGGCGAAAAGCCCCAAGGCCTTGCGGATGCCGAGCAGGCCCTTTTCCGGACGGATGGCCGGGTCGATGGCGTCCCATTTGGGGCCGCCGACCGCGCCCAGAAGCACGGCGTCGGCCGCCTTGCAGGCGGCAACCGTCGCCTCGGGCAGAGGCGTCCCCTTGGCGTCGATGGCCGCGCCGCCAATGAGGGCTTCGGTAAAGGCGAACTCCAGCCCGAACTTCTTGCCCACGGCCTCCATGACCTTGCGGGCCTCGGCCACGATCTCGGGACCGATCCCGTCCCCCGGCATCACGCAGATGTTGTAACGCATGGTGTGTCCTTGGATGTATGTATGCCTCCGGCGGCCAGGAGAGGCGCTGCCTCTCCTGGACCTCTCCGCCGGGGGGAATCATTCCCCCCGGACCCCCCGGAAGGGGTAAGGGTATCGCGTGCATGTTTATTTCACATCAGCACCGCTGTCTGTCGCGGCTCCTGCTCTCCTGCCACCAGTCCCCGCGCTGTCGGGGGGTCCGGGGGGGATGATCCCCCCCGGCCGCCGGAGGCATCTTCCTCTTCCGGCGGGGTGGCATCGAGAAGGGCGGCGCCCCTCCCGAGCTTATCCTCGGGCAGCCAGACGTTCCTTGACGTAGGGAACCAGTCCGCCGGCGTCGAGGATGCTCTGCATGAACGGCGGCACGGGCTTGCACTGGATTTTCGCGCCTGTGGTCACGTTCTCGATGACGCCGGTGTCGGCGTCGACCGTCAGTTCGTCGCCGTCCTTGATCTTGGCCACGTCGTCGCCGATCTCCAGGAGCACCAGCCCCATGTTGAAGCTGTTGCGGTAGAAGATGCGGGCGAAGCTGTGGGCGATGACGACCGGGATGCCGGCCCCGAGCAGGGCCAGCGGCGCGTGCTCGCGGGAGGAGCCGCAGCCGAAGTTCTCGCCCGCGACCATGATGTCGCCCTTCTCCACCCGCTTGATCCAGCCGGGTTCCAGGCCCTCCATGCAGTTGGCCCCGAGTTCGGCCGTGTCGGTGGTCACCAGGAACTTGGCCGGAATGATCGCGTCCGTATCGATATGCGCGCCGACCTTATGCGCCTTGCCGTGGTACATGGCTGTAACTCCTTCGGAGTGGAGAGTGTGGGGAGGAAACCCCTTTTTGCAAAAAGGGGTTTCCTCCCCACGCCCCTCCTTCCCCAAAAACTCTTAACGGGGGCGTCCCCCATTATTCACGCTCTATTCCCTTTCCCCTACCACCACCTATGCCTCCATTTTTCCCGTCGAGGGGGGTCCGGGGGGGATCATCCCCCCCGGCCGCCGGAGGCATCTTCCTCTTCCTCCTCCCGCTACACCTTGGCCGGATCGACAATCTCGCCGGCGATGGCGGCGGCGGCGGCGGCGGCGGGGCCGGAGAGGTAGACTTCGCTTTCGAGGCTGCCCATGCGGCCTTTGAAGTTGCGGTTGGTGGTGGCGATGGCCCGCTCGCCGCCGGCCAGGATGCCCATGTGGCCGCCGAGGCACGGCCCGCAGGTGGCGGGACCGACGACGCAGCCGGCGTCCATGAAGGTCTCGATCAGGCCTTCGGCCAGGGCCTGGCGCCAGATCGACGGCGTGGCCGGCAGGACGATGCAGCGGACGTTTCGGGAAACCTTTTTGCCCTTGAGGATGGCGGCGGCTTGCCTCAGGTCCTCGATGCGGCCGTTGGTGCAGGAGCCGATGACGGCCTGGTCGATGGGCAGGCCGGCCACTTCGGACACGGGCTTGACGTTGTCCGGCAGGTGCGGGCAGGCGATCTGCGGTTCCATGCCGGTGGCGTTGATGGTGACGGTCCGCTCATAGGCCGCGCCCGGATCGGCGGCCAGGAGTTTGTCGCCGGTGCGGCCGGCCTTGGCGGTGTACTCCAGGGTCTTGGCGTCGGCCGGGAAGAGGCCGGCCTTGCCGCCGGCCTCGATGGCCATGTTGGACATGGTCAGGCGGCCTTCGATGGACAGGGCGGCGGCCAGGGGGCCGGTGAATTCCAGGGCCTTGTACAGGGCCCCGGACACGCCGATGGCGCCGATCAAGGCCAGCATCAGGTCCTTGCCGCCGACATAGGTTCCAAGTTCGCCGGTCAGGACGACCTGGATGGTCGGGGGAACCTTGAACCAGGTCTCGCCAAGGGCCATGCCGCCGGCCACGTCGGTGGAACCCATGCCCGTGGCAAAGGCGCCCAGGCCGCCGTAGGTGCAGGTGTGGGAGTCCGCGCCGATGACCACGTCGCCCGGGCCGACGAGGCCGAGTTCGGGCAGGAGCGCGTGCTCGACGCCGACGTTGCCGCCCTCGAAGTAGTGGGTGAGCCCCATGGCTTTGGCGAACTCGCGGCAGACCTTGACCTGCTCGGCCGAGGCGATGTCCTTGTTGGGCGTGAAGTGGTCGGCCACGATGACCACCTTGTCCTTGTCGAAGACGCCGGCGGCGCCCATCTTCTTGAAGGACTTGATGGCCAGGGGTGCTGTGATGTCGTTGGCCAGGACCAGGGACAGGCGGCAGCGGACGATCTGGCCCGGTCCGGTCACCTGTTCGTCGCTGTGGGCCTGCAGAATTTTTTCGGCTAAAGTTGCGGGCATATCCGGTCCTCCTTCTTGGCCAACCGATTGAGGGCGTTGATAAAGGCGAGGGTGCTCGCCATGATGACGTCATCGTGGACGCCGCGTCCGACGGACGTGGCGTTGCCTTCGCGCACGCGCACGGTCACCTCGCCCTGGGCGTCGGTGCCGCCGGTGATGGCGTTGATGTGGAACTCTTCCAGCTCTGGCTTTCTGCCGACGAGCTTGCACACGGCGTTGAAGGCCGCGTCCACCGGGCCGGAACCCGACGAGTACTCCCGCACGCTCTGGCCTTCCACTTCCATCTCCAGGACGGCCGAGGGGGCGAGTTCCACGTTGCCGCAGTGCACGGACAGGTGCTTGAGGGCGTAGTGGTCGGGCCGGCGCAGGACCTTTTCGAGGATAAGGGCCTCGATGTCCTCGTCGAGGATGCGCTGCTTGCGGTCGGCCAGCTCCTTGACCGCGTCAAAGACGATCTTGAGCTCGTCGTCGGTCAGCGTGTAGTTGAGCTCCTTGACCTTGGCGTCCAGGGCATGGCGGCCCGAGTGCTTGCCAAGGACCACCACCGCGCCCTTGCGGCCGATGTGCTCGGCGGTCATGATCTCGTAGGTGCGCCGGTCCTTCATGATGCCGTGCTGGTGGATGCCGGACTCGTGGGCAAAGGCGTTGCGGCCGATGATCGGGGCATAGGGCGGGATGGGCTGGCCGATGATGCCGGCGAGGCGGCGGCAGGAGGGGAAGATCTCCTCGGTCACGATGCCGGTGGTGAGGTTGTAGTAGTTGGGCCGGGTATTGAGGCCCATCACCACCTGCTCAAGCGACGCGTTTCCGGCCCGCTCGCCGATGCCGGAGAGGGTCACCTCGGCCTGGCGGGCGCCGGCGTGGACCGCGGCCAGGGTGTTGGCCACGGCCAGCCCGAGGTCGTTGTGGCAGTGGACGGCGAAAGTCACCTTGTCCGCCCCCTTGACCGTGCCGAGGAGGTGGCGGATCAGCTCGGCGAATTCGGCCGGCTGGGCGTAGCCCACGGTGTCCGGGATATTGATGATGGTGGCGCCGGCGGCGATGACCCGGTCGCACACGGCCACGAGAAAGGCGGGATCGGACCGGGAGGCGTCCTCGGCCGAGAACTGGACCTCGACGCCCTTGCCTACCGCGTGGCGCACGGCCGCCTCGGCCATTTCGAGCACCTGCTCGGGCGTCTTGCCGAGCTTGTGCTCCATGTGCAGGGCCGAGGTGGCGAGGAAGGTGTGGATGCGGCGGCGTTTGGCGTTTTTGATGGCCTCGAAACCCCGGTCGATGTCGGACACCAGGGCCCGGCACAGGGCGGCCACGACAGGTTTGGTGACGGTTTCGGCGATGGCGGCCACGGACTGGAAGTCGCCTTCGCTGGCGGCGGGAAAGCCGGCCTCGATGATGTCCACGCCGAGCGTTTCGAGCTGGCGGGCCATGCGGATCTTTTCCTCACGGGTCATGGTGGCCCCGGGCGACTGTTCGCCGTCCCGGAGCGTGGTGTCAAAAATGTAAACCCTGCTGTCGTCGGACATGGGTATCTCCCTTTGGTATCCCCGCGCGTGGCGCGGTACGGCTGACGCATGCGCGGCAGCCACGGCAAGAGGCTGTTAGCCGAGGGCCGGGACAATGACAAGCGATGTCAAAAAGGGATAAATGGTATTATGAGAGCTCCTGGAGGGGCTCCCGTAGCTTGGAGGCGCGGCGCGGCAGAACGAAAAAGGTGTAGATGGGTCCGGAGATGAGGTAGGCCGTGAAAAGCAGAAAGCCGATGAGCCAGGGCTCGGAGGCCACGACCACGAAGAGGAGCATGGCGGTCACCATGGCGCTGAAGGGGTGGGCCTTGACCAGCCCGAACTCCTTGAAGGAGGCATAGCGCACCCGGCTGACCATGAGGAAGGACAGGGCATAGACGAGGATGAGGCAGGCCCGGGGAACCACCGCCGCGGCGAAGGCGTCCGGGAGATAGCGCTCGAACATGAAAAAAAGCGAGATCATGCACCCGGCGGCCGGGATGGGCAGACCGATGAAGAACTTCTTGGAGGTGATGGTCTTGCCGGACATGACGTTGAAGCGGGCCAGACGCAGGGCCCCGCAGGCCACGAGCATGAAGGCGGCCAGAATGCCGAGCCGGCCGAACCGGGACAGCTGCCACTGGTAGACCATGATGGCCGGGGTGACGCCGAAGGCGACCAGATCGGCCAGGGAGTCGAACTGGACGCCGAAATCGCTGCTGGTGCCCGTCAGCCTGGCCACCTTGCCGTCGAGCCCGTCGAACAGGCAGGAGACCAGGATGGCCAGGGCGGTCATGTCGAAGCGGCCCTCGATGGCCCACAGCATGCCGAGGAACCCGGCGAAAAGGCTCGCCGTGGTAAACAGGTTCGGCAGGATGTAAACGCTCCTGCGCGCCCGGCTCTGGGTGGGTTTTTCTTCTTCCATCTAGTCCGCTTTCCGGGCCAGGACGGTCAGTCCGGCCGTGGTCTTCTGCCCCATTGTCACGGCAGGAAGATAACCATGTGGCAAATAGACGTCAAGCCGGGACCCGAACTTGATCATGCCATAGCGCTCGCCGCGCGAAAGCCTGTCCCCGGGCACGGCCTTGCAGACGATGCGCCGGGCGATCAGGCCCGCGATCTGGACCACCGACCACTGGCCGCCTGCGGCGTCGCGGATGCCGAGCACGTTGCGCTCGTTGTCCACCGAAGCCTTGTCCAGGGAGGCATTGAAAAACTTGCCCGGGAGATAGCGCACTTCCGTCACCGTGCCGTCCACCGGCGAACGGTTCACGTGGACGTTAAAGATGTTCATGAAGATGCAGACCACCTGCCGCATCTCGCCGGTGAGCGGATCGACGGCCTCGCCCATCTTGCAGACCACGCCGTCGGCCGGGGCCACGGCCAGCCCCTCTCCGGTCGGGGCGGCCCGGTCCGGATCGCGGAAGAAGTTGAGGCTAAAGGCGGTCAGAAGCAGCAGCACCACGGCCGGCGCGGGCCAGCGCAGGAGGGCGGCCACCAGGGTGGCCAGGGCGAAAAGGCCGATGATGGGCAGGCCGTCGCGGGCCAGGCCGAAAAGCGGATTATACATGGGTCGCTCCAAGGGGCGGACAGACGGCGGCCAGTTCGGTGAAAAAGGAGGCCTCGTCCCGGTAAAGGATGGTGTGAAAGCCAAGCGACGCGGCAAGGGCCGTGTTTCTCGGGGCGTCGTCGATGAAAAGCGATGTCCCGGCCCGGGCGTCCATGGCGGCCAGGGCCAGGTCGAAAAAGGCCCGGTCGCGCTTGGAAACGCCGTGCTCGCAGCTGTTAAATACCGCGTCGAAATGGGAAAAGACGCCAAGCCGCGCATCAAGCCGGGCCAGCCACTCGGTCTGGTCGCTCAAAATGGCGGTGCCAAGGCCCATTTCCCGGGCGGCGTCGGCCACGTTGAAAAGAAACGGCCGGGGCGTGAAGCGCGACAGCACGGCCTCGGTCAGGTCCGCGTCGCTGCGGGCGATGCCCGTGGCCCGGCGAAAGGCCTCCCAGAAACCGGCCTCGTCGCAGCCGCCGACCACGAACCCGGTGCTCCAGGCCATCTCGTAGGCCACGGGCACGATGGCCGCCGGGTCGCGGCCGGCCTCCTCCGCGATGGCAATGAGGCCCTCGCGGAAGCCCTCCTCGGCCAGCACGCCGCCGAAATCGAAAAAGACGGTGCCGATTCGGCACCCGCTCTCGCCTATTGCCTGCATGACACGTCATCCACCTTTGCCCGCCGCCTTTCCTTGGCGTCGTAAAAGCCGTAGAAACCAAAAAACGCCTGCAAGGCCTTAGCCGCTAACCCCGCGCCGGGCAAGCCGGGAAAACACACCGAGGAACAGATGCCCGAAGAAATCCGCGTCGGCGTCAGCGCCTGTCTGCTTGGCCAGCCCGTGCGCTACGACGGCGGCCACAAGCACGACCGCTACGTCACCGACACCCTGGGAAAGTATTTCACCTTCGTGCCGGTCTGCCCCGAGGTCGAAGCCGGATTCGGCGTGCCGCGCGAGGCCATGCGCCTTGTCGGCGATCCCGAAGCCCCGCGCCTGGTCACCCTCAAGACCGGCACGGACCTGACCGACCGGATGCGGGCCTTTGCCACCCGTCGGGCCGACGCGTTGGCCGGGGAGAACCTCTGCGGCTTCATCTTCAAGGCCAAGTCCCCGTCCAGCGGATTCACCCGGGTCAAGGTCTACAACGACAAGGGCTCGCCGGCCGAACGCGGGGTGGGGCTTTTCGCCCGGGCCTTCATGGACCGCCTGCCCCTCGTGCCGGTCGAGGACGAGGGGCGGCTCCACGACGACCGGCTGCGGGAAAACTTCATCGAGCGGATCTTCACCCTCGCCCGCTGGCGCCAGACGCTCGCCGGCGACGGCCAGACGGGCCTCACCGCCCGGCTGATCGGGTTCACGGCCAGCCACAAGCTGCTCCTCCTGTCCCACAGCCCGCAGCTGGCCCGGCAGATCGGCCGCCTTGCGGCCGAGGCCAAAAACTGGCCCGCCGACGCCCTGATCCAGTCCTACGAGACCCTGCTCATGCGGACCCTCGCCCTGCCGGCCACCCCGGCCAAACACGCCAACGTCCTCCAACATATAATGGGCTATTTCAAAAAGTCCCTGACCGGCGACGAAAAAAATGAACTGGGCGAGGTCATCGACACCTACCGCCTGGGCCTGGTGCCGCTCATCGTGCCGGTGACGCTTCTCGCCCACTACACCCGCAAGTACGACGTGGCCTATCTGCGCGGCCAGCACTACCTGACCCCCCATCCCGTCGAACTCAAACTGCGCAACCACGCCTGACCCGCCCGCCCCTGCCCTGGAGACGTCCCCATGCCGCGACCTTCTTTTTCCCTGCCGGCCGCCCTCGTGGTCCTGCTCGCCCTGCTCCTCGGAGCCGGGCCCCCGGCCCGGGCCGCCGGCCTGCCCGGTCGGCAGGCCACGGCCCAGGTCGTGGCCCGGCTGACCGAATCCGGCCGGGTCCACGGCTTGGTCGTCGGCTACGTCAGCCCGGCCGGCCGGGTGGTCCACGGCTTCGGCCGGGCCGGCGAGGGGCGGCGTTCCGGGGCCCCGGACGGGCGCACGCTCTTTGAGATCGGGTCCATCACCAAGACCTTCACCGGGCTCCTGCTGGCCCAGGCCGTCATGGCAGGCCGGGTCCGGGCCACGGACCCCATCCGCCTCGATCTGCCGGCCGGCACCCTGGGCAAGGAGTCGCCGCTGGCCCCGGTCAGCTACCTCGACCTGGCCACCCACGCCTCGGGCCTGCCCGAAGGCCCGGACAACCTGCCGTCCAGGGACCCCCAGAACCCGCTGGCCGGCTATTCCACGGGCCTGCTCCTCGACTATCTCGCCCGGGCCCGGCCCATCGCCCCTGTCGGCCGGGATTTTTTCTACAGCAACGTCGGGGCCGGGTTGTGCGGCTATCTCATGGCCCGGCTGGCCGGGACGGACTACGAGACGCTCGTCAAACACAAGGTCTGCGAGCCCCTGGCCATGGCCGACACCACCATCACCCTGTCGGCCGAACAGGCCGGCCGCATGACCCACGGCCATGACGCCAAGGGCAGGATCGTGCCCAACTGGGACGTGACCGGACTCGAGGGGGCCGGGGCCCTGCGGTCCACGGCCGACGACCTCCTGACCTACGCGGCCGCCAACATGGGCCTTCTGCCCACCCCCCTGTTGCCGGCCATGAAGCTGGCCCAGCTGCCCCGGAAACACGTCTCCTCCATTCCGACGCTCTTCCTGGGCTTTTTCTGGAACATCATGAACTTCGGCGGCAAGGAATACCTGCTCCACGCCGGCCGGTCGGGCGGCTATTTCGCTCTGGTCCTCCTGTCCCCGGAAGACAACGCCGGCATCGTTCTTTTGTGCGACACGGAAGGGGACTTCACCAAGGAGGGCTGGCGACTGCTGGAGCTGGCGACCGGGAAAGACCTGCCCTAGGCCGGCGTTTTTTCCCACCGTGGGCCGGGGGCAGAAGCCCGCTGCCGGCTTCCGGGCAACGGCAGGCCTTGGCCGGGCCGCAACCCCGCTGAGAGATGCCGTGCCCCGGCCATGACCATGGCCGAGCGGCAGCCTCCGCCTCGGCCGGCCAAATTTTTCCTGGCACCACTTTTGCTTAAAGACCGCGACGCAGCACACCCGGCAAGGCGCGACGCCAACCGGGCCACGGCCGGGACGTTGGTCCCGGTCCGGCCCGCCCGTCGGCCCCGGAACGGAGGAACAGTATGGCCCAGGCAGGAGATTCGGAAAAGCTCGCAGGCCTCGGCGGCGAACTCGCCGCCTTGAACATGGACGCGGCCTGCAAATATTACCACAACTATCTCAATACGTTCCAAATAGATTTGCCGCTGTCGGTCTCCTTTATCAACCGCCTTTTGGCCGAAGACATCGCCGAGTTGCCCCCCTATGCCAAGTCGCTGCTCGAACAGGCCATCAAGTCCGCCGTGCAGTTGGCCAATTTCGATCCGGACGTCCTGAGCATCGGGGTGGATTCCGGCATCTCCCCGGGCGCGGCCACGGTGGTCAAGGTCCTGGCCGGCACCCATGTGGAGCCCCAGACCTTCACCGAGCTGCGAAAGGCTTCCATGAAGTACCAGGGTGGGGACATCCGCACGATCTGCGAGCGCATCCTGGCCCGCCACCCCATGGCCGTGCGCTACGCCGACCTGCTCCTCAGCCTGGATTTCTACCAGGGCCAGCCGCCGAGCGAGAGCCTGGCCGCCTTCAAGTGCCCGAAGGTCCTCTTGCCCCTTTGGACCAAGCGGCTTTTCAACCACCACGCCGCCCTCGGCGACGATGCCGGGGCCTGGCCCCACTGGCCGGCCATCGCCGGCCGGGTGGACGACCCCTTCACGCTCAGCCGGGCGGCGGAGATGCACCACCGGGCCGGGGATACGGAGCAGGCCCTGGCCCTCTACGGCCGGGCTTTCGAACTCGATCCCCTGCAACGGCCCTATGCCCTGCGCCTGGAGGCCCTGCGCGCGCCGTTCGTCCCGAACCCCGGGCTCGTGGACGAGAGGCGCGTCGCCATCTATCTCTACAGTTACAACAAAGGGCAGGTGCTCGGGGAGACGCTGGCGAGCCTGGCCCGGTGCGCCATCGGCCCGGCCAGGATCAAGATTCTTTTAAACGGCTGCACGGACGACAGCCTGGCCGTGGCCGGCCGGGCCCGGGAGCTTTTCCCGCAAAACGAGGTGGAGATCATCGCGCTTCCGGTCAACGTCGGGGCCCCGGCCGCCCGCAACTGGCTCTTGGCCCAGCCGGCCACCCGGGAAAGCGACTACGTGGCCTTCTTGGACGACGACGTCTATCTCCAGCCCGACTGGCTGGCCCATTTCCTGACCGTGGCCGAAAGCGACCCGAAAATCGGCAACGTCGGCTGCAAGGTCGTCTTCCCGGGCCGGTTCAAGATGCTCCAGTACCTCTACCGCCACGTCTCCCTGACCCACGACGACGCCATCCGGGTCAGCCTGCCGACCGGCTACCAGCAGTACGACATCGGCCTTTACGACGTGGTGCGCGAGGCCCGGGTGGTCATGGGCTGCCAGCACCTCCTGCGCGTGGCCTCCCTGGCCGACGCCCCGAGCTTCGACATCCGCTACTCGCCCTCCCAGATCGACGACACGGACCACGACCTGCAACTGTGCCTGGCCGGCTGGAAGGTCTTTTTCTGCGGCACGGTCACCTGCGTGCACAGGCAGGACTCCGGCACCTCGGCCAAAAGCAGGTTGTCCCTGGCCAGCCAGGGCAGCATCATGGGCAACGACCTCAAGTTCCACTACAAGTGGTATGAGCGCAAAGAGGAGCTGTCGGCCCTCGATTCCCTGGGCCTGAACCGGTAGGCGCGCCCGGCCGGCCGGGACGTTTCGGGCCGGGAAAATCCGGTACCCGGGCCAAGGGGCCGGCTCCCGGGCCGTTGGCGGGCCGTGGCCGGCCGGGAAGCGGCCCGAAAATCATCCATAGTTTTAATTTAAATTGCAGCATGTTACAGAAAAAATTCGATCGGGCGCAAATTCCTTGTTGACGAAGGCCCGCAATTTTGACAGTTATGCGCCTCGGCAACGGCGGCCGCCCCGCCGCTCCGGACCGGACAGAAAGAAAGTTTGAAAAAACGATTGACAACCGGGCCGGGGGCGAATAAAGAGATTGGTCTTTGAGATTGAGGCGGCATAGCCAAGTGGTAAGGCAGAGGTCTGCAAAACCTCCATTCTCCGGTTCAAATCCGGATGCCGCCTCCACAGCCGAACATGAGCGGGAATAACTCAGTGGTAGAGTGCAACCTTGCCAAGGTTGAAGTCGCGGGTTCAAATCCCGTTTCCCGCTCCACTCCGCAAACCCAGGGCCGGCCCCAAAGCCGGCCCTTTTTCTTTGCCTCCCGGCCGCTTTTGGGCTAGAGGCGTTTTCATACCAGAACGGGAGTGATTGTGCATCCAACCATCCCCCTTTCCGCCCCGCTCGACGAACTCCTGGACGCGGCCAAAAGCCGCTACGACGTCCGGTTCGAACCCGTGTCCATCGCCGGCGAAACCTTGGAGATCCTCCAGATCGCCGACCTCGAGGCCCTGATCGACCGCCTCGTCCTGACCGCCGGCCAAGGGCCCATCACCCTGCCCTACTGGGCCAAGATCTGGCCCGCCTCCATGCTCCTCGGCCATTTCCTGGCCCACCTCGGCCCGGGCGACGGCCGCACCCTGCTCGAACTCGGCGCCGGCGTCGGCATTTGCGGGCTGTTTGCGGCGAAACAGGGCTTCACGACCCTTTTGACCGACATCCACCCCGACGCCCTGCTCTTTTCGCAGATCAACATCCTGCAAAACGGCCTGGCCGACCGGGCCTCGGTGGCCCACGCCGATTTCGCGGCCGACCGGCTCGGCCGGCGCTTCGACGTCATCCTCGGCTCGGAAGTCCTCTACCTGGAAGACCTCTACCGGGGGCTCCTGAAATTTCTCCTGGCCCACATCGCCCTCGCCCCGGGTGCGGAAGTCGTCCTGGCCAAGGACTACACCCGCAAGGCCACCCGGTTTCTCGGCATGGCCGAAAAGGAATTCCACCAGGCCGAGCGCGTGGTCGGGTACAAGGAAACCAACCCCGAAAGCGGCGAGCCCGAACGCAAGCTGTGCCAGATCTACCGCCTGCGCCCGCGCAAGCACGCCTGAGCCGCCCGTGGGCCGGGCCCGGCCCACGGCTCCCGCACTCCCCAAGCAAGCGAGCACCCATGGATACCAGCCGTTTCGTTCCCAAGGGACTGGCGTCCCGCCCCAAGGGCTATGCCCTGGACCAGGACAAGATCTGCCCCCCGGCCGAGACCGTGGCCCGGGCCAAGGCCGCCTTCGCCCGGCTTGGGGCCGGCGTCCTGGCCGAGACCCGGCGCATCGACACCGGCCGGCTCGGCATTCCCGTCTTTCTGAGCCTCTGCGGCGAAGCGGCCCGGGCCGTCATGCCAACCCGCAAGCAGATGGGCAAAGGGGCCTCCCCCGAGCAGGCCGAGGCGTCGGCGCTTATGGAACTGGCCGAGCGGTTCAGCTTCTTCTCCTTCTGGGAGGACGGGGGCCGGCTGGTTTCCGCCACCTGGTCCGAGGCCGAGGCTTCGTTCGGCGACCGCCTCGTGCCGCTGTCGCTCATCCGCCATTCGGTCGGCGAGACGGGCCTCGACGACGCGGCGGCAAGGCGCATCCTGGACCTGCTCCCCTGGCGGTTCGCCCTGGTGCGCGACGTGGCCGCGGGCGAGGACGTGGCCGTGCCCTTGGACTGGTTCAAGCTCTTAAACGAGTTCAACGGCTCCTCGGCCGGCAACTGTTTCGAGGAGTCCGTGCTCCAGGGGGCCTGCGAACTGGTCGAGCGGCACGTCTGCGCCGTGATCGATCGCGACCGGCCGGAACTGCCGACCATCGACCCGGCCACCTGCGACGATCCGGTTCTCTCCGGCCTCCTGGCCGCCTTTGCCCGGGAAGGGGTGCGGGTCTGGCTCAAGGACTTCAGCCTGGGCATGCCCGTGCCGACCGTCGGGGCCATCGCCTACGATCCGGCCACCTTCCCCGAGTCCTCGGAAATCGTCTTCACCGCCGGCACGGCCGCCTCGCCGGCCAAGGCCGCCATCCGGGCCCTGACCGAGGTGGCCCAGCTGGCCGGCGATTTCGAGACGTCGAGCAACTACGAGGCCTCGGGCCTGCCGAAATTCAGGACCCTGGACGAAGCCGCCTGGGTCTTTGCCGGGCCGACCGTCGGCCTTTGCAGCCTGCCGGGCATCGAGCGGGAGGACATCGCCGAGGAACTGGCCGAACTGGCCGGGCGCCTGGCCGCCATGGGCCATCCGCTCCTGACCATCGACACCACCCATCCGGAGCTCGGGCTGTCCGCCAACTACAACATCGTGCCCGGCTTCGCCTTCCGGGAGCGGACCCCGACCGCGAGCCTCGGGCTTTTCACGGGCCGGCTCCTGGCCGAACAGGCCGATCCGGACACGGCCGCAGCCGGCCTGGCCGCCCTGGCCGACATCTACCCGGACGCGCCGTTCGTGCCCTTTTTCGAGGGACTGCTTGCCCTTCGCACCGGCGACCCCTGCCTGGCGCTCCACCGTTTCGCCGTGTCCGAGGCCTTGCAGCCGCTGCCGGAAGACCAGGCCCTGGCCGCCTTTTACCAGGCTCACGCCCTGGCCCGGCTCGACCGGTACGGGGAGGTGGTGCCGCTCCTTGACCGGGCCATCGCCCTTTGCCCGGAGGTCAAGGAGTATTTCAACCTGCGCGGCGTGGCCCGGTTCAAGGCCGGGGACTATCAGGCCGCGGCCCACGACTTCGAGGCGGCCCTCGAGCTCGACGCCGGTTCGGCCATGGACCTGGCCAACCTGGGCCTGTGCCAGGCCCGGCTCGGGCGCACGGAACTGGCGGCCCACCACCTGAACGCGGCCCTGGCCCTTGATCCGGCTATCACCTTCGCCCGGGAAGCCCTGGCCGGTTTGGCCACAAAAAGCGATTAGGCGGCGATCCTGATTCAACACCTTGTCATAATGGACAAAATTGTCATTACCTTGTCACCGTGGCAGGGAAAGACGTTGACAAGAACCTTTTTTCCGGCGTACGTTAAAAAAGTAACGCGGGAGCCTGTTTGTCACACGGCGCCCTGACACACACGACCCATCGGGCATCAAGGGTGCTCTGATTCATGGGTGAGGCCCCCTGCCCCGCAGGGCGGCGCTTGCGAACCGCCCGGTTTTTTGAAGCAACGTTCCGGGCGCTTTTCTCATCAACCTGTAAGGAGGATGCGCATGGCTACTGTCGAGTACAAAGGCAAATCGTTCGAGGTCGATGAAGACGGCTTCTTGCAGAAATTCGAGGACTGGACGCTCGAGTGGGTTGATTACGTGAAGGACTCCGAGGGCATCAAGGAACTCACCCCCGAGCACAACAAGGTCATCGAGTTTCTTCAGGACTACTACAAAAAGAACGGCATTGCGCCCATGGTCCGCATCCTGTCCAAGGTGACCGGATTCAAGCTGAAGCACATCTACGAGCTGTTCCCGTCCGGACCGGGCAAAGGAGCCTGCAAAATGGCCGGCCTGCCCAAGCCCACGGGCTGCGTCTAGGCTTTACGATTCCTCGAGGAAAAAAGGCGGAGAGGCGACTCTCCGCCTTTTTTCATGGCCCCGGCCCCGGATGCCGGCCGCCGGGCGGGACGGCCGGGACCGCGCCGCCCGGGCGGCGAATGGCCCGGTGCGGCAAAGACAGAAGCGCTCCACCCGGCCGTCCGGGTGGCGGCCGGACGGAAGGGACGCCGGCTGCCGGGGCACGGGCGCGGCGGGCGGACGCCGCCGCACCGCCGTCCCGTCACTTGGCGGGCTTGGACTTTGGCTTGGGCTTCGGCTTGGGCTTTTTTTTCGGCTTGGGCTTTTTGACCGGCAGCTTGCCTTCCTCGGCCAGCTTGAAGAGCTTGCGCTTTTTCGAATCAAAGGTCATGGCCGTCTTGATGGCGGCCAGGGCCATGGCCGAGATCGTCAGGATAATGACCAGCCCCTTTTGCAGCTGCCACTTCTGCTGCTCCATCATGTCCGCCACCCAGCCCTGGCCCGAACGCTGGAACACGTAGACGAAGACCGGCACCAGGACGAGCGACAGGCCAAGGCCGACCACTTCCATCCACAGGAAGTTGCGGCCAAGGAGCATGCAGAAAAAGGTCGAGTCCCGCACGATGCGAAGGGTGATGAGCCGGGTGCGCAACGTCCGGATCCGCTCGTCCACCTCGGGCAAAAACACCCGGCTCTTGTGGAAATTTTCCGCCTCGGCCATGGACGAGGTCCGCATCCAGTTGAGCTTGGTGGCGCAGTAGTTGAAATCCTTGTTGAATTCCCGAAGGAGCGTGGGAAAGGGAAACCAGGCCGCCTCCCGCTGCACGCTTTTGAGATCCTCGAACTGCCGGGCCTGCTCCTGCTGCATGACCTTGATCTCGGAATCGATCTTCTTGCGGACCGCCTCCTCGATGTCCCCGACCCCGGCCTCCAGGCGCTTGAAGGCCACGAAGTTGCCGACCTGGCCGAGCGTGACCAGCGCCTTGACCCGGTCCTCGGATTCGACCAGATACGGCTCGCCCTCCAGAAAACGGGCGCGCAGGGACTCGGACAAGGCGCCGAGGGCGGTAAGTCTCGCGTTGGCCTCCTCCCGCGACTGCTTCCAGATCCGCCACAGGGAGGACAGGATGTGCAGCCTCCCCCGCTCCAGCTCCGGGTCCACCATCACCCGGTTGAACATGGTCGGGTCCCCGGCCAGAAGCTGGCCGAAAAGCTGGAGCCCCTGGTCCGTGAATCCCATCTTCACCAGGCAAACGCCCTGGCGGTAGACCGGCTCGGTCCATTTGGGACACTCCCGCAGGGCCTCCCGGAACAGGGCGATGGCCTTGTGGAACTCCCCCTGCACCTCCAGGGCCCGGGCCTGGAGGAACAGGAAATAGCCGCGCTGCAGGGCCGTGTAGCAAAGCCGCCCCGACTCCTGCCAATAATAGACCGCCTTGGTCCAGTCGTCGGCCTCCATGGACGCGAACCCCTGGACGGACTTCGGCTGGTAGGCCCGGGGGTATTTGGCCAGGGCCTGGGCGAGCTGGGCCTCGTAGTTCTGGTCGTTGCGCTCGCGAAGGGCGGCGAGCGCCTCCCAGAAATAGTCGCCCTCCCGGGGCCCCAGCTGCTCGAACCCGGCCGGCAGGTCCTTGCCCCGGCTGCGCCAGACCATCTCCAGGGTGCGGGTCTGAAACGGCAGGTCGATCTCGAAGATGGCCTGCAGGAGCAGATCCATCTCCTCCTTGCCGCCGAGCCGGCGCGTCATCTCGGCCACCGGATCGGCGGCCAGGGCGGCATCCAGGCTCTGGGACAGGCCCTCCAGGCGGCCGATGTCCAGCCGGCCGAACCGCTCCCAGACCTCGGGCCGGGGCCCGGCCAGGACCTTGGACGGACACTGGCGGGCCGGGTGGTTGTTGAGGCCGCAGTAGAAGCAGAGCCGGGCGTCCCCGCCGGACAGGTTGGACGGCAAGGGCACGGCCAGAACGCCCTGGGGCTCGGCCTCCTCGGCCGCGTCGACCAGGCTCACGTTGCACCAGTCCTCGACGGTCAGCCCCCGGGACAGGGTCCGGGCCTCGTGGATGACGAATTCGTCGCCAAGGAGGAAGGCCGAGCGGTAGTTCATGTGGGGGAAGTCCGGGGTCAGCTTGTCCCAGTCGAGCCCGATCCGCCGGGGCAGGTCCTTGCCGCAGGTCCGGCCCTTGGACGGGACCGCGGCCATGACGCTTGGCCAGTAGTGGCCGGCGTCCCCTTCCTCCTTGAGGCGCACGATGCGGGCCACGGTGTCCCGGCACCAGGATCGGAAAAGGCGCAGCCCGGGCACCTCGAAGATGAGAAACCCCTCGTGGCGCAAAAACTTGAGGCCGAGCCGGTCCACGATGTCCAAAAGCTCCACCGCGATGTTGCGCCACCCCTCGGCCGTGTCCCGGGCCAGCGGATCGCCAAGCGGCCGCAGCACGCACAGCCAGCCGAGCCCGGACTCGTAGGACAGGCCGTGGTCGGCCTCGAAATGCTCGAAGGCCACCCGGGCCAGGCCGGAGGCCGGCTTGGCCGGGGTGCAGGAGAGCCCGGGAATGAGCGCGATCTGGTTTTTGAGGTTGGGGTGGATGAGGATGTCCAGGGAATCGGACGGGTTCACGTGCTGGCGGGAGAGCTCCACGGACATGGACAGGGACAGCTCGAACTTCGGGCTTATGAGCATCGTGGCCGGGAAGACCTCGATGAAGACCGGCATGGCATTGACCCGGCCCCAGACATGGATGCGCCCCAGGGCCCGCAAGCCCTCGTCGCCGAAGAAAAACCACAAGGCCTGGCCCGTGGCCTCGGCCATGCGGAATCCGCCGTAATCGCGCAGCATGGCCTCGAAGGCGGTGTCGAGCTGGCCGTCCCAGGCCACCCAGACGCCGATGCCGGCATGGACCATGCGGGTGGAGCCGACCGTCGGCAGGCGGTCCAGGAGATTGGTGATGTAAAGCGTGGACAACGGGGCGATTCTCCCTTACTTGGCGGCCATGGACATCTCAAAAACCATTGCAGCGCTCAAGGCCGAGCCGGGCTTTCTCGAAAAGGTCGGCATGGTGCTCGTGCACAACGGCGTGGCCCGGGCCACGTCGCGCCAAGGCAGCCCCGTGGCCTCCCTGGAGGTCCGGGTGAACCAGGACCTGGTCGAGGCCATCCGCCGTGAGGGCGAGGCCATGCCCGGCATGTTCCGGGTGCTGGTCGAGGCCAGGGCCGGGACGTTCGCCCCGGGCGACGACCTGCTTTTCATCGTGGCCGCCGGCGACATCCGGGAAAACGTCCTGGCCGGGCTCACCCACACGCTGACCCGCATCAAGGCCGAAGCCATCACCAAGAAAGAAGTCGCGCCCTAGGCGGCTCCTTCGGCTTTCCGGCCTCATAAGGCGGCCGCCGCCTCGGCCAGGGCCAGCACGCGACCGGCCTCTTCCGGCCTGTCGCGCTTCAAGCACCCCGTGGCGTAGATCCGGGCCTTGCGGCCCAGCTCTTTTCGAATGCAATCCCTATGCCATGGGGACAGGTCGGGCCGCGTGAGCAACCGGGCCATGGACCGGATGCGGTAGAGGTCCTGGCCCAGGTGGATGGCCGAAAGCTGGTCCGGCCGGCCGCCGTGGCGCACGGCCAGATATTCGTCCAAAAGGCCGATCGGGTGGCACAGCAAGGTCCGCAGCCACAGGTCGTAATCCTCGCAGGCCGGCAGGGTCTCGTCGAAACCGCCCATCTCCTCCCAATAGGCCCGCACGCCCATGCTCGTGGACGGGCTGACCACGCACCGCACCAGCGCCTGCTCGAAAAAAAAGCCGTCCGGCTTGCGGTTTGCGGCCGTGGGATTGACCCGCCGGCCGTTGCGCATCCAGATTTCCTGGGTCTGGCTGACAGAGAGCTTCCGCTCCCGCATGAAGGCCAGTTGCCGCTCGATCTTGGCCGGCAGCCACTCGTCGTCGGAATCGAGCAGGGCCACATACGCCCCCCGGGCCGCCCCAAGGCCGGTGTTGCGGGCCGCCGACACGCCGCGCCCGGCCGCGTGGGACAGGACCCGAAGCCTCGGGTCGCCCAGGGCCGAGAGGCGCGCCACCGTGTCGTCCACCGACCCGTCGTCGACCACCAGCACCTCCAGGGCCGCGTGGGTCTGGGCCAGGACCGAAGCCACGGCCCGGACCACCAGCGCCGCCCGGTCGCGGGTGGGAACGACCACGGACACCAGGACGTCGCGCCCCGGTTCCCCGCGTCCTCTCCCGTCCCCTTTCGGTGATGCGCCGCCCACGGGCCGCGCCGCCTCTCGCTGCATCGTTTGGACTCTACAGGCCCGGCCCCGGCCTGCCAAGGCCATCCCCCTTTCCTCCCCTCCCCGATCCGGGCATACTGCCGCCGTCCCGATCCTCTATCCGCCGGAGCCTTCCCATGCCGCCCATCCATGACGATCCCGTGCGCGCCTACCGCCGGCCGCTGGTCCCCCGGCCGGGCGAGACCGCCTTCCAGGTGGTGGTGGCCCAGACCGACCTTTGGATCGTGGCCGACCGCCGCCTGGCCCGGGAAATCGCGGACTTCGTTTCAGGCCTGCGCGCCGGGCTCATGACCTACATCCTGCTCAATCCGGAATTTCGCGCGAGCCTCGTGCCCGTGGCCGTGCCGGACGACGCGCCCGCCATCGCCCGGGACATGGCCGAGGCGGCCACCCGCTTCGGCGTGGGGCCCATGGCCGCCGTGGCCGGGGCCGTGTCCCAGGCCGTGTCCGACCGGTTCGCCCCGCTTTCCCCCAACCTGCTGGTCGAAAACGGCGGCGACGTTTTCCTGCGCTCCACCGTCGGGCGGACCGTGGCCCTGCTCGCCAAACCCGTGGAAGGCGCCCGCCTGGCCCTGCACTTTGGGCCGGACAGGCTGCCTGCCGCCGTGTGCGCCTCCTCGGCCAAGGTCGGGCACTCGCTCAGCCTCGGGCAGGCCGACATGGTGACCGTGGTCGCGGACCGGGGAGCCGTGGCCGACGCCGCGGCCACGGCCCTTGGCAACCTGCTCGTGTCCCGGGCGGACCTCGAAGGCGTGCTGGCCGCCGCCCGGGGCATGGCCCGGGACGGCGTGCGCGGCGCGTTCGTCCAAATCGGCGAGATGGTCGGCCTGGTCGGCGACCTGGAACTGGTGGCGATCGAAGGGGAGGACGAAGCCTGAGCGGGAGGCCTTGGGCCTGTCCGGACGGACAGGCCGGATTGCCGCGGGGACCCCGGCGGCACGGACGGCGGGCGCGGCCCTTGGCCCAGCCCCGGCCGGGGGCGACGCCCCCGCCCCCGGCCGGGGCTGGACTATTTCAGCGAGCCGATCTTGCCGAACTTGCTGGATTCGGCCCGGTAAAAGACGTTCTCGATCACCTTGTCGTTGCCGACATCCTTGTAATCGATGCGCACGGGCGAACCGTCCTCCTTCACTTTGCGAAAGAAGTCGGCGATGTTTTTGAACTTGTCCGAGCGCAGGCCCGGGTCCACCACGAAAAACCCCTGGCTGGTGACGATGGTCAGGACATTTTTCGTCTCCTGCACTTCTTCGACCAGGGCGGTGGTTTTCTTGTACTTGACCGCCAGGCTGTCTTCGGTGACGAAATCCATCACGTAATAGGCGGCTACGATAAAAAGCAGAAAGGAAAGGACCAGGAGCACCTTTCCCTTGTTGACGGCGAAATCGCCGATGGCCTGCCGCAGTCGCGAAATCTTGGTCAAATCACTCATAGCGCCTCGTTGCGTCGGCGGTTCTCTGTGCGTCGCCGGCCCGCTCATCGCCAAGGGCTATACCACTGTTGGCCTGGGGAAAAAAGAGAAGAATCAGGGACGGCCCCGAAGGCCTGGGCCGTTCCCTGGCGCCGGATGCGCACCATGCCGGGAATCCGGCCTGATTTTTCGACCTTAGGGCTCGATTTTCGTGCCAAGCAGCCCCAGAAACTTGCGGATCCATTCCGGATGGGCCGGCCAGGCCGGTCCGGTCACCAGATTGCCGCTGACCACCGCGTTGGTGAAGGTGGCGTTGGGGCCGACGTAGGTGCCCCCGGCCCGCTCGATGTCCGGCTGCACGGCCGGGTAGGCCATGCACTGGCAGCCGGCCACCACGTCGGCCGCGACCAGCACCTGCTGGCCGTGGCACACGGCGGCGATGGGCTTTTTAGCCCCGGCGAAGTGCTTGACGATCTCGATGACCCGGGGGTTGAGCCGGATGTATTCCGGGGCCCGGCCGCCCGGGATGACCAGGGCGTCGTAAGCGGCCGGGTCCACGGCCGCGAAGTCGGCATTGAGCGTAAAATTGTGGCCCGGCTTTTCGCTGTAGGTCTGGTCGCCCTCGAAATCGTGGACCGCCGTGCGGACATGGTCCCCGGCCTTCTTGTCCGGGCACACGGCATGGACCTCGTGGCCGACCATGAGCAGCATCTGGAACGGGACCATGACCTCATAGTCCTCGACGTAATCGCCGACCAGCATCAGGATCTTCTTGACCGCCATACGTTCCTCCTTGGCTGACTGTACGGACTGGCCGCCGCCCCCTGGCGGCGGCCAAAACGCGGCGTCCGGGACAACCGGACCGGCCGCCTGCCTAGCTACTTGGCGCAGTTGCAGCGGTAGAACTTGCGGTTGCAAAACTCCCGGCAGGCGGCGTGGGCCGCCTTGACCTTGGCGCCGCACGGGCTGGACACCGAGGCCAGAAGCGACTCTTCCCGGTCCTTGCAGGCGGCATAGCAACCGTTCATGTCTTCATAGTAGTCCGTGACCACGGCCTGGTAGACGTCGCAGACCCTGGCCGCGCAGGCCGGATCGGCCCCGGCGGCGGCCTGCCGGCAGGAAGCCTCGAATTCCTGGGGCGTGATGATGGGCTGGACCTTGGCGCAACCGACGGCGGCGAGGCAGCAGACGAGCAGGGCGAGCGGAATGTATCGTGGCACGTGGTCTCCTCCCCGCGATAAGGACGGGATTTTCTAGGGGTTCCCGATTCTCGTACCCCCAAGCGCCGGCCCTGACAAGCGGCCTTGCGCATCCCGGCCGGCGGCTCTACCATCCCGCCCCAGCCAAGGAGACCGACGGGGCAACAACCGCATGGGCCACCACGCCGAGATCGCGCCATGAAGCGGGGCATCCCGCCGCTTTTGCCCTGGCAGCCGTGCCTGCTGGCCTACGCCGCCGGCATCCTGGCCGTGGCCTACGCCGTGCCGGCCGCCTGCGCCTTGCTCCTGCTCCTCCTCTTCCCGCGCCCGGCCCCGGGCCGGCCTTCCCTCGCCTGCCTCGTGCTCGCCTTCGGTCTCGGCTGCGGCGCGGGCGCTCTCGCCCTGCCGGCCGTGCCCCGGGACGTGCCGGCCTGGATCGCGGCCGGCGGCCCGGTCGCCCTCTCCGCAACCGTGGCCTCGGTCGACCCCCGGCCCGAGGGCCGCCTGTCCGTGACCCTGACCCGGGTCGCCGTGGCCGCCGAGGGCCGCGACACAGTCCCTCTTCCCGGCGACCTGGCCCTGACCATCGACCGGCCGGCCTTCCGGCCCATTCCCGGCGACGTCCTCTCCGTCACCACCCGGGTGCGGCCGACCAGCGGCTTTTTGAATCCCGGCACCGCCGACTTCGCCTTTTCCCGCCGCCTGGACGGGGTCTTTTACCGGGCCTTCGCCCGGGGCGACCGAGGACAGGTGGCCCTGGCCACGGCCAGCGGCGACGCCTTGGCCCGCCGGCGCGAGGCCCTGCGCCAGAGGATGGCCTCGGCCCTGGCCCCGCCTCCGGAGGCCGACGCCGCCACCCGGGCCGGCCGGGCCATGGTGGTGGCCCTGGCCTTCGGCGACCTGTCGGATTTTTCCCCGGCCGACCTGGACCGCATCCGCCGGGCCTCGCTCTCCCACACCCTGGCCCTCTCCGGCATGAACATCTCCTACGTGGCCGCCATGGGCCTGGCCCTGGCCTGGCTGGCCGGCCGGCTGCGGCCCACCCTTTTCCTGCGCCTGCCCCGGCCCTATCTGGCCCTGGTCCTGACAGCACCCCTGGTCGTCGGCTACTGCTGGCTCGGCGGCTATTCTCCCTCCCTCTACCGGGCGGCCTTCATGTTCGCCGGCGGCGGCCTGCTGCTCCTTCTCGGCCGCCACACCACCCTTTTCGACGGCCTGTTTCTGGCCCTGGCCGCCATGCTCGCGGCCATGCCGCTGGCCGCCTTCGACGCCCGGCTCCAGCTTTCGGCCCTGGCCGTGGCCGGCATCGGCCTTTTCTGGCCGCCCTTTGCCGCCTTCTGCGCCCGGTCCACCCTCAAAAGACCGTGGCGTTGGGTCGTTCTCGGCGGGCTCGGCATCCTCTGGACGAGCCTTTGCGCCGAGGCGGCCGTCATGCCGGTCATCTGCCGCCTGTTCGGCGACCTGAACTTCAATCCCTGGCTGAACGCCCCCTGGCTGCCGCTCCTCGGCCTGCTGGTCACGCCCCTGGCCCTGGTCGGGCTGGCCCTGCTGCCGGTCCCCTTTCTGGCCGGCTGCGGCACCGCCCTGCTCCTCGCCGCCGCCTGGTGCTGCGAAGGGCTCATGCGCTGCCTCGCCTTTCTGGAGGCCAACCACCTGCTCCTGACCCGGGCCGTTCTGCGGCCGTCCTGGCCGGAGATGCTCGGCTGCTTTGGCCTCCTCGCCGGCCTGGCCGTCACCCTGTCCGGCCGCCGGCGTCCCCTGGCCGCGCTCCTGGCGAGCCTCGCCCTCCTCACCGGCCCGACCGTCTGGCGCGCCGTGGAGGACGCCCGGGAGCAGGTCGTGCTCACCGTCCTCGACGTCGGCCAGGGCCAGGCCGTGGCCGTGACCCTTCCCGGCGGCCGACGGCTCCTGGTCGACGCCGGCGGGCTTTTCGGCAATTTCGACGTGGGCCGGGCCGTGGTCGGCGCGTTTCTGACCGACGGCCGGCCGCCGCGCCTTTCCCTGGCCCTGGCCAGCCATCCGCACGCCGACCACGTCAAAGGCTTTCTCTCCCTCCTCGACCGCTTCGCCGTCGGCCGCTTCCTCGACAACGGCGGCGCGCCCGAAGGAGCGCTCGCCGCGCCCATGGCCGCCGTCCTGGCCGGCCGCGGCATCCCCCACGGGAGCCTGGCCGCCGGCGACCGTCTGGACCTCGGCCACGGCCTGGCCCTGGCTGTGCTTCACCCCGGACCGCACGACGACCTGTCCGGCAACAACGGCTCCCTCATCCTGCGCCTGACCTGGAACGGCCGGGGGCTGGCCGTCATCCCCGGCGACGCCGAACGGCCCGTCCTTCGCCGGCTGGCCGTCGCCGACCCCGACCTCGCCGCCGACGTCCTGGTTCTGCCCCACCACGGGTCCGCAACCGGCCTGGCCAAGCGCTTCCACACCGCTGTTGCGCCCAAAATCGCCATCGCCAGCTGCGGCGACGGCGGCCGCTACCCCTCGCCCAAGGTCGTCGCGAGCCTGGCCCGCCTCGGCTGCGCCACCTACGCGACGAATGGGAACGGTGCGGTGACTGTGCGCTTCGCCGGCCCGGAAGCGGGGCCGGTGGTGGAAGTGATGACGGAGGAAGACAAAGGCATGTCTCCGGCGGCCGGGGGGGATCATCCCCCCCGGACCCCCTGAACGGGGCGTGCGGGAGGTGGGGAAGCAACGTCGGGCGGCGGTGCATCGACGTCTGTTGGCGGAATTGGGCCGGCGACACTGGCTGCAAAGCCAGCCAGCACGCCGGCCCAATTCCGCCAACAGGGTGCGCCAGCGGCGAAGCGCCGCAAGGGGAAGAAAAATCCCGTCCACCCCTTGAGGAGTTTTTAGGGGAAGGAGGGGGTCCGGGGGAGGGAACCCCCTTTTTACAAAAAGGGGGTTCCCTCCCCCGGTTCACATCAGGGCCGGCAGACGGGCTTGCCGGCGTCGCGGGGCGTGCCGGTCTTGAGGTCCAGGGCCATGGGCATGATGGCGGTCTGGCCGGCGGGGCAGAATTTCTGGGCGGCGTGCGGGCCCAGGAGTTCGCTGTAACGGAGTGTCCCCTTGTCCAGGGAAGAGCCGGGCACGACCGTGGCGTCAAGCGTTTGCTTTTGCGTGGCTAGGTTGACGGCCATGAGCCCGTGGATGGCATCGGCCGGGCCGTTCCGGACAAAGAGCGTATCGCCGGAGAGGCCTGCGAAGGAAAAATCGCCGCCGTTGAGGATTTCGAAAAGCGGCCGGCCTTCCAGGTTTTCGCACACAGCGTCCTTGGAATCGCCCGGGGCGTGGGCCAAAACGCGCAGGGTGTGGCCGTCGGAATAGGAGGCCAGGGTTTCGAGCACCGCATACCGGTCGTAGAGGTAGCAGGTCTTGTCGTGGTAGGCGTGGATTTGCCCCGCGTCGGCTCCGGGCAGGCCGAAACGCTGGCCTTGCTCGATGGTGGTCGAACCGTATTCGGCCGTCATGGGTCTGATGTCCGAGACGGCCAGGATGCGGTAGTTCTTGCCCTGGCGGGTGAAGGAATCCCGGATCTCGCCCTGGACCTGGACCTGGATGTTTACGACCTCGCCCATGATGGAGCCGGGATCGAAGGGAAGATAGACCGCGTCCGGTTCCTCGGCGTTGTTGAACACAATGCCCCCTTCCGGGGTCTGGTGGAACATGCCGTACAGCGTCACCTTCCTGGGGTCCTGCTCGGACGCGGCCAGGGCCGGATCGCCTGTCGCGGCGCAGGCAAGAACGCAAAGCGCCAGAATCGGGAAGAGCAAGCGGTGCATGGAGCCTCCTTGGCGGGGATGCCTTGGGGTAACAGACCCTTTTCTTTTTGCAAACGCCCTCCCTGGGCCGGTCGTTGTTGAAAAAAAACCGGGCACGGGTATTACTGGCGGCAAGGGAGGGCGGCATGAACGAAACGCACCCCGGCACCCGCCGCGAAACCGGCAAAAACTGGCTCATCGCGGCGCTGGCCCTGATCGCGCTGCTGGAACTGGTCCTGCTCATCCGCCGCCCGGCGGCACCGCCCGCCCCGCCGGCCCCAGATGGCCGGGAAGCGGCCGCCCCGGCCGCCGACGCCGTGCGCGTGGCCGGCATGGCCATGGACCCGGAGCGCGGCCGCTATCTCCTCCTCGCCTTTGACCGGCCCGTGGCCGGGGCCAGGGACGGCGCCTCCCCGGCCGGAGACCCGGCCGCCATCGAACCGCCGACCCCGGGCCGCTGGACCTGGGTGTCGCCCTACATGCTGCGTTTCGAGCCCAAGGACGGCTTTGCCCAGGCCACCACCTATTCCGTCAGGCTTTTGCCCCAGGGCTTTCTGCCCCCGTCCCAGACCCTGGCCGGCCAGGACGTCTGGCAGGCCTCCTACGGCTCCTTCGAGGTGGCCCGCCTGACCGCCCACCTGGAACCGGCCCCGGAAGGCGGGGCCATGGTCGTGGTCCGGGGCGAGGCGGCGTTCAACCGGAACGTGGACCCCAAGGCCCTGGCCGACCACATCGCCCTGGTCGATCCCCGCGATCCCGGCAAGACCGTGGCCGTCTCCCTGACCACCTCCTATGCCACGAAAAAGATAGGTTTCGTGTCCGATCCGGTGGAGAAGACGCCCCAGCAACGCGACGTCAAGGTCGTGATCACCCCGGGCGTCAAGCCGGAAAAGGGCGACATCACCCTTGCGCGCGAGGCTGTGGCCGTCATTCCGGTGGTCCTCGACCCGCACCTGCGCCTGCGCGAAGTGAAAGCCGCTTCCGAAGAAGGCGCGTCCACCGTCCGCCTCACCCTGTCCACGCCCGTGGAGGCCAACGACGCCACGGCCGACCATCTGAAAATCGAGCCCGAGGTGGAGGGCAACCTGTCCGCCGACGGCGGCGACCTGGTGGTCAGCGGCCCGTTCGAGCCCGGCCGCGAGTACGCCGTCACCCTGGAAAAGGGGCTGGCCGCGGCCGACGGCGCGGTCCTCGGCGAGACCGTCAGCCGCACCGTGCGCATCCCGGACCTGGAGCCGAGCGTGGACTTCAAGGACCAGGGCATGTTCCTGTCCAAAAACGGCTACAAGAACCTGGCCGTCAAAAGCATCAACACCAACGCCGCCGAGCTCAGCATCGACCGGGTCTACTACAACAACCTCTTCCCGCTCTTTTCCATGGACTACTCGGCCTTTGACGACGAGGCCAGCGGCTCGGGCGTCAATTCGAGTCTCGGCGACCGCATCTACCACGACCGGATTCCCCTGCGCTACAAGAGCAACAGCGCGGTGGTGACGCCGGTCAACCTGGAAAAATACATTGAGGGCCAGGAACCGGGCCTCTACCGGGTGGCCCTGACCGTGCCCGGCAAGTTCGAGGGCTTCCAGCGGTTCGTGCTCGTGACCGACATCGGCATCGTGGCCAAGCACGGGGTGGACGACTTCCTGGTCTGGACCGCCTCCTACTCGAGCCTCGCGCCCCTGGCCGGGGCAAGCGTGCGCATCCTGTCCTACCAGAACCAGGAGTTGGCCGCAGGCAGCACCGACGCCCAGGGACTCTTCCGGGCCAAAATCAGCCCGGCCATCATGTCCGACAAGCGGCCCTACCTCATCGTGGTCCAAAAGGGTGCGGACACGAGCTTTCTCCTCTACGACCGGTTCCGCGTGGATACGACCGGCCTCGACGTGGCCGGCGCGGTCATGCCGGCCACGGGCTACACCGCCTTCGTCTACGGCGAGCGCGACATCTACCGGCCCGGCGAGACGTTGGAGGGGCTGGCCGTGGTCCGCGACGCCCGGCTCGGCCTGCCGCCGTCCATGCCCGTGACCATCCGGCTGTCCGATCCCCGGGGCAGGAAGCTCGGCGAGCAGGCCGTGGTGACCGGGGCCGAAGGCATGGTCAGCCTGCGCCAGACGCTCCCTACCCAGTCCCTGACCGGGGCCTATGTCATCGAAATCGTGGCCGGCGAAACCGTCATCGGCCAGTACCGGTTTCAGGTGGAGGAGTTCGTGCCGGACCGCGTGAGCGTGTCCGTATCCTCCGAGACGGCTGCGGCCGGGCCGGGCGAGGCCCTGCCCTTTGCCGTGTCCGGCCGCTACCTCTTCGGGGCCCCGGGTTCGGGCCTGCCGGTCGAGGTCCGGGCCCGGCTCATAAAAGCCCCGTTCGCGCCCAAGGGCTTCGAGGACTACACCTTCGGGGACCCGGAAAAAAGTTTCGAGGACACCGAGATCCTTGAGGAGACCGGGGCCCTGGACGCCGACGGCAAGGCCGCCTTCGAGGCCGCCCTGCCGGGCGACCTGGCTCCGCCGGCGGCGCTTGAAGCCGTGTTCACGGCCCGGGTCCGCGAGGGCGGCGGCCGGGGGGTGACGGGCCTGGCCCGGACGCCGGTCCACGTCTACGCCGCCTACCCGGGGTTAAAGCGCTTAAAAAGCGAGGCCGCGACCCCGGGCAAGCCCCTGCGCTTCGATTTCGTGGTCGTTGCCCCGGACGGGACGCTGGCCGAGGGCGACGCAGAACTGACAGCGACCCTCTACCGGGACACCTGGCAGACGGTCCTGCGAAAGGGCCCGGACGGGTCGTACAAGTACGAGTCCGTGCGCGACCCCAAGACCGTGGACACCCGGCCCGTGGCCGCCAAGGGCGGCAGGGGCTCGGTCACCTTCACCCCGCCGTCCTTCGGCAGCTACCGGCTGGTCCTGTCCGACGCATCCGGGGCGGCCAGCCAGCTCGAATTCTACGCCGGCGGCTTCGGCTATTCGCCCTGGGCCGTGGAGAATCCCGGCCGGCTGGAACTCAAGCCCGACAAGGCCGACTACGTTTCCGGCGAGACCGCGACCTTCCAGGTCCGGGCCCCCTTTGCCGGCAAGCTGCTCGTGACCGTGGAGGGCTCCGGCGTCCACGACGTCCAGGTCGTGAATCTCCCCGGCAACACCGGCCAGATCTCGGTGCCGGTCAAGCCCGAATACATGCCCGGCGTCTACGTGACCGCGACCCTGGTGCGAAAGGCGGCCGACGTGGTGGCCGACGCCCCGTCCCGGGCCTACGGGGCCGTGCCCATCCCGGTGGACCAGGCCTCGGGCCGGCTGCCGCTTTCCCTCTCCGCCCCGGCCGAGATGCGGCCTGGCGGCAAGCTCACGGCCGAGGTGTCCGCCCCGGCCGGCGCAATCGTCACGGTCGCGGCCGTGGACGAGGGCATCCTCCAGCTCATCGCCCAGAAGACCCCGGACCCGTTCGCCTTTTTCTACGCCAAGCGCCAGCTCCAGGTGGAGACCTTCGACACCTTCTCGCTCCTTCTGCCCGAGGTCCCGCCCGTCATGGGCAAGGCGCTGGCCGGCGGCGGCGACTCCCTGGAAGACCTGTCCAACTTCGTGCGCTCCCAGAGCCCGGCCATAAAAACCGTGGCCTACTGGTCCGGACCGGTGACCGTCGGCCCGGACGGCAAGGCCCGGGTCTCCTTCGACATCCCGGAATTCCAGGGGCAGGTGCGCCTCATGGCCGCCGCCGTCTCGGGCCGGCGGTTCGCCGCGGCCGAGGCCCGGACCCTGGTCAAGAGCCCGCTGGTCCTGCTTCCCTCCTTCCCCCGGTTCCTGTCCTTTGGCGACGCGGCCAAAATTCCGGTCACCGTGCGAAACGACACCGGCAAGGACGGCACCTTTGCCGTCAGCCTGACGGCCACCGGCCCGGTCAAGGTGGAGGACCCGACCCGCACGGTGGCCCTTGCCAAGGGCGCGGCCGCGACGGTGGAATTTCCGGTCGTGGCGGGAAACGCCGAGGGCGTGGCCGTATTCGCGGTGGCCGTATCCGGCGGCGGGGAATCCTCGTCCGATGGGGCCCGGCTGCCGGTGCGCTCGCCGCTGCCGGCCCGGACCTCGGTCCGGTCCGGGGCCCTCGAAGCCGCGAGTCTCACCGTGCCGGACCTGGCCTCGGGCGAATTTCTGCCCGGCACGGCCCGGCGCGACGTGACCGTCGGCCGTTTTCCGCTCATCCGCTTCACCGGCAACCTCCGGTCGCTCCTCGGCTATCCCTACGGCTGCATCGAGCAGACCGTGTCCAAGGCCTTCCCGCTCCTCTACTTCGCGGATCTGGCCCGGGCCCTGGACCCGGCCGCCTTCGAGGCCCTCTCGCCCCAGGCCATGGTCCAGTCGGCCATCCGGCGCGTCACCGGCATGCAGCTCTATAACGGCGGCTTTTCCATGTGGCCCGGCGGCGAGGAGCCGCAGGCCTGGATGAGCCTCTACGCCACCCACTTCCTGATCGAGGCCAAACAGGCCGGCTTCCCGGTGGACCCCTCGCTCTTGTCCCAGGCCCTGGCCTTTGCCGGCGAGACCGGCCGGGGGGCGGACCTGGCCAAACCCGAGGGCCTGAACCTGGCCGCCTACGCCCTCTTCGTCCAGGCCCGGGCCGGCCGGGCCGACATCGGAGCCATGGACAACCTGCGCGACAGCCAGGCCAAAAAGCTCCCGCCCGAGGCGCGGGGGCTGCTCGGCGCGGCCTACGCGGCCGTGGGCAACACCCGGGCGGCGGACATCCTCGTTTCCGGCCCGGTGCCGCCGGCCGAACCGCGCAAGGAAACCGGCGGCAACCTCGATTCCACCCTGCGCAACAAGGCCCTGTTCCTTTCGGCCCTGCTCGACGCCGCCCCGGCCGACCCGAGGCTCGGCAGCCTGGCCGCCGAGGTCGGTCGGCTCCTGGAAGGCGAGGCCTACCCGTCCACCCAGGAAAACGCCTTCGCGCTCCTGGCCCTTGGCAAGTTCTACGCCCGGCAGCAGGCCAAAAAGCCCTTCTCGGGCCTCGTTTCCGCCGGCTCGGGCGTCCTGTCGGACTTCACGAGCGGGAAGGTCCTGACCCTTCGCGGCATCGACCAGGAGGGGGACCTCAAAATCAGCCTGGACCAGGGTTTCGAGCCCGGGGCCTGCTTCTATTCCGTGCGCACCCGGGGCATACCCACGCCCGCGGCCTACACCCCCCAGGCGGCCGGGATCGAAATCGCCCGGACCTACCTGACCCGCGACGGCCAGCCCCTGGACCTCAATGCCGTGCCCCAGGGGGCCCTGGCCGTGGTCAAGTTCTCGGTCCGGGCCGCCGCCGGCCCGGTGGCCAACGTGGTGCTCGAAAACCTGCTGCCCGCCGGGCTCGAGATCGAGAACCCGCGCCTGGCCACCACCGAGCGCCTGCCCTGGATGGAGCCGGAAGCGGAGGCCGGGGACGGGCCGAAAGCCGAGCCGGCCGCGCTTGACCTGCGCGACGACCGGGTGCTGCTCTTCACCGACCTGCCCGACGCCAAGTGGCACACGTTTTACGCCCTGGTGCGGGCCGTGACCCCGGGGGTCTTCACCCTGCCCCCGGCCCAGGCCGAAGCCATGTACGCCCCGGAACTGCGGGCCTCGGGCGACATGTCCCGGCTGACCGTGACCAACAACAGCCAATAAAAAGGGTTATGGAAAAATTCACCAAGCTCGTCAGCACCTGCGTGCGAAACGGCATCACCGACCTGCACATCCGCACGGGCCAGCCCGTGGCCGTGCGCAAGACCGGACACCTGCACTTCCAGCGGGAGATCGTGTTCGACACCGCCGAAATGGACGCCCTGCTCAAGTACGTGACCACCGAACGCCAGCGCCGGCTCCTGGCCGAGCGGTGGTCGGTCGACTTCTCGACCTGCTCGAGCGACGCCCAAATGCGCCTGAACGCCTTCTACACCGCCGACGGCCTGGGCCTGGCCGTCCGGTTTCTGCCCTCGGTGGTGCCGGACTTCGAGGCCTTAAACCTCCATCCGTCCCTGCGCGAACTCTGTTCGCTCCACCACGGCTTGATCCTCATCTGCGGCCCGACCGGCAACGGCAAGTCCACCACCATCGCGGCCATGATCCGGGAGATCAACCAGACCCGCTCGGCCCACGTCATCACTCTGGAAGATCCCATTGAATACCGCTTCACTTCGGAAAAGGCGCTCATGGACCAGCGGGAGCTCGGGGCCCATTTTCCGAGCTTCGAGCAGGGCCTGCAGGACGTGTTGCGCGAGGACGCGGACGTCATCATGGTCGGCGAGCTGCGCGACCCCGAGACCATGCGCCTGACGATCAACGCGGCCGAGGCCGGGCATCTGGTCATCGCCACCCTGCACGCCGGCACGCCCGAGGAGGCGCTTTTGCGCCTTTGCAACGCCTTTGGCGAGGGCTCCCAGGATTTCGCCCGGGCGCAGATCGCCTCGAGCCTCGGGGCCGTGGTGGTGCAGCACATGGAGATCCTGGCGCGGGTGGGCTTTCGCGCCCCGGTCCTGTCCATCGTCCGGTCGACCGTGTCGGTCAAAAACATCATCCGGGAAAACCGCTTCAACCAGCTCGAAAGCATCCAGCAGGCCGGACGCGGCGAGGGCATGTTTACCTTCGAACGCTACCGCGAGGATTTCCTGGACCAGAAGACCAACCTCGTGCCGCCGACCGTGGCCTTCCGGCCGAACGCCGCGGCCGCGGCGCCGGTCCGGCCCGTGGAAGCGCCGCAACCCCCGCCGCCTTGCGATCCCAAGCTGCCGCCATCGGCCAGTATCCCGGTCACCCCGCCTGTGGGCCAGACGGCCGCTCCCCGGTTCCAGGAGCGGGACGGGGCAGGCCCCTACCGTATCGACGACGAGACGCCCCTCGAGGAGCTCGTGGCCCAGATGCGAAAGACCATGGTTTAGCCGGCTTTTCCTTGTCCGGGTCCTGGTCCGGCCGCCCGCCGGGCCGCCTCCCCCAGAAATGCCGCCGCCCGGCCGGTCACGGCCGGGTGGTAGAGCATGGCCACGTGGGAGACCGGGGGCGTCGCTTCCTCGCGCCAGCCCGGCCGGCCGAGGGCGAGTCCCTCCAGCGGAATGACCATGTTGTCCACGGGCGAGGCCAGGGACAACAGCGCCGCCCCGGGCGGATCGGGCAAGGCGGCCAGGGCGGCGAAGAGCGGCGCGCCGGGCACGAGCCCCCGGCCGAGCCGCCCCACGGCCAGGGCCGCCAGTTCGCTGCCCCGGTGCGGCGCGCCCAGGGTGACCAGGGCCAGGGTTCGTGGCCCGATGTCCGGCTCGGCCGCCAGACGCCGGGCAAAAAGGCCGCCCAGGCTGTGGCCCAGGAAGAGGAGCGGCCCGTCCGGCGGCAGGTCGCGGCGCAGCCGGGCCAGAAGGTCCTGGGCCACGGTTTCGAACTCCGCGCCAAACGAGGAATAGGCCAGGCACAGGACATGGGGCAGGCCGGCCCGGCCCAGGGCCGGGCGCAGGGCCAGGAAGGCGGCGGCGTTGTGGTAGAGGCCGTGGAGACACACGACCGTCGGCCGGCCCGGTCCGGCCGGCGGCCCGTGCCGGCCGACCAGGCGCCCCAGGGGATAGGTCAGGACCAGGGTCGCCTGGCTGGCCAGGCCGGTGGCCACGCCGAGGGCCAGGCAGACGGCCGGCCGGTCCCGGCAGGCCCGCAGGAACTCCGGCGGCCGTCGGCGCCCCAGGGACCGGACAAAGAAGCCGTAGGTCAGCCCGGCCACCATAAGGGCCTCCAGAACCACCAGGAACGCAATCGCCGTCAGGACCGCCATGGCTCCCTCCCCTCGGCACCGGGTTCATGCTCCTTCCATACTGCCGGAATCATGAAAAAAAGTCGATAATTGCAAACTTTTCGAAAAAACCTGTTGACGGTTGGGGGGGAGATGCGTAGATACCGTGTCTCGCCGGGCGGGCGGGTAGCTCAGCTGGGAGAGCATCGGCCTTACAAGCCGAGGGTCACAGGTTCGAGCCCTGTTCCGCCTACCAGAGAAAATGCGGGGTCGTAGTTAAGCTGGTTATAACGCCGGCCTGTCACGTCGGAGGGCGAGGGTTCGAGTCCCTTCGGCCCCGCCAGATTCCAAAAGGATTCCTAATCCTTACAACCCCCCGGAGGTCACCGCCTTCGGGGGGTTCATTTTTGGTACGCTTTTGGTACGCTTTTGCCCTCCAGAGAGGCATTCGAGGTAGGGCCTCACCGTCTCCATTCGGCGCACATACCGCTCGGTTGTGGACAGTTTTTTGTGACGCAAGATGCCCTGGATGACGACCATGGGTACGTCGGCCCGGGCCAGGATCGAGGCCGTCAGGTGGCGGATGGCATGGCATCCGAACGGCTTGACCTTCACCTCTCGGCAAAGCTCCTGCGGGAACCCCCGGTTCTCGGTATAGGGCTTCCCGTCGTGGCGTCCCACCGTCTGCGTGAACACCCATTCATTCCTGGCGACCTGCCGGTGGGCCAGCAGCACGTCATAGAGTTCGCCCACCATGGGCACCCATTCTTCCTCCATGCTCCCGTCCTGGCGCTTTCTGGTGGTCAACCGGACTTGGCTTCGGGAGAAGTCCACGTCGGCCCAGGTGAGCCGGTAGACCTCGCCCTTGCGGGCCGCCAGATACAGCATGGAAAGGAGCAGCACCCTGTCCTGGCCGGTCGCGGCATCGGCCACCGTCCAGAAGTCGGCTTCCGTTGGGACGTATCGCGGCTCCCGGGCCTCCGGGAACTTGCGCACCAGCTTGAACGGGTTGATGGCCGGGAACCCTTCCAGGTAGTCGGCGCCCCAGGCCCAGGCCGCCGCAAGGTTTTTGCGATCCTTGTTGGCCGCATAGCCGCTTCGGCCTTGGAATTGCGCCTGGAGGAAGGTAAGCGCCTGCTTCCGGTCAAAGGCCCCCGCCTGCGTCTCGTGGCTCACAGAAGCAAACAGCCGGCGGAAGACGTTGGCCTTGTCGTTGGTGGTCTTGGATGCGTACCTGACGCAATAAGCCAGGTATTCAGTTGCCCATCCGAGGAGTGAGACAGAACGGGTCACGGTCGGCTGGGGCTGGTCGTGGTTCAACTCCCAATCCTGTGCCTCTTTTTTGGTCGAGAACTGGCGTTGGATCGTTTTCTCCCCGATCCTGGCCTGCCCACGCCAAACCGTCTTGCCCCGTCTTTTCAGTTTGTAAGGCATGGTACTTCCTCACCATCTCTGCAACTAAGTTTTCAAAGAACAGGACACGTCGGCCGATTTTCACCCCGCCGTACCGCTCGGGGTAACGTTCGGCGGTCGTGGTGGCAACCTCGAAAAGGTCCGCCACTTCCTGCTCCGTGAGCTTTCGTCCAAGGTTGCCTACCTGCATCCCCTACTCCTCCCTCAAATTCCCGGCCGGCACGGACACCATCAAATACCCCTCGCACCATGCCCGCCCCCTGGTCTGCACCGTCCAGCTTGCCCACGACTGGCGGTCCTGGGCTGGGCAGAGGTTGCGCCAACAGGACGCGCAAAGCTGGGCGTCTGAGCCGGGGCATTTTGTTATGTCGGTGCTAGGCATTCTCCACCTCCTCCTTGATCCCCTGGCACCTTATCGCGCTGTACCGTAGCGGGGCCGAGTCGGGGTGATCGTCGGCGTGGGCCAGGATGGGGGCCAGCGCCCGTTGCAGCCGGCAGACCTGTGCCCGCAATTCCTCGATCCGATCCTGGTCCGCCTCGAACCGGCGATACATGGCCGCCAGTTTCTGCGAGTCGTCCATAAGGATGTTGTGCGGGGCCGGGCAATCCGCGCCGCACCCGCACGAACTGCCGCAGTATTCGCATCGCGTGATTCCATTGCCGGCATCAGGCATGGCGCACCTCCTGGATCTCGCCGCGCCCCTGATGGACTCCGGGATCGACCCCCGCAGCCCTCAGGGCATCCTCGGCAGCTTCAACCGCCCTGGCTGCACGATCGGCGGCTTCTTCGGCCGTTTCCTCGAAGGCTTCCCTAAAACCTTCTGCGTCGACGTGAGCGGCCCAAGAGACTGCCCATGCGGCGTACAGGGCTTTCGTGACGGCATTCTCTGCGGCCTGGGCAAGGGGTGATTTATCGGGCATGGGCGGCCTCCCCCTTCTCGTCGGCGTCGAGCGCGGCGAGGGCACCGTCAAGACCATTGAAATCTCCAGACCCCACAAGGACCGCCCCACCGGCCCGGGACCGCAAAGCATCCTGCGTAATCAGTCTCCGGCCTGCCTCCGCCACCCGCTCCAGCTTCTCCACGCGGGCCAGAAGGTAGGCGAGATCTTCTTCCGCGTGATACCCTACGCTATCTTTGGACATGCAAAGGTTTTTAAACCCCTGGCCTGTATCGTGCGCCGCCGCCAGCCGCGCCCGTATCTCTTCAATCTTGGCCATCACTTCCCTTTCTCCTCGTAAAAGTCGCAAAACCCCAACTGCGCCACAGGGAACGCCCCCATCCGACACGTGTCGGCCCCTGTCCCTGGTTCGCGGAACTTGCAGTGCCGGCAGCACTTGGTCGTCCGCTTGACGTAGCCCTGATACTTTTTGGCGGCGGCTTGCTGTTTCACCAGTTCAACTCCTTGGCTCCTTGCTGGTAGACCAACGCGCCTTTCCACTCGGCCTGCTTCGGATTTTTGGCCTTGGACAAAAAGATGCGCGTTACACTGCGAAACCGCTTCGCCAGTTCGTCCCAACACTCCCCGCCTGCCCACTCGGCAATGGCGTCGTGGACAATCGCGTCGAGCGTCACCAGCCACGCGGCCCAACCATCCGCGTCCATGGGGTGGCCGAGGTGGCGCATCCTGATGCGCTCGAAGTCGCGTATCTCGCGCTCGGCCCGGCGGCAGACGGTGGGGCGGATGTGCTGGTCGCTGTCGGCCCCGCACTCGCGCAGGCAGGCCAGGAAAGGCGGTTCCATCCACCCGACCAGCTGGGTTATCTCAGGGTCGGCCTCGAACTCGTGGGCCATGCGGGATACCCACACGGCGGCGAGGGACATTTTGATTTGGAGCGTGCCGAGGTGGTGGACGGCCACCGTGTCGATTTTGCCGCGTCGGGATGCTTGGCCCATGGCTAGGGTCTCCTGACCGCCACAGCCCACGCCCATGGATTGGCGTCCCAACCGAGGCCGCGCTTGGCATAGTGGGAGTCCCAAAGGCGCTTGAAGTGCAGAACATTGGTGACCCACTTGCGCTCATCGACGTTTACAATCCCCGCCGCCTTTGCATCCTCTTCCGTCAACTCCTGCGCCCGCATCACGCGCACCCCCACCACATCCAGCGTGATCCTGGACGCCCAGGCCGGCATGGTGGCGGGGCTCCACCACCGGAAGTCGGGGCCGTCTACGTCATGCGAAACTTGGTAGACAACCTGACCGTCCGTTGCGCTGGCAGCGTCTTTTGCTTTCCAGACTTGTCCGGTGTGCCCCCACGTCTCCTTGCAGCACAGCCGGTCGCCGGGGACGCCGAAGGGGCACTTTTTGATCCTGATCTCTTCCGACTCGTTGTAGTCAAAAAGCCATTTGCCCGGGGGTATTGTCAGGCCCAAATAAATTCCGTTCGTTCTGGCTCTTGTAAACCGCTGGTGCGGCAAACCATTCACCGGCCGCACAACCAACCCCAACGTACCCGCCAGCGCGGCACGGACTTCGTGGGGGAAGAGGATGAGGAAGCGGGTTTTCATGACCTACTCCCCACCATCTTTATCGACATGATGCACCACCCGGCCGCGAGCCCGTAGGCCGGGCCGGAGAATACGTAGGTGACATGGGCAAGGACGGCGCGTCCCGTGTAAACGAGGGGCTTCCCGTCCTGCATTTCCTGACCGGTGTGCTGCGTTTCGAGCAACAGCAGACAGTCGTCCACGCAAAAGTTCCGGTCGTCCCGGCGAATCTCCCAGGTTTTTTCGCCGGAATAGACGTCCTGAAATACGGCGGGGTCGGTCTTGAGTTCGTGCTTCTTGCTCATGGCGTCTTCTCCTTTTTCGGCTCCTCCCAATCCCAGGACATCGCCCCGGGATCGGCAGGAACCGGCCCCTCGCGGGACAGGGCCGGTCGGAGGCGGGGCTACTTTTCGATCTTGACCTCTTCCGGCACGTCGATGGTGTAGCCAAAAGGCCCGAGCCTGAGTGTCACAAGGACCTTCTCCTCGCCGTCCACGATTTTGCGAATCTTGACGTGTTCGAGCTGCTTGACGGAGACGATCATGCTTGATGCCATGACGCCGGCGGTCCACAGGGCAAGGGCCAGGATGACGGCAACTACAGACCAGCCGTTGAGGCCGAAGACGTAAGCACCCATGTGCCCAAGACCGGCCAGGATGACGCAAAGCCACACGATGGCGCTCATGCCGCCTCCTCGGCCACCACCGTCTCGCGCAGGGCCCGGTGCAGCACGTCCACAACCTGGCCGAGCAGGTACAGCCGCTCAAGCAACAGGGCGTCCGGGTCATCGCCCTCTTCGGCCTTGGGCTGCGTCTTGGGGAGCTTGATGCCGGTCATCCCAAGGTCAGGCGTCACGGTCAGGTCGAAGCTGTTTCCGTCGTATTCGATGCCGATTTTGGCCTTGGTGATCTCGACGGCCGTAAGCTGCTTGACCGCCTCGCCCACGTTGTCCAAATCGACGGCTGTGACGGCCATGGTGGTGGTCGCGCTGCGGATAGTGGCCTTCTTCTCCACGACGATTTCCATGCCGTTGTCCAGGTGCAGACCCCCGTTGTAGGCGGCGGTCAGCAGTGCAACGCCGTGGCCGACTCCATAGGGATCTTCGAGGATGGTTTCCGGCGTCTGCTCGACCAGTCGCTCCCCGGTCATGGCGAACCACAGAGCCTCAAACGTGTCCTTCATCTTGATGGCCGTGGAGCCGAAAAAGACGCGGCCGGACGTGCGGTCCACGGCGACCTCGACAATGGCCGGGGCCGGCTCGGTGCGGGCGAGAAGTTGCAGCTTGACCCGATCCTTGATCTCGCGCTTGCGGTCCTTGGAAATGAAGGCCTTGCCATCGGCCACCATGGCCTCCTTCTCCTTGGACATGGCCTCGGCCAGATGCTTTTTCATCACGGCCGCCGGGATGCGGCGGGTGTCCACGCGCAGGCAGAACAGGGCGAACTGTCCGGCGAAGTTCTGCGCCATGGGCCAGGACGCGTGATCCAGCGGGGTGTCAAAGGGCACGAGCCCCTGGCCGCGCTCATCGGCCGTGCCGTCGATGGACAGGAGGGCGAAACGTTGGAGCAGTTCGCCGGTGATCTGGCCGGCCTGGGTCGTCTGGTACACAGTGAGGGCCGTGGTGCCTCGCTTGAAGCTCATGGTGGAATCTCCTTGTGGAATCTGATTATTCTTGATGCGCGGCGCACTGCCGGCAGTGTTCTTTGTGGTCTATTTCGCAATAGATCTTTGCGCCTCCCAGGCTTTCAAATACTGGCCGCCTGTTCTTGGGAAGCAACTCTTCGTCCGTTCCCCCCGTCGAGAATTTGATTTGGTCCTCCTCAAGGATGGGCTTAATGCGATAATAGAACTGCGGGCTGCCGCATTCATCCGTGTAGATTCCTGGGGCCGCATAGATGGTGTTGTCGTGGTCGTCGTATTCCTCAGTCCATTCGAGCATGGTCCTCTCCTCCTCGTCCCCCGGCCAGGACCCGCGCCCCGGCCGGGGTAAACGTCGCCGTTCAGTACCGGCGACCGTTCGGCTTTTTGAATTGCCGCTTGAACCCGCATGGATGGCCGCAATGATAGCCGCCACAAAACGGGCAGCGGTACGGCATAGTCCCATTCCGGGCCATGGCCTGCGCCTGCTCCAGGGTGGGATGGCGAATCTTTCCGGTGCAGGCTTTACGCCGGACTGCACGTTTGCTTGCCATGGGGGTTCTCCTCCTTCTCCCGCCGCGCCCGCTCCACGATGGCCAGCAGGGCGGACACGGCGGCGTCGATTTCGGGGGTGGTGGTGGGCATTAGGCGGCCACCCACGACGGACACCCGCCCCGGTCCATACAGCCCTCGCAGACGGTTGCCTTTACGTCCCAAAAGCCGCCGGTCTCATCGTTGGGCCGGTTGGGGCAGGGGACGGACGTGGGGGCGTCGACCGGCGGCGCTGCTTCGGCTTCCGTCTTGCCCAGAACCTGCGCCGCCCTGTCGCTGGCCGTTTTCGGCTCCGGGGTCACGTCGATGAAATCCTTGGGGAGGTCGAATGTCTGCGGGACACCGGCTTCGGCCTGATCGTCCAGGGCTACGGCCTTTGCCATGGCATCTTCGGTGCTTTGCGGGAGGTCTTTGCAGAGCTTCTTGACGGCGGTCTTGCGCCACATTTCCTCGGCCCACTTCCCCCAGGTGCTGTCCGGGGAAGCGGTATTCATCTTGCTCGTCTTGCGGCGCTTTTCGACCTCGTCCCGCAGACAGTAGGCAAAGTGCCGGCGGCCATCCTCCATTTCGGCCACGGCATAGGCCAGGACAAGGTCACCGTTGCGCAGTTCCGGGCGCAGGGGGTCAAGCTTGTGGGTCAGACTGCGGGACAGGCCGATTTCGATGGTGAACATGCCGGCCTCTACCTCGGGTTTATAGACAACCTCGGCATAGATCGCCTTGATGCCTCCGGCCCGGTAGGCCAGTTCCTTGATCCCCTTGTAGCCGATCTGGAGTTGCGCCTCCCGGCCATAGGGGATGAGATAGGCCAATCCCCTGGGATCGATCTCCAGGTTGAGGCTGGCCGACGTCATGAGCGCGCCGAGAAGGCTTTCGACACGGCATTGGGCAAGCTTGTCATTGTTGCGGATCGTGGTCAGGGCCACCCGGGCGAAACGTTCAGCCCGCTTCTGGCGCTCCTCTTTCGTACCGCCGGACACGGCCATGGCGATGGCCGGGATCTGCTGCTGGATCAACGCGGCAACGGACGCGCCGCCGCTCTCCTGGGGAAGATTTCCGTTCGACATTTCGTCCTCCGCTACGGCCGCTTCACGTGCCGCAGGATGATTTTTCCGTTTGCGTTCTGCTTTCTGGTGTAGGCCGTGCCGTCTGGGAGCATGCCCACGGCCGCGTTGCCCATGGTCTTGCGAATCTTTGCGAGGAATCGGGCCTTGACCGCTTCGGCGGCGGCTATCTCGGCGTTGGCTTCGGCCACGGTTTCGTGCCAGCGGGCAGCCTCGGCCGGCAGGTCAACCGTGGTCCCATCCGTGCCCGGGTAGGCGGCCTGGATCTCGGCCGTGGCTTGTGGGTGTTCCCAGTCCATCGGCGGTTCCTGGTTGCGCTCCACGCGATCCCAGAAAGCCGCCTCCTTGCGCATGAGGCCGGCAATCAGGCTCTCGTGGCGTTCCACCCGGTAAATATCCGGCCAGCGGCCCCACCGGCTCACGGCGAGGATGGCAAAGGCCTTGCCCATCACGGCCATGCCGTGCTGAACCTGGAGCAGGTAGGGCATAGGGATTTCGTCGGTCCCGGGCTGGCCCCACTCGTCGCTTTTGCCGTTGGCGCTTTTGGCCTCAAAAATTCCGTCTTCCCCGAGCACTCCGTCAGTGTCGTAGTAGGCCCACGGGTAGGACCGATTGAAGACCATGAAACGGTGGGGCTGTATGGCGAGGCCTGTCTCTTCCCTGGCCGCCAATAGGATGGGCTCCTCGATGAGCCGGCCCCATTGCAGGTGACGATCTTCGTCCTCGGTCGGCTCTGTGGCTTCGGTCTTTTCCAGCCAGAGGCCGTAGACGCTTTTCCACGGCGAGAGTCCGCAGGCGGCGGCGGCGTCCGATCCCCCCAAGCCTTCTAGGCGCAGGGCCAGCCACGTGGGGCGAGGCATGCCGTGCGTGGGGATTTGCCAGACGCCGGCCGTCATACCGCCTTCCCCCCGATCCTCCGCGCCTCAATCCTCCCGACACAAGCCGTCCGCGCCGCGTCCAGTCTCCGAAACACCTCGTCCTCGCGTCCAGCCTCGGCCAGAGCGGCAAACGCCTGTTGCTCGGCCACGTCCTCGGGGCGCGCCAGGATGTAGTGTACCGGGTCCAGGCGGACGGGGTGGCCGGATGTGGTGATGATGGTGGTCATGGGGTGGGCTCCTTGGCGTTCAGGGCGTCGTGGACGGAGTTGGATATGTCGGCCAGCATCTGCCAGGGATCGTGCCCGGCGTTGGGCGACTCGTTGGCCATGTCCTCGATTTTTCGCAGGTGGTCCTTGAGTTCACGGACGCGAGTACGCCAAAACTGCACCGACCGTTCGAGTCTGACGGCGACGGCTTCATGGTCGCTCATGATGCTCCCTCCGTGGTGCCGGCCAGGGCGGCGCGGGCGATGACTACGTGGTCGTTAAGCGTGGACCACCAGATCGTCGGATTGACAGGGATTGGCATGGAAAGGATAGCGACCAATCCTTTCAACGCCTCCTCCAGCCGCCGCTCCCTCTTCCCGCCCGTCGCGGCGTCGGTGGGGGCGGTAGGCGCGGGAGGTGTCTCGTGCAAGGAATTCCATGCCGTGACGGCATCCCTTGCTACGACTCCACTCCCGCAATCCTGGCATTGAACGAGGCCGGTACAATACCAAGCAAGTCCATCTGGTGGAGTGAATTTGATTTTTGGACTCTTGCACCAGTGGCAAGGTACAAGATTTGGCGAGTCACCCATGGTCTTTTTCCGTTTCAGGCGCGGGGGCGTGGCCGGCGAGGATGGCGCGGAGACACGTAACCAGCCCATCCGCCGCCGCCTCTTTCGCTGCAACGGCGGCGTCCCTCTCCCCCGTCAGCCTGCCGACCTCGGCCTCTGCCGCTTCGGCGCGCTTGCGCCAGTCTCGACCGGGATGAGGCGCCGTGGTGTCCCCAAACGAAACCTTGCGGATGTTTTTTAAGGCCCAATCAACGCCGCAGGCCCCGACTTCAGCGTCAGCAGCAAGACCGAAAACGATTGCAAGCTGGTCCTCCGCCGCTTCGGCGCGGGCCTTAAACTCCGTCCTCTCCTTGATAACGGCGTCTCTGCATTGGGCGGCATCGTTGTAGAGGCGTTCCCACTGGTCACGCTCGGCCTCCGCCGCCTTCAACCGCTGCACCGTTGACCTGTGGTGCTCGGCCTCCGCGAAACAGCTTTCGCAAAACGGCCCGTCGTCGCCCACGTAAAGGCTGTCCTCGCCTATGCCGGCGCGCCCGGTCGGGTTGTCGCAGACGCAACAATGTTCGATTGGTTGGCTCATACCTCCCCCCTGGCCTTCGCCAGCGCGTTGCCGATGAGGCAGCCGGGCGCATGGCCTTCGACTTTGGCCCGCCGGCAGGCTGGACATGTGGTGTAGGGCTTGCCTTCCAGATCCTTGAACATGGACCCCTGCCACTCCACCGCCTCCAGGGCCGCCAGAAGGTCAGGCGCGGCCGCCATCATCCGGGCGTTTGCTTGTTTGTCGCGGCCCCCCGGCGTTCCCATCACGATTGCAATGTTCCAACTGACCTTTCCGGGGAATCCGTGCGCCAAAACTGGCTCGGCCTGGACAACGGTATTCCCGTCAAATTTGGCAACGCTCCACGGCCCCTTCGTCGCCTTACCGCAGCCCATAATGCCCCTCCCAATCCTTTTGTGCCGGCGGCATGTGCGGCTTGCCGGTGGTTTCGTCGCCGTCGTCCGGCTCCCCGTCTTCCCGGGCCATGCGCTCGTACATTTCGATGGGCGCGTAGGGCACCACGAAGTCTTGTCCCCGTAGTTCCCGGAAAGCGGCCATGGTCAGGTCGAAGTCGCAGGGATAGTCCGTCACGTCCGCATTGGGATTGACCGGGATGCCGATGGTCAACATCATGGGGTGCGTCTTGGCGTCGCCAATCAGGGACTCCAGTAGGGCCGGACAAAGGGCGTTTTCGCTGCCGGGCCTCATGACCACCCTGGAACACTGCCAGCACTGCTTGTGTGCGATCTTGGACATGGCTACCTCCCTATTCCCCCGGCCAAAATTTTTACCCCCCGCAGCGCCCACTGCGCCTCCAGACTCGGCTTGTCCCAAGCCGCCGCAGCAATCAGGGCGCACACGATGGCGGCGATTGCGGCCAGCCCACGGAGGGCGTGCCAAAAGTCGGTCATGCGCATCGCGTCATCCTCCTTGCCCTACGGCGGGCGCGCTGGCGGTTGCTGCGGGTCTTGGCGCGGCGGCGGGTGGCGGTCATGGTGGGCCTCCGTGGGGGTTGGTTACTATGCTTCGATTCTGTACTCGTGGAGTTTGCAACGGGCGGCCTTCTTGACCGCAAAGCCACCGATGGAGCACCGGCAGTTTGTCTCTTTGACCCACGTGCCGCCGAACGCGCCCTTCTCCTCGGTAATGTCCGACTTGTAGTGCGCGCACGTCCTGCACGTGGCCGGCCTCGGCTTCGGTTCGTACCCCTGTTGTTCTTTCGCTTCGCTTTGCTTGCTCATCGCTGTCCTTCGTTGGGCCGCCCGTTGGTCCGAACGGCCCGGTTGTGGTTGCCACCTCGGCCCCATCGCCCGCCTGACGCGGACACGTGGCCGGTTGGTGGAAATTCGGGGCTGGAAGGGATGGCGGAACGATCTCGGCCACGCAATCGGCCTTCGGGGAATCCCCTGCCGCTCTTGACGGTCCCGCATGGCGGCCACGCTGTGCGCGAAACCCGCCGTTCATCGCCATCCCTCCCAACCTCGACTCCCTCTCCCCGGCAGCCGCAAAACGGATGACTTCCTTTTGTCGGGCATACGACCGCCAGGGTTCGGGCCTCCTCTGCCGACCACGGCCACGTGGCCCCGGGCTGACGCGCCGGGCGACGTTTGGTGCTGATTCCTGGTCTGAGCGTCACCTCTCGGCCAGGGGTGAGAGGGCGGCAAAACCCACTCCCTCACCTCTGACCCCATCCCTGCGCCCGGCTGCGAGGATTCTCCTTTCTGCGTTTACCGGGCGCGGGATGACGTGCGCCTCTGCCAGCCTCCCCGGGAGGCCCGTCCGTGCGTGGACGGTGACGTGTGCCCTAGCCAACCGCCCATAACTGCGGTCCCGGCGTGACGTGCCGGGTAGCGATGGTCCAACAACCTGACTGCGCCCTTTCAATTCGCAGCCAGGGGGGGATGGAGCGAGACATGCCGGCTTACTGTTGGCCAAGCAGCTCGGCGGAGGTCTTATTGCTTCGCTCCATCTCCAAGGCCGCGCTAACCCTGGCGCGGCGTGGCTTGTTTGGAAGCTTGTGGAGATTTGGTCCGCCAGAGAGGATTTGAACCTCTGGCCCCTCGCGCCCAAGGCGAGTGCGCTACCAAGCTGCGCTACTGACGGGGAAATTGGGGCTCGAAAGCTCCGTGGGGGCCACGAGCGCGGCCCCTGGGAGGTTGCGAACTAGTTTGCGCCCTTGCTGCTCTGTTGTGCGGCCGGCAGCGGGATGAAAAAAGAGAGTTGCGCCGGCTTATTGCTAAACTGGAGTTCAAGTCTGTTGCGAAGGTCAGAAATGGAAAAACTGTTCCTAGCCGTTCCAACGACGACGCCAATGTGGGAAACAAGGCGGTGCAGGCCAAAGTCTTCATTGAAGCGCTGGTGAAAACGCTTGTAGCGGCTCGATCTGGCGTTCTCCTTGAGCCAGTTCTTCACGTCCTCATCAAGGAAACCGTAAATGAATTCGTTGACGAGGTTTCCCCAATACATGGGGCGCTGACTGCCTTTCAGTTCGTGGCCGGTCAGGCGGGCGAACTCCTGCCAAAGCTGGTCAGGGAATACCTTCTGCCAGGGGCGGATTTCCTCAGCGAGGTAAAGCGCCAGCTTGGCTTGGACGTGATCGTCAACGAACCGGCTGCGTGCCTCCTCCTCTTTGCGGATGAAGTAGAGGCGTATCGCTCGGCCGACTGGCGTCCGCTCGACCATGCCCAGCTCTTTGGCCATGTCGAAGGTGACGTGGTAGTCGATGGGCGGCCGGCCGCCCTGGGAGGTTTTCGCCAGTTTTGGCGTAAACCTCACGTAGTCCTGGTTCTCAACAAACCCGTACTCCTCGATCCGATCCTTGATCCAGTTCGAGAAATCCCGGCCCACCTCCAGCGCCCTGTGCAGGTCGCGGGCGTTGACGGTCTGAATCATCCTGTTCCCCAATTCAGCCTTGCTGGTGGGGCACAGCGCGTCGAAATCAATCTTTGGGAAATCGGTCATGATACCCACCTCCTCGGTCAAACCCCGCACCATGCGCGAGGTCAGTCCCGAGGGCGACGTTTGACGGTCGCCCCGGTGTTGGTTGTTACATCGCCTCTAGTCTCCCCGGGGTGGTTCCGGCTGACCGCTGAAGGCGTCAATTTTCAAAGATCGGTGAACGTTAAAGTTTTTCTTACAAGTTGCCGGGCCGCGCCCTGGCCGCCTCGTCCGCCTTCCGCTTCCCAACCCCTGCATTGTTCCGGCTGTGCCGTGGATTTTCCCGTTCCCGGGTTCCCCTCGCGGGGCTTATCCTTCAGGGCTGCTTCTGGTCGCTGGTCGGCTCTCTCGTCCCGCCGCCCGCCCCGTACTGGCGCTGGGCCGGGGCCGCAGCGGGTTGGGGGTTGGGGTGGCGTTCGTTGAGATGGAATCTAACCAAACTTGGGTAGCAATGCAAGAAATTAATACCCGAATATGGGTATTAAATCCAAAAAAAATCCCCGCCGGGCTAGAGCCAAGCGGGGCGAGGGGCGTGGTCGGCTGATCGGCTACCCGGTCAGGGCGGTCAGCAGATCGTCGGCGGATCGGTAGATATGCACGCAGCTGCACTCGATCATGGCGTTGGCCAGGGAGGTGGGCGTGTCCCCTGCCTGCCGAAAGTCGGTCCGGAGCCCTATTATGGGGATACCCTTGGCATAGGCGTAGCCGATCTCCCAGGCCGTGCCGTCGTCCACTTGAGGGCCGTCCAAGAGGGCTATCATGTGGGAAGCCTCATGGATCGCATCGCGGCACCGCTGAAAAATGTGTTCCTTGGCCTTTGGTCCGAGAGAGGCAAGATGGGCATCATCGAATAGGTCGCCCGGCCACGTCACGACGGCGGGGACATTCTGACGCAGGCGGTCGCGGAGGGCGGAGAGGTAGGCTCGCTCCGCATGGGTGAACAGGGGGCCGGCGAGGTAGATGTGGTGCTTCATGTCAATTTGATAGCTGGTTGGTCAGGAAAAGAAAAGGCCCGCGCGGGGCGGGCCTTACTGACGCCGCGCTGGGCAGCAAACCCGGTGCGTGGCGGCCTTGCGGACGAACCCCAAGGACTTAGACACCCTTTCGGGTGCGAACTATTTTAGCCAGCCAAATCCTCTGGCCACAATGCCCACGAGGCTAACCCACCCTGCGCCAAAAAGAATCAAGGCCCAGATTTTGGCGTTGCCAAGATCTTTTCGTATTTCTTTCGTATCTTGCCGAATTTCCAGGAGATCACCCCTTATGTCAGTAAGGGCCTTTTCGGTGACTTCGGCCAAAGTTTCCAGGCGGGTAATTCTGGCTTCCATACCCCCAGAATTATCACCTCCGCCCGAGGAGTCAAGGCCGCTACCTCCTTGGCCGGCCAAAGCAAAACGGCTCCCATCGCCCAAAACCTTACCCATCGTCTTGGACCCCCAGGGCTAACGTAGAGTGCATCGCCAAATATCCACAATTCTCACAAACAACCGCTATAATTGGAATGGCAAAATGTATGGGGCTTTTCTTTTCGGACTTTTTCTTTGTCAGTGGTATATATGCCTCTCTGTCTAGAACTGAAAATTGATCGTGCCCGCACCTTGGGCAGGGAAGAAGGGCGTTTTTACTATTCAACGCCTCTGATACTTTCTCTTGAAATTGATTCATATTCACTTCCCCGTAATATCTTGCCAAGCCCAAACGCATCGTCCGATGATGGCCTCAGTGATGTTGTCGTTGTAGTCTCCCCTCAAGCTGAACGTCTCCGGCGGACTATTCACGGTGTCCTGGCTGTAGAACGTGATGAGCAGGTCATGGTCAACGGGCTTGATGGAAACCCGCTTGATCTTGGCCCCGCCGTGCTGTCCCGGCTCTCTGACCAGGAATATCCCGCCTGGCTTGGTCGGCTTGAAGTCGTCCCGGTCGCACAAAACGATGTCGCCAGGGTGTAGCAGGGGTTCCATGGACGTACTTCCCTGGCCAATTTCCACGGCCAGCAAATTCGATTTCAATCTGACCGCGTGTTGGTGGCGATAGACCAGGACCCACGACTTGATCACGTCATCCGACATGACGCCCGGTCCGGCCCCCGCCTCACCCACGAGAGGAACGGCGAAGTAGTTTTCCGAAGGGGGCAAGGGTTGTCCGTCGCCGGCCGAGACGATTTTGGCGTCTACCCAGCAGACGTCCCGGGTGGTCTCCGGCCGCTCTCCTGGCAAAACCAGCTTTGCCCCAACGGCGTCCAAGATTTTCGCCAAGATATCCGCTTTTGGCGATCCAGTCCCCTTAAACAGTCGGTTGAGCGTGGATTGTGGGACCCCGGTCAGCCTGACAAGCTCAGACTGGTTCCCTCTATATCTGTCCAAAAGGGCCTGGATTTCGTCAAGAAACGGCATAGACGGCCTCCTGTCCCTACCTATCGGAAGCCTCTTTTCTTGTCGTACCCAAGTTTGGCAAATTGATGTGGACATGTTACCCGTTAATGGGTAGAAGGGCCGCATGGACATCATAAATGACCTCCGAGCCGTCAAGGTATCCGGGATTTCTGATTCAGAAATAGCCCGTCGGACTGGTATCCCTCAGGCCACCATCTGGCGGCTTCTAAATGAGCCTTCGGCCAGCCCGAGCTATCGGACAATCAAAAAGCTTTGGCCCTTTCTCTACGGTGACCGCCGCCCGGCCCCAGCCCCCGACTCCCCCGCCCCCGCTCTCCATCGAAACCTAGTCCATGACGCCCGCACCCTGACGACCACCTGCACGTCCTGCGGCGTTCCTCTTGTCGGCGCGGCCCTGGACAGCCCCGCCTACCGCGATTTCGTGGACGTCCACAGCCGGTGTCCGGACCCGTACCCGGGGATGCGGCGGACGGAAGAGGAAGAGGGAGTGGGGGCGTGATGGAACCCGTCTGCGCTCCGAACGGCTGGCTCATGGCCGCGTTCTGCCTCTGTGTTTTTTGGGCGGGCGTCGTTTTCGGCCTCATCCTCGCGGGACTTTCCGGGCGGGGGCGGGCGTGAACTTGTCGCACGCCTCCTCATCCTCCCGGACGATCCGGCAGGCGGCCAAGCAGCACTTGAGCCATGTGCCGTCTATGTCCCGGCGGCCCTGGTACACGCTGCCCCACTCGGCGCACTGGCCGCACCGGTCATTCGACATGGCCGCAGTCTCCCAGGGGCAGAGCCAGCCGCCACATGATTCCGCCAGGCCATCGCTCCAGGGCCATCCGTTCGGCCTCGCGGACGATCTCCGCCCGGCTGGTCCCGGTCGGCCGGCGGAAGCGCCTGAAATGGGCGGCCGCTCGGTCAACGCACACAATGGTGACGAGCAGGCCGGCGGCGTCCTTTTCGACGGATACATTCAGGGTTTGCATGCTCAAACCATAGCCGAGTGCGTTGCAACCTCAAGGAACTAAAGGGAATGGCGGGGTTTATTATGGAACTTGACCTGAAAGTGATGCCGGTCGGGGCCGCAATCCAGCAAGCGAAATTGCTTTCCGGGCTGACACTCAAACAAATCGCCGTGCGGATGGAAATTCACGAGTCCGTGGCGAAAAAGCTTTTTGCCGAACACCAGGACCGCTTGCCCGACATCCTGGAAGTGGTGGCTATCTGCAACGCGCTCGGCAACCGCTTCCTCCTGGATTGGATGCTGGCGCAGCTGGAGCCGGCAACGGCCACCTCGGGCGGGCACAGGTCCATCCCCTCGCAGTTCTGCTCCCTCTCGGCTGCATTTGGGGAGCTTTCCCATGCGACCGGCGAGGCCCTGGCGGACGGGAAGATCAACGCCAGCGAGGCCAACGTGATGATGAAGCGGGCTCGAAGCGTCCGGGAATCCAGCGACAAGCTGATGGCGAACCTGGAGCCCATTGCAGGGCAGATTTTTACAGCCGGGAAGTGGGTCAGCAAGACGGTCTGCACGTGCGAAACGGAAGTTTCGGAGCAGAATATATGACCACCCACCCCACCACCTGCCCTTACGCCCCCGCCGGACCCGGCCTGCACGCCCACTGCCGGGAAGCCATCCTGTGCGACTCCATCCCCTGCCTGTCCTGCCGGCGTGGGACGGAAATCCTCAACGAGCAGCAGCGCCGGATGGCCGACCAGATGGCGCGGAGGGTGCGGTAATGGACATGAGCGTCACGTTCGGGACCTCGGACCCCTACAAGCCCATGGAGACCACCCGCACGCTCAACCGGGCCGGCGCGAAAGCCGAGGCACAGGCCTCACGCCGGGCCAGGGGCCTTGCCGCGGACTGTTGCCGGGGCATGGGACGGGTCTCTCCTGCCGAGTGCGTGGCGATGTTCCGGGCCGGGGACAAGACGTGCACACGCGACGGCGGATGCTCCATGGGCCGGCTTGAGGACATGCGCCGGCCAGACTTGCGCGCGGTCCTGGAGGAGGTCCGCACGATCGAGGCCCGGGTAGTCAAGCTCCTCGCCAAGCCGGTCAAGCGCGTCCCTCCCCCGGGCACCCTGCCGCGATCCACCGGGCTCGCTATCGTCGTGACTCGGATGCTGGACCAGCGCCCGGACCTGGAGTCGATCCCCCTGTCCAAATTGGTCGTCGCCATCAACGCCGTCCCGCGCGTCGTCAATCTATCTGGCGTGCCGGCTCTGGCCCGGCTCATCCGGGAGGCCGGACTGCCGAGGGCGCGGCGAAATGGCGGGTGGCGCTTGCTGGTGACGGATGAGTTGCGGGCGTTTTTGCGGGATCATGGACAAGGGGCCGCGTCATGACCACCGAATCCCCCCACATCACCGCTCTGGCCAGGACCGAGGGCCGGAAGGACGACTCCGGCAAGCTCCGCTACGACCTCGTGCCCCCTGACGCCCTGGGAGAGCTGGTGCGCGTGTATTCGGTCGGAGCAGCCCGCTACGGCGACAATAATTGGGCCAAGGGCATTTCCTTCGGTCGCATCTTCGCGGCCCTTATGCGCCACCTGTGGGCCTTCTGGCGCGGCGAGGAGAATGACCCGGACGACGGAATCCACCACCTTGCCCACGCCGCCTGGAACTGTCTCACGCTGTTGGCCTACCGGCTGCGGGGCATGGACGGGTTTGATGATCGGCCGAGCATGGCCCCGTCACAGGGGTGGAGGTTGCCGTAGGTGAACACGAACACGGACATTCGCATCGCGGTCAGCTTCAAGGGCCATCGCAAGCGCCGAAAGCTGCGGATGCTCCTCGGGGCCGGCTCCACGGACTACCTGATTGACCTGTGGATCAATACGGCTACCAACCACCCGGACGGAGTCCTGGCCGGCATGGACGCCATGGACGTAGCCCTGGAAGCCGGGTGGGAGGATGACCCCGAAAAGTTCATTTCGGCCATGATGGAGAGTGGTTTCCTCGACCAGGGCGAGGATGGCGTCTACCGGCTCCATGACTGGGAGGACCACCAGCCGTTCGTCATCGAGGCCCCGAAGAGGAGCCAACAGGCCAAAAACGCGGCCGAAGCCAGGTGGGGGAAGAATCCGGCAAAGCCCTCCGGATGCAAAGCAGATGCTCCGAGCATGCCGGCAGCATGCGACCAGCATGCCGACAGGAATGCCCCTACCTACCTACCTACCAACCGACCAGAAGAGGAACCTTCCCTTCGGTCAGGTTCTTGCCCGGAGGTGGCCGAGCCACCTTCCGGCCAGCCACCAGCCGAGTTGCCGAAGTTGGTTGGGACTTTACCCCTTGCAGGCAAAGACGCCTACGGCAAACCGAAGGTCTTCGAGGTCCGCCAGGACTACGTGGACGAGCTTTCCCCCCTCTATCCGGCCGTGGACGTGTTGCAGGCCTTGCGCAGCATGAAGGGCTGGCTCTCGGCTGATTCTAAGCGCCTCAAGACGGCCAAGGGCATCAAGCGTTTTATTACAAGCTGGCTTGATCGTGACCAGAACAAGGGCGGGAACATGGCGGCCCGGGCCAGCCCCGGGCAGGCGCAACCCCGGACGTACCAGGACCATCGGCGCGAGGAGAGCAAGAAAACGGCAATCGAGCTTATGCAGGCCATGGGCATGACAGGGGGCGGGAATGGAAGCGTTGACGAAGCAAGACGTGTGGCAGGCGATGCAGTTTTTCAACCTGCGGCTGGCGAACTCCTGCCAGAAGTCACGGGAGGAACTGGCCGTGCTTAGCGCTGCTCTGCATGACGATCTCGTGGAGGAGCGGTGGACGTCGGAACGGTTTGCCCTGGCCTGCCGCAAGCATCGCAAGCTTTCCAGCTTTCTGCCGACTACGGCCGATTTGATGGCGGCGGATAAGGTTTTGGCCGAAGCCACGCCTTGCCATGAAATGGTCGCGCTGCCTGCGTGGGATACTCCCGAGGACGAACAGGCGGAAAGAAACATCGCTGGGGCTCGGCGCATCCTTGACGCTCTGTGTCGGGGCAAGAGGCTCCAGTGACCAAGCCTTGCGACAAAGTCCCCACCATCCCTTGCGCCACAGGTGGCCTGTGCCATGGGTCGGTCTACTGGGACGGGAAGGCGGGTAAGGCCAAGCCACTGGCACAGGTGGCGGAATGCAAATGGACCGAACGATGCCGCCGCTGGTGGCGGGAGGGGAGATAGATGGCAGACCTGAATCGCTACGAGTGCATCGGCCGAGTGGGAAGATAAAAAATGAAACTTATCAAGCGTACGCGTTCTAAAAAAACATCTTCTGGGAAAAGGTGGATTTATTATGGCCTTTTCCAGTGTGATTTTTGCAAAAATGTAGTCGAGACAGATATATCTACAGGCAAAAGACAATTATCATGCGGCTGCAAGAGGGGTGAATTTATATCTTCTGCCCATACCAAGCATGGCGATAGCGACACGAGGGTGTATGCCGTTTGGAGATCAATGAAAGCACGATGTCTCAATAAATCTCACAAAAGCTGGCCAAGATATGGAGGGAGAGGAGTAACGGTGTGCCCGGAATGGCATGACTTCGATGTCTTTAAGAAATGGGCAATGTCGAGCGGTTATAACGAGGGATTACAGCTTGACAGAATAGACGGCGATGGGAACTATTCGCCATTTAATTGCAGGTGGGTAAGTCCAACGGTAAATGCTAGGAATAAAAAATCACTAAGATTAAACATTGATATAGCCAGAGCAATAAGGAAGTCCAGGGAGAGTGGATTGTCTTGCGTGGAGATATCTAGCATTTTTAATATTGGAATTGGATATATTTATAAAATAATAAACAATGAAATATGGAGGGAAATCTAAGGTGTCTTTAAACCGTTATGAGTGTATAGGACGTATTGGTAGTCTCAAGATGACCTACTTGCAAAGCGGCACGCCGGTCATGGAGATCAGCGTTGCTGTGGACGAATCGTACAAGGACCGCGAGGGGAACAAGGTCGAAAAATGCGAGTGGGTGCGGGTCAAGGCTTTCGATAAGCAGGCCGAATTTTGCGAAAAGTGGCTGCGTAAAGGGACTCGTATCTACGTCGCGGGGAAACTGGCCACGCGCACCTGGGAGAAAGACGGCCAGAAGCACTACCAGACGGAGGTCCTGGTCAACTCTCCGGGCATGGGCGTGACGCCCATCGACTGGCCGGACAAGGACGACCAGCCCCAGGACCGCCAGCCGGCCAGGGGGAATCAGGGCGCGGGGCGGCAGGGATTCCCGAGCGAGGCCAGCGGCATGGACGCGATGCCGGGGGGCGAAATGTCGGACGTGCCGTTTTAGCCCTGTAGCGGCCGCTGCTTCGCTTTTCCACAAAAAACGGCCTGGACATAGGGTGACCCCGCAAACGTCCAGCCACAAGCCTCCTGAGAGGAATTAGAGCCATGCCAGTCAGGATCGGAAACCACAGGATCGACTACACAGACCCGGGGTATCAAATTTCCCGTGTGCGTGTCTCGAAGAAGGCCGGCGAAGAATACGAGTCGGATCACGCCTATTTCGCCACGCTGGAAGGTGCGGCCAAGGCTGTCCTGGAACGCATGATGGGCGACAACCTGCGGGCTGACCGAGAGAACGTGGAGACGATGCGCGACCTCATCGTGGCCGTCGTGGATGCCAGGGACGAGGTTTGCGAGGCAATAAAAGCCGGCGGACTGGTGGCGTAATGTCCCTCCGCTACACCGACCACGCGATTAAGCGCATGAACCAGCGTAATATCTCGTTGCATTTGGCCGAAATCGCCGTGGTGTGTGGCAAGAAAACGCACATGGACCACAAGACGGTGCGTTACGCCTGGAACGGGTTCTGCTTTGTCGTCAACACGCAGTCTTTGACGGTGGTCACTGCTTACGACGTGACGGACAGGCACGACGAAAACAACATTAGCCCGGCGTGAGCCGGCAGGAGGAAGACCATGACCCAGACCGAATTTATCAAACGCTTTGCCACGGAATCCGGCATGACCCAGGACGCCGCGAAAAACTGTCTCGCCCTGGCCGGGCAGATGGTCGAGGCCACCATGCGGGCCGGTGAGTCCGTCAAATTCCCGTGCCTCGGCACGTTCACGCCGGTGGCCACCAAGGAACGCCAGGGCCGCAACCCCAGAACCGGGGAGCCGCTCACGATCCCGGCCGGGGTCAGGATCAAGTTCAAGGCCGCGTTCGAGGTGGACTAGCCATGCCCGGGGTGCGCGTTTCCGTCTCCGAGATCCACGCGGCCGGCGGCTTTGCCCGCTGGCACGAACGGATGACCAGGGCAGCAAACGCGCATCCCGTCAAATCGCCCGTTTTAGGTGGGGGTGGAGTCGAAAATGGACAACGTATCGGGTCCACCCCCAAAAACGCAGCCACGGGGCAGGAATCGGGCAAAACGACGGTCGCCAGGGGTACGCCGAACCTGACCGAGCGCCGCTACCACGAGACCTACCTCCTCCCGCGCATCCTGACCGGGGAGATTGTGGGGTGCGAGTTCGAGGGGAAGACGTTCGAGTTGGCCCGGGATTGCCGGTACACGCCGGACTGGTGGGTGGTCCTCGCCAACGGGCTGACCGAGGTGCATGAGGTCAAGGGCAAAATGGTGTGGGAAGACAGCCGCATCAAGGTCAAGTGGGCGGCGCAGCGGTTCCCGGAGGTGCGGTTTACGTGGGCGCAGTGGAAGGGCGGAAAGTGGACAATCAAGCAGGTGCCGGCGTAGCCGGACGGGGGAGTGTATGCCGGTAATTGTCAAAAGTGCCAAGCGAATCAGCGAGGAGATAGGCTACGGCCGGGAGACCATCCCGGCCTTGGTCGCGCACGGGGGGTTGCCGGCCTGGAAGGAGGACGGGGTCTGGCGAGCCGTGTATGACGAGCTTGTGGAGTGGGCCAAGCAGCGGCGGGTGGAGCAGCAGGGGCGCAGGGTGAGGCAGTAAAAAGAAGCCCCGCCGAAGCGGGGCGTTGCTACTCGGCAGGCACGTCCCTGTCAACATCGTCCACCGTCCCCTGCCTCGCGCTTTTCGTCCGGTACTCGGCCACGGCTCCGGACGGGATTTGCCAGTCCCGCCCGAATTTCGTCGCCCCGGGGAACCGCCCGGCCGCGAGTTGCTGCCTGACCGTGGCAGCGTCGATGCCGAGGATTTTTGCCGTCTCCTTGGTGCTCAGGCTCTTCCCGGGCAGGCGCAACGCGTGCTTGGCGGCATAGTACCCGATCCAAAAATCACCTTGCTCGGCCAGGAGGAGGGGCTTGGTTAAATCGCTGGCCTCCAGGGCCTCCATGGCCTCGCCCCAGAGGTCAAGTCCGGGCTCTCCCGCCTCCATGTACTGCCGGGCGTAGGTGCCCAGGAATATAGCCGGGGCCGGGAAGAATGCTTCGGCGTTTTTGACGCGGCCGGCGGTGATTTTTTCGATGATGGCGTAAATTTTTCCGAAGGCTTGTGCGCGGGTCATGATATTACCTCTGAGGGGGTTGAGCGTTGGAGGGGACAAGGGTTTTGGCTAGTTCGTAATTGTTGTGTACGGGCAACCCAGGACCGAATTTCTCTTGCAGCGCATTAACTGCCTTGTCGATGGCCTCTCGAATAAAATGGTGGTCGCCAAACGTGACCCACATCCAATAAACTGTGGTGTAATTATATCTAGCACAAACTTGAATAGCCTTATTTTTTATGTTGTTCGCAATGAGGATGTTGTTTATTTTGTCGGCGTGGCCCCAGCTATCCGGAATCAATTCATATCCATCAATCTCGTGTAACATTTCATTCCCCCTGCCCGTTTGTCTTTGTTGCGTCTTCCCATCCTCTCCGATATGCGCTGGTTACTGGACCAAAAAAGCCATGTTTTTCGCCTTGATCCGGGTGGATGCAGCCAGGAGTAACAGCCGCGTGTCTCCCCATGAGATACGCCATTTCTACAGTAACCAGTCCACTTTGCATGGACGGCCATGTCATCTCGTTGTTTGGATCAATAATCGGTTCTTCTATTGGTGCAGGCTTCGGCATGGTGTGAATTTTGGCATCAATGACCCGCAGGGTAGCCATCAGCCGGGCACTGTCGCCGGGGGTGTAGTCCTCTTCGTCGTTCCGTTCCTGCTCTGCCTCTCGGGCCGTGATGTAGGCCGACATTGTGGAGTTGCGCAGGGCCTTGAGGTCGTCCAGGTTGTCGGGGAGGTCTGTCGTGTTGGTGACCATGGAGAGCTCCTTTGGGGTCGGCTAGGCCAGGGGTGCGGTAGGATCGAAAAGAAAATCCCCGGGCTTGTTGTGGCATGCCGTGTCGTCGTAAGGCGCGAGTTCAAGGCCAGGGTCAAACGTGGTGGACTCGCCAGGGGCCAAAATGAACAACTCGTACCAGTACCCGGCGGCCATATTGAGGCCATCAAGCACCATTTGAGCCTGTTCGCGGGTGGCCCACTCGCCCACAACCTGGAGTTCGATCCCGAGGCCGCGATTGCCGATCACGAGGTAGGTGCCGCTGGTGTTTTCGATGGCTCTCATGGTGGTCTCCTTTCGGTTTTGCTCCGGGCCAATCCCGTCCGCCGTTGAGTAGACAGTAGCTACTCTAGCGGAGACTGTCAAGTGGCCCGTGAAAGTTTTTTGAAACTTGTCAATAGCCAATTCTTGTCGGTGGTTGCCTGTGGCTGTCGCTGGCTGAGGGAGCCCAAAAAGCGGGAGTAGAATTAGGCCCATCCGCCCGGCCCGTCCGGGATTTGGGAGGGCCGCATGGGTTTCACCGAAGCCGACAAATTCCGCACAAAATGGGAGGGCGGCCTATCCGACAACAAGGCCGACCCGGGGGGCGTCACAAAATACGGCGTCTCTTTCCAGTTTCTCCGCGCCCAGGGGCATGATGTCGACGGCGACGGGGATATTGACGCCGACGACATCCGGGCGTTGACCCCGGCCGCCGCATCCGCCCTGCTCAAGCAAGAATTCTGGACCTGCCAAGACCTCGACTCGTTTCCCGCCCTGACCGGCATCGCCCACTATGACGCCTCGGTGAACTGTGGCCGCGGCCGTGCCGTCCTTCTGCTCCAGGCGGCTTGTAACGCCTTCGACGGCCAAAAGATCGACGAAGACGGCAAGCTCGGTCCGAAGACGCGGGCCAGGGTGGCGGCTCTGGACGACGAACTGCTTGCCTTGCGCTGTGTCCAAGAGCGCGAAGCCTTTTACAAGCGCCTCATCGCCGCGAAGCCGGCCCTTGCCGTATTTGCCGATGGATGGGCGAATCGGACGGCTGACCTGATAAAGTACGTGCAGGAGGTCGCCAATGTGCAAGCGCCTGCGGTCCTGGCTCCAGCACCGACTGAACCCCCTGCACCTCGAATGCCGACTGGTGGACTGTCGGATGTCCCGGGCGACGGCACGACGATGGGCGATGCGGTGGAGCCGGGTCTACCGGATGTTTCTCGGCTGACCGTCGTCCTCAAGGCCCTGGCCAAGTCCAAGACCATCTATGGCGTCCTCGGGATGCTTGGGCTGCAACTGCTCGGGGCCAACGCCTGGGACGTCGCCCTCCGCATCGGCGGCCAAATCTACACCGTCCCCGACCTCTCCCCGCTCATCTCCACGGCCCTGGCCTCGCTGGCCGTGTGGGGCCGCGTCACTGCCCGGCCCATCGGAGGCCGCAATGCGTAGCCGCGTCTGCCTCGCTCTCCTCGCCGCATATCTCGCGTTGCCAGGGTGCATCCTCCCACCCGCCACGTCCACCGGAGGGGGCCGCTCCCCCGCCTCCTCCGGGCCGGACGGGGTCCAGGCGACCGAAGCCGTGTCCACGCTGCCGGCCAGGATCGCGGCCGGCGTCGAATGGCTGTGGGCCAGCTACACGGCGTTGCAGGCCAAGGGAGCCGTTCCGGGCCTGGCTGACCTGCGGGCTGACATCGTGGACCTGGAAGCCGTGGCCACCCGCGGCGACCTGCTGGCGGCTCTCGATCTGTACGGCCGGGCACGGGCCAGGGTGACGGCGATTGCGGAGGTGGCCTCGAAATGAATCTCCTCGCCCCCGAGTCCTACCTCGCAGCCAGCCAGGCCGAGCGCGCCGCCGTCGTCAACGGGTGCGGGCCGGGCGGTTGGCGCGTGGACCTCATCCCCGACCATCTGTTTGGCCTGTGCATCACAGAGCCGTGCAATATCCACGATTGGGGCTATGGCGAGGGCGGGGACGAGGCGAAGCGGCTTGAGGACGACATCCGGCTCTACCTCAATATCTGCATCACTGTCCTGGAGGCTGGCGGTCCACTCGAATCGGCCCGTATGGCCGGGGCAGCCATATTTTACAGGTCCGTGCGGGAGTGCGGAGCGCAGTTTTTTGGAGCGAAACAATGAGCCCCGTTCCGACGCCCTCCCCTGCTCTGCCTGACTGGCTGGCCTCTCTGTACCACTGGCTGGAGGCCTTGCCGGCTGTTGGCCTGGCTGTTCTCGGGGGTGTCGTCCGGGCGCTCATCGCTCACAAGCGCAAAGCATGTCCTCTCCGCGTGCTGCTCCTCGACGTGGTCATCGGGGCGGTCACGGCGTTTTTCGCGGGGTTTGTGACCTGGCTCCTCCTGGAGTCCACGTCCATCCCCGGCGGGATTCAGGCTGGGATCGTGGGCATGGCCGGATTCTCCGGGCCGCAACTCCTCTCCATCTTTTCGCGCAAGCTCCTGGCCGGCGCCGAGAAGTGTGACCTGTGAGGCGGCCGGTTATGCGGATCATCGTGGACACGCGGGAGCAGGCCCCCTTCTCTTTCGCCGGCTACGACGTCGAGATCACGGCCGGCACGCTCCAAGCCGGCGACTACTCCATCCCGGGCCTGGAATCGCTGGTGGCCGTCGAGCGCAAGAGCCTGCCCGATCTGGTGGCGTGCCTGGGGCGGGAGCGAGAGCGGTTCGAGCACGAGCTTGAGCGGTTGCGGGGGCATGAGGCTGCGGCCGTGGTCGTCGAGTCGCCGCTGTCCGATCTGGTCACGGGCAACTACAGGTCCAAGCTCAATCCCCAGGCCGCCTATGAGTCGGTGGTGGCGTTCATGTGCCGGTACCGCCTGACGTTCTATTTCGCCCAGGACCGGAGGGGAGCCGAGAGGTTTACGTATTCGTTCCTGCGGCACTTTTGGCGGACGGTCGAGCGACGGTATAAGGCGGTCGCGTAGCGTGTGGCATCCCTCGGCATCGCCCTCGCGGCTATGGTCCAAGCCAGGGCGGACCTGTCGCCGCATGAGACACTGGTGGGACTCATGATGGCACTCGCTGCCGACAAATCCACGGGCACGGTCTGGCTCAAGCGGGCCACGATGCAGGCCCGGACGCGGCTCAGCCTGGGGCAGCTCACGCGCTCCATTGCCGGGCTGATCGGCAAAGGGGTGATCGAGCGACACAGGACGCCACGGGCCACGGTCTACAAATTCCGGCCCCCCTATATACAGGATGGAGAGATGGATGGGTCACTGGTGGACCATCAGATGGGCCATGGGTGCACCACCGCAGCGCACGCCGCGCCCATGATCCAGGACGGCAGGGGAGACGGGCCGAGGTCGCTGGACGAGTTTAAGCGGGACCGCGAGGCCCGCCCGGTCAGGCGCCGCAGGTGCGCGAGATGAAGCGCGTGGTTGCCATGGGCGATATCCACGCCGGGCATTTCGCCGGCCTCACCCCTCCCGCTTGGCAGTACCGTGCCGGCATGGGGCCGGACTACATGCAGGCACGTGGAGCCATGCAACGGGAGTGCTGGAGCTGGTACGAGCGCACGATAGCCGCCCTTCAGCCCGTGGATGTGCTCCTGGTCAACGGCGACATGATCGACGGCAAGGGCTCTCGCTCGGGAGGGACCGAGCTTGTCACGTCCGACCTACGCGCTCAGGCAGACATTGCCGCCGCCTGCATACGTGAGGTCAAGGCCGGGCGGATCGTCTGCACCCACGGAACGCCCTATCATGTTTCGGCCGACGGCGAGGACATGGAGGAGATAGTAGCCGACAAGGTGGGCGCATCCATTGGCGGGCACGAATGGGTGGACGTCAACGGCTGCGTGTTCGACGCCAAGCACAAGGTGGGATCGTCCCAGGTCCCGCACGGCCGGCACACTGCCATGGCCCGGGAGCGGCTGTGGAACCAGCTTTGGGCCGAGCAGGACGGAGCCCCGAAGGCCAATGTCATCCTACGATCCCACGTCCACTATTTCGCGTTCAATGGGGACGCTGATTATCTCGCTATGACCCTGCCCGCCCTCCAGGGAATGGGCAGCAAGTTCGGTTCCCGGCAGTGTTCGGGGCTGGTCCATTATGGCCTCGTGCATTTCGATGTGGCCGACAACGGGAGTTACACATGGATGCCGCACATACTCAAGATTCGGTCGGCTCGTCCGCGTGCTGTGAAAGCGTGACCATGGACTTCGACGCTCTCTTTGCCGGTCTCGCGTTTCAGGTCGGAGGCGATGGCTATACCACGGCCGAGATCATGGAGCAGACCGGCATGTCTCCCGAGTTGACTCGGCGCAGGATCAAGCAGGCCCTAGCCGCCGGGCTATGTAGGGTGGGGCGCAAGCTGGTGCAGCGGATCGATGGCCGGGTAGCACCTGTGCCGGCCTATGTTTTTGAGGGTCGATAATGCTGGACCGTGAGCCCGTCTACCTCGACCCGGCCGAGGATATGACCGTGTGCTGGGCTCGGGCCAAGTCACACCGCTGGTGCGTGGGGTGCGGGACGGTGTTCACGGTTTCGGTGTTGGGCGCGCTTGCTGGCAGGGGCCGGTGCCCATGGTGCGGGAGCGGGGAGACAAGGGCGATGCAGGAGGTGGGGAGATGAGCGGAGGCTACCCCTACAACATGGCTAGGTGGCGCAAACTGCGGGCTGCCAAGCTGCGGGCGAACCCCATGTGCGAGTATTGCCCCCAGCAGGCTCAGGCCATCGCAACCGAGGTGGACCACAAACAGGCCATCAACAACGGCGGGGACCCTTGGGCCTGGGACAACCTCGCTTCGGCCTGCGGGGCCTGCCACAAGAGCAAGACCGTCGCCGACAAACAGGGGCGGCCGTGGGTGCGGCGAGGGTGCGGACCCGATGGGATGCCGATTGACCCGGCGCATCCGTGCTACAGGGATAGGGTGGTGTAATCTTTGGGGTTGTTGGGCTGGAAACCGATGTGGCCCAATCACGTAGAGTTTCGTCTGGCTTTTGGGGTGCTTTTCCCGGTCATTTTATCCCAAAAATTTCGTTTTAACGCAAGGAAAAGTTGAGGTCGGCCATGGGTAAACGAGGACCAAAACCGCAGCAGGCACTCGCCGCCGTCCCCGAGGTGGGCAAACGCCCCGTGGAGCGCGTCAAGCCGTTCTCCGGGATGAGCCCTGTGGCGAAGGAAATGTGGAAGCTGGTGGTCGAGGACTACCCGGCCGACCACTTCAAGGCCGGCGACCTTCCCCTTCTGCGCCGGTACTGCGAGGCGTATGCCCGTGCCGTCGAGGCGGAACAGTCCTTGGCGGTAGAGGGGATGATTGTCCCAACGGCGACCGGCTCCACGAAAGCCCACCCGGCTATCGCTATCGGCACGGCGGCGGACGGGACCATGAAAGCCCTGGCCGTGGCCCTGCGCCTGTGCGCCAATTCCAGAATGTCACCGAAGCAGGCGGGCAAGGAAGAGAAGCCGGTTGCCACCCCGTCCGGCCGTTCCGGGCTCATGTTCGGGGGCAAGGGTTGAACATTTACCAATCGGACAGGGGCGACAAGGTTGTCCGATTCATGAATAGCCTGTGCGTGCCCGAGGGAATGCACCAGGGACAGCCGTTCCGGCTTAGAAACTGGCAGACTGACATAATTCGGCGCGTCTACAATCCTGTTGACGAATACGGGCACCGTGTCGTCCGCAAGGTTATCTACTCCGTCGCCAAAAAAAACGGGAAAACACCTATCGTCTCTGGTGTGGTCTTGGCGCACCTTTGCGGGCCAGAGGCCAAAACAAACGAACAGCTTTATTCGGCGGCGTTCGAACGCGAGCAAGCGGCAATCACCTTTCGATATGCCCGACAAATGGTCGAGATGGATGACGAGCTTTCTTCCGTCGTCAACGTCAAGGCGGCGACTAAGGAGCTTGTTGCAACAAACGGGTCCATTTTCAAGGCTCTGTCCAGCGAGGTCAAGGGGAAGCACGGCATAGGCCCTGCGCTCCTGCTTTTCGACGAACTTGCACAGTTCGGGGCAGACCGCGAATTTTACGACACACTGGCGCAGGGTCGCGGCGCCCACCTTGAACCGCTCATGTGGATCATCTCCACTCAGGCAGAGAATGATGCTGCGCTTCTGTCTCAGGAAATCGACTACGGCCTCAAGGTCATGCGTGGCGAAATCGATGACCCCACGGTAGTGTGCTTTCTTTTTGAGACGCCACCCGAAATGGATATTGAAGACGAAGAGGCGTGGAAGCTGTCAAACCCGGCCTATGGAGACTTTTTAAATCCAGCCGACATGCGCGAGGCGGCCCGGACGGCCAAGGCCATGCCGAGCGCGGAGGCCGGATTTCGCAACCTCCGCCTTAATCAACGGGTTTCTTCGGCCGCCCACCTCATCACCCCCAACGTCTGGAAGGCCAACGGCGAAGAGCCGGACCTTTCCGTTTTCGAGGACCAGCCCGTAACCGGCGGCTTGGACCTTTCGGGGAAAAATGACCTCACGTCGCTTGAATATGTGGCAGAAGACCATGAAAAAAACTGGCACGTCCTGTCGTTCTTCTGGACGCCAGCCGACAATTTAAAGGAGCGGGCCGACCGGGACAAGGTCCCTTATTGCCTTTGGCGCGACCAGGGCTATCTGACTGCCGTTCCCGGGAAGACCATTGATTACCGCTATGTGGCACGCGCCATCGCCGAACACCGGTCACGGATGAACATCGTCGGCATCAAGTTCGACCGCTGGCGCATCGCCGATTTGCAGCGAGCCCTGGACGAAGAGGGCGTGGACGCCTGGATTGAGGGCGTCGATTGGTCACCCCCACCCAAGAATCACACCGGGACATGGCCGCCGATGCCGGACGGCCTGCGGCTCATTCCCCACGGCCAAGGCTTCAAGGACATGAACCCGGCCGTGGAGATCCTCGAGGATGCCCTGGCAGAGGGGAGAGTCCGCCACGGGATGAACCCCGTTTTAACCATGTGCGCCATGAATGTGCGAGCGCAGAAAGACCCGGCCGGAAACAGGAAGTTCGACAAGATCAAATCCACCGGCCGCATCGACGGCCTTGTCGCCCTAGCTATGGCCTTAAACGGGGCGACGGGCTCCCCGCCGAAGAATGCCGGTCCGAGCGTCTACGAAGGACGCGGCTTCCTGACCCTGGGATAGGAGACCCCCATGCAAGACACGATCAAGTCCGCCATAGCGCAGTTCAAGCGCCTTGCCATCGCCAATTTTTGGGACAGAAGGGCCGCCTTTTTGGAGGTCAAGGCCGTGACCATGTTCCGGGAGGCCGGGACTGCCCGGGAGAACGCCCGGCAGGCCCTTCAACTGCCCGACGACGGCGCGGCGAAGGTCTTTGACGTGCTGATTGGGGGTAGTGGGGTGAAGACGGTGGTGAAACCGGAAGGCGGCGAGGGGGTGGTGAACTGATGGCTGGCAAGACAGGCCCGACCAAAGAGGATGCGCGGACTTTCTTGAAGCGCCTGCAACAGGTCATGGCCGGGCGGACCTTAGACAATTGGATTTCCGTCCGCGACATAGTGCGCGAGATGGGGGAGTGTCATAACATCCCCGAGAAACGCTGCCTCTTCCTTCTCGAAAAGTGGGCTGGCTGTGGCTGGTACGAATACGGGGTGAGTCTGGACCTGGGCTGGCTCACAGAAGAGGGCATGGCCCTGGAGGTGAACTGATGCAGACCGTCCAACAACCCCATTCCCCCGTCCCTCTGTCGATCCCTCACGCCGGCATGTGGTCGAATTTCCGGCAGGCCGGGTGCTGCCCGCAGTGTGGCCGGTGGTGCAAAAAGGGAAACAAGGGCACGACGCACAAGCCGATTGGGCGGGTGCGGGTGCGGAATTTGCACTGCGAGGACTGCGGGGAGAGTTTTAAGGCGATTGAGGTTGACGAGACGGTTTAGGCGCTAGCGGGCTGTTCAATTAAAATAAACCTGTACTTAATGTCGTAGAGCCCTGAACTCCTTGGGCAGACGGAAAGTTTTGTGATTGTTTTACCGTTAACCGGCTCACCTTTGATTATAGCCGCTTCAAAGTATTCCACCCTGGCTGAGTTGGCGTCAAATTCCGAAATTTCCCCTGGCCCCGTACTCACAGATACTGCCCATTCTTGTTTCCCGGTCATCATGCCACCTTTCTTATGTTTTCGATTGCCATCGCCTCCGCCTTTGCCCTTGTCATTTGCCCCCTCTTTTGAAGCATTGATGCCGCATCGTTCCCGTTCTGCGGCAGTGCGTGGAAACTATCCCCATCAAGCCATATAGACCCCATGACGAGGGAGAAGTCTGGCAGGGTTGGCATGTGGTTATCTCCCCTCCTTTGAACAAACCAGCGACGGAAACTTGCCGCCGGCCCATCTCACTCGCATGTCCTTATGGGCATCCCTCTTGGCCGCCTTATGGGCGGCAATGGTCTCATTGTACATATCAAAAAAACAGTTTCCACTTGCAGTCGTCCCCGTGCGTCTCGTCGTAATCCCTCATGCTTGGGCAAAACAAGCACTCCGCATCGCCGTCTCGATCCTGCCCTGCCCACTCGATATCGCGCAACATGCCGATGGCGATATTCAGTAATTCTTCTTTTGATTTTGCGGCCATCCCGTCGCCCTCCCTTTTCTTTGGACAGTATCGGTCTATTGATTGGCCGGGAGAATGCTTGCCCTGAGTTTCTCAAATTCTCCATGGCTCATCTTTGTTTGAAAATGATAATGCCTACACCGTGAGCATCTAAATGTCACCGCAACACCTCTTTCATAGGTTTTTATGACCGTATCCCCAAAATTACCATCGTCCTCTACTATGGTTGAAAAATCAAGACATTCTACAAGTGTAACGCCCCAATCGTCTTGACCACATGATCCACAATTGTGTCTAATCTTAACGCCCATTTCTTTGTTCCCCATTTTGTTTAATGTGTCCCCCTCCACTCCCTTGGTAATTCCCCTTTGAATCATAAACCCGTTCCGTCCCGTCCGGCAAGGTCATCACGCGGCCCAAGTAGTTGCCCCGCGAATCGTAAAGGCTCTTCTGGCGCGGGTTCGCCGTGTTGGTTGTCGCCCGGCCCCGGTAATGTCCCTTGGCGTCGTAAAAGTGTGTCTCATCTTTGGCGAAGGCCAGGGAGGCGAAGAGCAGGACGGCGGCGGCTGCGATGACGGTACGCATGTCAACCTCTCTTTTGCCCCCCCCTATTCTACCACTTCAAAACCAGCCCCGAAAGGACTAAAATGCGCCCCATGACACGTTTCTTCCTGGCCCTGGCCCTTGTTCTTATCCCTACCCTCACCCTTGCCGGCGAACGGACCTATGGCGACCTGTTTGCCGTCGTCATCAGCGTCTATGACGGCGACACGATGACCGTCTCTATCCCGGACGTGCATCCGCTCCTGGGCGACGGCATCAGCATTCGGGTGCGGGGAATCGACACGCCGGAAATGAAGGACCAGCGGCCCGAGATTCACGCGATGGCCGTCCTGGCCCGGGACATGGTGCGCGGCTTGTGTCCGTCTGGCTCGACGGTGGAGTTGCGCGGCGTCGGCCGGGACAAATATTTCAGGATAGACGCAACGCCGGTCTGCGGCGGTGTGGACGTGGCGGCGGAATTGGTTAAGGCCGGGCTGGCGCACGGGGACTATGAGGGCGGGACGAAGGTGGCGTGGTGAGACGGAAAAGGGCCGCTTTCGAGCGGCCCTGTGACTAGCAGTGGGCTTTCTTGTGGTCATTCCCGCAGGCATCGCCGCCGTTTTTGGGCTTGTCAGGGGGGAGGATGAAGAAGAGAATGGCGAGAGCGATCCCGAACAATCCGATGAGGTTATATATCCACGTGCTGCTCATTTGTCAGCCCTCCATTGCAGGAATAAACATAATCCAGCGAGGGTAAAAGCCCATGCCAGCGGCAACACCCGTTCTTGGATAATCGCTCCGACAAAGCAACCCGCTGCCATCTTCTCGATCAGGTCAACGATTCGCTTCCTCACGCCCAGACAATGCCCATTTGGCGGCCCAGGTCAAGTTAACTCTTGTTTTTTGGTAGAAGAAAAAGGGCCGCCCCACCCGGAGCGGCCCCCTATTCTCGACGATCTGGCCCCTATCCTTTGTTCAGCAACAGCCAAAGGCTCCGAAAGCCTTCCATAGCATCGAAGACTTGGCAGTAGGCCAGATGCAGGTTTCTTTCTGCGTTGTCGAACATGCGATAGGCCGGCGTCATGGCCTCGTCAAAGTAGGTGGACACGCCGGATTTGCGGTTCACCCGGAACGGCTTCGTGGCTTCGGCTTTCACCGCCTCCAGTTCGCTGCCCAGGATTTCGTGCGCGTGGAGATACCGGGAAAGCAGGTCCATCCAATACTGCGGCGATGGCGGCAGACTCCGGTAGAGGGCCTTGTAGTCGTCCAGGGTGCTGCGAGGGTAGGCCGGCGGGAGAGCCGGGGTAGCCGCCGCTCCTTCCAAGGCCGGCGCGTCCACGCTCCGCACCTGCATGGCGATCACGTAGTCCCGGGCCTCACCGAACAGACTGACGGGCAACTCCTCGTAGCGCGGCACCTTGAACTTCCGTTGCAGGCGCATCCATATTTGCGAGAAGACCTTACGCTTCACCGCGTCCGGGTAGGCCGACGCCTTGGCCTGGACCAGTTCCTTGATTTCCTGTTGCTGGCCGGCAGTCAGTGTGCCGGTGGTGGGGCAGATTTCATACTTGCCCTGCCGGCGCAGGGCCGGGATGACCTCCGAGGCTATCCAGTTCGTGAATCGGTCCGCCTCGGGCTTGTTCGAGCGGAAGGCCAATTTGTAGACGGCTGGTTCGGAGATCGTGGCAACGTCGTTGACTTGTTTTCTCCCGTCGCGGGTACGGGTCGGGAGTTTCCCCACCCGTTTCCATGTGTCGGGGATGGCGCTCAGGCTCTTCATGCCCTGCCAGGAAATGTTCATGGCGGCGCACACATCCCGGGCTACGAACCAAGGATTGCCGTCGCCGTTAATGACGGTACGGATTTCGTGAGACTCGAAGGCGAATGGGACGGGATTGCTCGTCGGGACGGGTTCGGATATGATCGCGCTAGCCATAATTGCACCTCGCATGTGCGGTTACTGGTTAGGCCCTGGTCGGATGTTCCAGCATCCGGCGGGGGCCGCTTATTTTTGGGCCTTGTCTCTCTCCAATTTCTCCTTGACGGCTTTTATGAGCCAATCCCTAAAGGTTATGCCCTCCATCACCGCTGCGGACCTCGCCTCCCTGTGAAGGTCGAGCGGGAACTTCCTGACGTTGATAATCGTTGTTTCCATATCCACGCTCCTGGTGGTCTAGCTAAGCTAGCTTGGCGTGCTTGTCAACCCGGCCCGCGCTGAAATTTTGACCTGTCAACAAAAAAAGCCCCGGACACCCAGGGCTTTCTGGCGTCAGATGGTTGTCAAACTCTACCTAGCACCTTTTGATGAACTTAATTTCAACTGTTGCCTCTCTGCGGTCAAAAATTGACGTTACGCCAGGGGGTGGTCCAGTCATTTCTAATATTTTAATATCTAAAACGTACCCGCTGCATTTTGCCCTTAAAAGTTTTTCCTTAACTCCGATATGGTAATTAAGCTTGCCAACATCACGTCCGTTTGAGTCATGAAAAACCAAGACAATATCGTACATTGAGGATGATTTGGCGTAGTGTTCAATCGGCCTATCTGCCAAGAAAAGACTATCCCCGCACTGTAGACCGCGTTGAATATCTAAAGAGATTTTACATATTATTGACTTTTTCGGTCTATATGTTTTTGAAATCTGCTCAGCTAAACAGTTGCTTCTCCTTTTTATCTCAATTTCAGATGCGTCTTTTGAGAAAATCTCAATTCTAACCCTTTTCTTCCCGCCAACATCAGAAAAAATAGCTTCTACGACTCGCCCCTCTCTCTTAGCTAATGAGATATCTTCCGTGAATTTGTCCGGCACTGTAGAAATCTTCCCGCCCTCGCCTGGATTCCCAGGTTTATAGACGTGGTACGCGTATGACTCCGATTTTGGCCATAAATTTAGCACCTTACCGTCAGGGCACAGGTTGACAATTCCTTTTTCCCCGCCCCTTGGGGCGAATACGCAAACTTTGTTTTTCTCCATGACTAGCCCTCCGGTTTTTTTGTCCAAAATCCCGAGAGGTCAGTCTTTGTCAACAAAAAAGCCCCACGTGGGGCGGGGCTCGAAAGGTCGTGCAGGACAGCGCCTGCTACGAAAACAGCTTCAACGCGGCGACGACTCCCATGGCGGCGGCGAGAAGCGCCCCCATGCGGACGGTCAGGTCGTTCTTCATCTTGGCCATTTCGGCCGCGCATCAGTCCTGGAAGTAGTGGCCGCAGCCTTCGCACTTGTAGGCACGGAGGGGGTTTTCGTGGCCGCATTGGGTGCAAGGGATCGTGCTGTCGGGGTCAGTGCCGGCCCCAGACACGTCCTTCCCGCAATGCTTGCAAACCACCGCCTCTTTCTTGATGAACTCCGCGCAAAACGGGCACTTGCGCTCATCGCCGGCCGGGCCTTCTTTCCCAGCGATGGCCGCGAAGATCACCCCGAACGGCCCGAGCAAGAGTCCGAGAAAAAACCAACCGCCCGCGCTGCGCCCCTTCGATGACGCAATCATGGCCGACGCGATGCCGCAACAGATGGCGACGAGAAAATAGCCCATGTGCCCCTCCCCTTTCGGCTCCCAATACCAGGGAGCCGGGACGAGGGGCAAGAGAAAGGCCGCCCCGAAGGACGGCCCGTCAAACCGGCAACTGTTGCCGTTTTGGTCAAGCGGCCTTCCCGGGATGCTTCGACGTGACCGCATTCCGCTCTCTGGCTGCCGCGTTGGCGATGAAGGCCAGGGGCACCTTATCGGAACGTTTCCGGTTGTAAATTTCTTCGAGCACGGCCAGATAGGCGTCAACGGCCGTGCATTTTTGGAACAGGTAGGGATGCGCCGTCATCTTGGACTTGAGGCGCGGGAGGTCGAGGCCATCGGCCTTGGCGACCTTGGACAGGGCGATGACGAAATTCCGATTGGTTGCCCCGTTGAAGCCGGCCGACTTTGCAGCGGCCACGAGGTCGGCCACAACAGCAAGATGGGCGGTGTCCTTGACTTTAAAAGTCCCACTTTTGAATGCCTTGGTGTGGTTTCCCGAGCCGGCGGTATTGCCTCCGAGCATGGAGACAACGCAGGTAAGGGGGATACCGGTTTCGTCTTGGTATTTCTTGACCTTCAAGTAGTTCACATTGCCATTGCGGACGTGCGAGGTCAGATGGTCTTGCCAGTCCCAGGGCGTGGTGGCGTCCTCCAGTTCGTGGATTGTCGCCTTGTCGTCGCAGACGACGTACTTTACGGGGATGCCGAGCTTTTTGGCGACCTCGAACCTGTGGTGGCCGCCCTTGATTTTCAGGTGGCCACCTTCGCGGACAACGTGCATGGGGTAGGCCGGAATCCATCCGTTTGCCTTCATGCTCTTTTCGAGCTTGGTGATCTTGTCCACGTCGCGGTTGAGGTTGTGCAGAGCAAACATTCCATAGTTGCGTGTCTCAAGAACCTTGGACATTTATTCAACCTCCTGGCTTGCAATCCAGTCTTTGATTTTTTGGAAAGCTTCCTTCCGGCCGGGATCGTCTCGCTTGATCCTGCTTAATTGCAGGATGGCGATTTCGACGAATTGCCACGCTTCGGACGGGGAGTCTTCGGGGGCCAGCTTCTCCCGTTCACGGGCGTAGGCGCTTCGGACGGCGGATGGGCGCTTGCCTGTTTCTTTGGCGATCTCTTCGGATGCCTCCCGGATTGACTTCCCTTGCCCGACCATCTTTTCGATCTTGGCGACGACTTGTATGGGGTCAAGTTTGCAACCAGTGCAACCACCCTTGACCGGCTCCTGGCCTTGGTTTTCGGGTTGTTGGTCAACTTGACCAGTGGCGGCCTTGGCAATCTTTTTTCGGAGAGTTTCGATGCTGACCAACGTGTCGAAGTGCTTTTTAATGTCGGCTTGAATTTCACGACTGACCTCTAAAAACGACTTCGCCACGTCGTCTCCGCTTTCCACCGCCTCTTGAACGGCCTGCTCCACCCAAAGGGCACACGCCTCACTCATTGGCATCGTCGCCCACCTCCTCCCGCAACGTCGCTCTCCACCAATCCAGGAACGGATCGCGCTTCACCAACACCTTCCGGCCGGACTTCACGAAGCACGACACGGGAACCTCTTTCCGCGCCCTGGCGTTCAAGATGGTCCGCCAGATGATGGCCCCGCCAGTGAGTTCGTCGATACTTTGCCCTGCAAAGATGGGCGGGAGCAGGCCCCGCAACTCTTCCACTGCCATTTGTGTATTTCCCATGCCGATTCCCCCGTGTTGTGATTCGTTCACTAGGGGCAGTATATCCGCAGGCACAGGATAAATTCAATAGCGAGACTCCCCCACGGGGGACCAACCCCCTTCCGTTTTCTTCAATAAGCCCCCTACGCTGTGACTAGCGAGGGGGCTTTCATGCCGCAATTCATCGACTCCGCACAGTTCCGTGCCGCGCCCAAGGCCGGACAGAACGTCCAGAAAGGCTACAGCTTCCAGGCGAAAGGCTTGGACGTTGCGGCCCGCACGGTGTCGTTCGTCGCTTCGACCGAGGCCGTGGACCGCATGGGCGACTCCATCAAGCTGGCCGGCTGGCGGCTGGATCGGTTCAAGAGCAACCCCGTCATTCTTTTCGGCCACGATTCGCACGACTTGCCCATTGGTAAGGCCGTGTCGGTCGGCATTGAGGGTGACGCTCTTGTCGTTACCGTCCAGTTCGCATCCGCCGAGGCCAACCCCATGGCTGAGAACGTTTTCCGGCTCATCCAAGAGGGGTGCCTGAATGCTGTTTCGGTTGGCTTCATCCCGATCCGCTGGGAGTGGGTGGACGACGAAGCGAATGGCCGGTGCGGTATCGACATTCTGGAAGCCGAGCTTTTGGAAATTTCCGTGGTTCCCATCCCCGCCCACCCGGACGCGCTGGTGCAGGCCGGCATGAAGGGCCTGGACGCCTCCCCCATGCTGGCGTGGATGCGCGAACAGGCCGGGGCCGCCCCTAAGCCGGAAGGCGCCGACGCGACCAAGGGCGACGACATGCCGCCCGAGGACATGCCCATGGACGACCCCGAGGACGACAGGCCCGAGGATGAGGCCGGATGCCAGGGCGACAAGCCCAAGAAAGGATTTTCCAGCAAGCGGGCCGGGCTCGTTTGCCGTTTTTTGAAACTCAAGAGGGCGGCATAGCCCGCTCAAAAGGAAGGAGAATCTCCATGAAGGATATTCTGGCCCTCCGCAAGGAGCGGGCCGAAAAAGTGGACAAGCTGGCCGCCGTGCTGACCGAGATCGGTGACGGCGACCCGACCGAGGACCAGGCCAAGGCGTTTTCCGACGTCGAGGCCGAAATCAAGTCCTTGGACGGCCAGATTGACCGGGCCGAAACCCTGGAAGCCGCCAAGGCCAAGTCCGCCGTCCCTGTCAAGGACGAAGCCGCCCCGTTCACGGTGGAGCGTGACGCCAATGGCCTGCCTCGCATCGTCCAGGTCGAGAGCGACCAGAACATCAAGGGCGCGACCTTCGGCAAGTTTGTCCGGGCCATCGCGGCCGGTGGCGGCCAGAAGTCCGGCGCGACCGCTGCCGCTGCCAGCCTCTACGGCGAGTCCCACCCCGTCACCAAGGCCCTGGCCGCGTCCATCGGTTCGGCCGGCGGCTTCCTGGTCCCGGCCACCTACAGCAATGAGGTCATCGAGCTGCTCCGCGCCCAGGCTGTGGTGCGTCGGGCCGGTGCCCGTTCCATGCCCATGCAGGGGACCTTGCTCGTGCCGCGCATCACCGCCGGCACGTCGGCGTCCTACGTTGGGGAAAATAACCCCATCGGCAAGACCGGCATGACCTTCGGCCAGATCCAGTTGAACGCCCGCAAGCTGGCCGCCGTGGTGCCCATTTCCAATGACCTGCTTCGCGCCAACGGCCCGGCCGCTGACGGCATCGTGGCCAGCGACATCGTTTCCGGTATGGCCCTGACCGAGGATTCGGCCTTCCTGCGTGGCGACGGCACGGGCAACGCCCCCAAGGGCATCTATCACTGGATCGTGGCCGCCAACCGTCAGGCGACCGCCGGCACGACCCTCGCCAACATCGAAACCGACATCCGCTTTTGCCTCAACAGCCTGCTCGGCAACAACGTGCGGATGCTGTCCCCCGGCTGGATCATGCCGCCGCGCTCCCGCGTCTATCTCCAGTTCCTGCGCGACGCCAACGGCATGCTGGCCTTCCCCGAAGTCTCCCAAGGCCAGCTTAAGGGCTACCCGATCTACGAGAGCAACGTGGTCCCGGCCAACCTCGGTTCGGGCGGCAACGAAGCGGAAATGTACCTCTGTGACATGGCCGATGCGGTCATTGGCGAGGAGTCTGGCATCGAACTGATGGTGTCCGACACCGCCGCCTACAACGACGGCAGCACCGTCGTGGCCGCCTTCTCGCAGGACCAGACCGTGGTTCGCGCCATCGCCCGCCACGACTTCTGCCTGCGCCACGACCGTTCCGCCGCCATCGTCACCGGCATCACCTGGGGCGCGTAAGCGCACGGGACAAGAGGAGAATCAGCCATGCACATGAACGCCCAAGGCATCGCCGAGACCCTTGCCGCCCGTTTCGCCGCCATCTCGGCGGCCACGGCCGGCGGGACCGGTGACGCCACCGAAGTGGACGGCGCGTATATCGACCGCCAGGGCTTTTCGAGCCTCAAGGTCATCATTGCCTACACCGCCACCCTGGCCGCTACCAAAACCCTGACCGTTGCCGCCAACCTCCAGGACGCCACGTCCACCGCCGGGGCCGGCGTTGCCGACTTCGGGGCCGCCCTGGCTACGGCCGTGGTTGCGACCGGCCCGACCGGCGGCGGCACCGTGACCGGCGTGGTCGAACTCGACTTCGACGTGTCCGGGGCCGACCGCTACGTGCGCGTCCAGTACACGCCCGATCTGACCGCGACCGGCACCGACACGGCCACACTGTCGGCCGTCTACGTCCTGGGGGGTGCCCAGGTGCAGCCCGTGACCGCCAAGGCCAACTAGGCGGAAGCGCATAGCGGGGCCGGGCATCCTCCCTCGGCCCCGCACTTTCGGGGGGAAAGTATGCTGATCCAGTTCACGCGCAAAGTTCCGCCCTACAATTCCGGCGAAGTGGCCGGCTTCCCCGTGCTTGAGGCTGACCGGCTTGTTCGCCTGGGGGCCGCCACGCCCGTCAAGGAAGCCCCTGCCGTGCCCGCACCGGCACAGGGCAACGCCTATCCCGACAAGTCCATGCCCCAGGCCCCGGCCAACCGCCAGATGGGGCGCAAGGGGCGATAATGGGCCTCTTTTCCCGCATGTTCCGCCGCAAGTCGGCCGGGACCACCAACCCCGGATGGCTTGGCCGTCTTTGGGGCGGCGGCCCGACCGGTTCCGGTGTCAATGTCGATCCGGCCACGGCGCTGGGGCAGTCCACGTTTTTTGCGTGCTGCTGCATCCTGGCCGAAGACGTGGGCAAGCTTCCGGTCGCCGTCTACCGCACGAATGAGGCCGGCAAGTCCGTCGTCGCCAAGGACCATGCGCTTTACAAGCTGCTGCTTCGCCCCAACGGCTGGCAGACGCACGTCGATTTTTTTGAACAGATGATGTTCGGGCTCCTCCTTTGGGGCAATGCCTACGTGGTCATCCTGCGCGACGGTCGCGGTCGCCCCGTGACCCTGGCTCCGATCAATCCGTCCCAGGTGACGGTGATGGTCGCCCCGGAAGACGGTTCCCTGTTCTTTCAGGTCGCCCGCACCGGTCCCCACGATTCCGCCATTCTCCGCGACCAGCCGTTGACGATCCCGGCCCGTGACGTGCTGCATGTCAAGCGGCTCAATACCGGCGGCTTGCTTGGCACGTCGATCTTGACCGGCCTGCGGGAAGCAATCGGCCTGGCTATCGCTACCGAACAGCACGGCGCAAACCTGTTCCGCAACGGGGCGCGGCCGTCCGGCATCCTGGAACATCCGCAAATCCTGAGCGAGGGCGCGGCCGAACGTCTGCGCCGGCAGTGGGACGGTATGTATTCCGGGACGAACAACGCCGGGAAAACCATCGTTCTCGAAGAGGCCATGGCCTACAAGCCGCTCTCCATGTCCTCGGTGGACGCCGAATGGCTGGAAAGCCGTAAATTTCAGGTCGAGGAAATCGCCCGCGTTTTCCGCATCCCGCTTCACATGCTCCAGCACACGGAGAAGTCCACCACGGCCGGGGCCGGGCTGGAACAGCAAAGCCGGGGCTACTACGACCAGACGCTCATGCCCTACCTGGAGCGCATCGAGGCGGCTTTCGACCGCGCCTTCGGCCTTAGCGAGGCCGGAATTTCCGTTTCGTTCGACACGTGGGCGCTCCTCAGGGCCGACATCAAGACCCGGTTCGAGGTCTACGCCAAGGGCATTCAGTGGAGCATCCTGGCCCCCAACGAATGCCGCGTGTGGGAGGGCGAGAGCCCCGTCGAGAACGGCGATTTCCGCATGGCCCCGGTCAACATGATGCCCGTGGACGAATGGGTCAAGGGCGGCTGGAAAAACGTCTCCACCCCGGCTGAAGGTGACGGAAGCGGGAGGAAGGATTGATGGCCATCCGCATCATCACCCCGCCCGCCTCCGAACCCGTGACCCTGGCCGAAATGAAGGCTTGGGCGCGGATCGACGCGACCGGCGACACCGCAGCCGATGCGGCCAACGACGCCTTGCTTTCGTCGCTCATCACGGCCGCCCGCGAGGAGGCCGAGAACCTGACCCGCCGGGCGATCCTGATGCAGACCCTTGAACTGACCCTCCCCGGCTTCCCCCGGTGGGGCCAGGGTGTCGAGCTCCCCCGGCCGCCCCTGGCCGCCGTGGAGTCGGCCGCCTACTTCGACGCTGGCAACGCCTCGGTCACGATGGACGAAGCGGCCTACGTCGTCTTGAACGCCTCGGACGCCGTGCCGCCGTCGCTCTACCCGGCCCCGGGCGGCTTCTGGCCCGACACCTTCCGCCGGGCCGACGCCGTGACGATCCGGTACACGGCCGGCTGGCCGAATGCCGCCGCCGTACCCGAGAACATCAAAACCTGGATCAAAATGCGCGTGGCCACCCTGTGGGCCAACCGCGAAAGCATCGTCGCCGGCAATGTCTCCGCGTCCGCCGTGGAGGTGCCGTCCCGGTTTGCGGACGGCCTCTTGGATCGCTGGCGCATCATGGAGGTTTCCTAATGCCGATCGAATCCGATTTGCTCCCCGCCGAAGAGTTCCACCGCGCCGTCATGGAGGCCGCCAGGGTCTTCTACGACCAAACCGGCGTCCGGGCTGTGCAGGTGAAGCTGTCGTGGCAAGCGACCATGGGCAGCGCTGCCGACGTGGTCGACGTTGACGTGGCGATGGAGTCGTAAATGGGTATTCGCGCCGGGGAACTCAAGCACCGCCTGACCATCGAGGCCAACACGCCCGTCAGGGACGAATACGGCGGGATGGTTCCGGGCTGGGCTCCGGTCGCCAAGGTCTGGGCCAAGCTGTGGGCCAAGTCCGGCCAAGAGCGGCAGACGGCCCGGGCCAACCAGGCCGAAGTGTCCCACGGCGTGCTCATGCGGTCCTTCGCCGGCCTGACCACGGCGCACCGCCTAACCATGGGCACGCGGTCCTTCGCCATCACGTTCATCAACGACACGATCCCGGGCCAATTCACCCTGGACGTGACCGAAAAGCTCGGCCGGGAGGCTTCGTAAATGGTCCTCGCACGGATCGACCTTCGCCCCCTGATCGTCAAGGCCATCGTCGCCCGGTTCGACGCGAACCCGACGCATGGCTTTGCCACGGGCATCGGTGTCCGGTTTGCGTTCGGCGCGGCCGCACAGGGGTGGGCGCTGCCCTACTCGGTCTTCTTCTTCGTGGACGCCCCGGACGCCAGCACCTGGACCGAGCGGGCCGTTGACGTACTGGTCCAGTTTTCCGTGTGGGCCAAGACGGCCGGTGCGGCCATGAATCTGGCTTCCCTGGCCTACGACCTTTTCGAGGAACAGGAGATGTCCACCGTCGGTCTCATCCCTTTCCGGCTGGTGCGGGACACCCCCGTGCCGACCATGGACGAATCGGACGGCACAACCGCCCTTTGGCAATCAGGAATCACCCTGGCCGGGCTGGTGCAAGCGCTCTAGCACCGGCCTTTCCCGTAAAATTCAACCTTCAAGGAGCACACGCCATGGCGCTTCGTGCGGAATTCCTCAAGGCCGTCAACTCGGCCGTCGTTCTCGGGACATTTAGCGGTGACCCGGCCGTGGTCAAGGGGCTCAACTCCCTGACCATGCCCGTCGAGTCCCGCGACCTTCTCACCTTCTCGACCTTCGGCGTCGATTTCCAGACCCAGGAAGTGGGCGAGGGCAAGCGGTCGGCCGCCGCCTTCTCCGGCTACACGATCCTTGGCGACGAAGAGGGCCAGAACGCCCTGGAGGCCGCCATGGTCGCGCAGACCAAGCTCAAGGACGTGCGGTTCTACTTCGACTCCGTGACCATGCACTTTCGCGCCCTGGACCTCGCCAACGACCCGGATGGCTTTTTCCAGGTTTCCAAGGCCGGCCCGGACGGCGCGGCCGGCAAGAACGACTCCTACAAGTTCTCGGGCGAAATGCCGTGCGGCGGGGCCATCAAGACCTTTGCCTATCACGTGACCGCCTCGGACATCGCTTTCGTGGCGACCGGCTCCAAGATCACCAGCACCACCACGGACTTCGAGGCCGCCGGGTTCAAGGCCGGCCGGACCATCATTATCGATACCGGCACGAACAAGGGGTACGCGAAGATCACCACCGTCTCGGAAAACGAGATCGTCATCAGCACGTTGACCACCGTGACCGGCAACACCGTCGCCACGGGCGTGGCCGTCATGGATGCGGCCGCCGGGGCCACCACCCTGCACGCCAGCACCTACTAGGCGCGGCTCCATATTTGGGCGGCAGGGACGCGCGTGTCCCGGCGGGTAAACCCCGGCCCGCCAGCCGCCCATTAACTACGGGATTCCTCAAGAGGGGAAACGCCATGTTTATGCTGCCCAAAAAGTCCAAGGCCCCGAAGTCCGCTTGGTACACCTACAAAGACGGCGTGCAGTTCGAGGTTTCGCTCCTGGTCCCCGGCCAGCAGCGCGACATCAACGCCAAGACGCAGAAGATCGTGGCCGGCGGCAAAGACGGCTTTGTCCAGGAGTTCGACACCGCGTCGGCCAGCCTCATGAAGGCGCAGATGGCCATCACGAACTGTCGCGGCCTCAAAGACCCCGACGATGCGGACGGTCCGGACGTCAAGATGACCACGGCCAACAAGATGATGCTCCTGAATAATGAGCCCGACTTCGAGGGGTGGGTGCTGTCCAAATACGCCGACCTCGAAGAGTCCTATCGGCTGGAGCAGGAGGCCGACGAAAAAAACTCCTCGTCCTCGGCGAATGGCTAGGCCGTGACGCCAACTGCGAGGCGTGCCGTGTCGCTTACGCACCGACCCCCTGGGACAAGCCGGCGGACGTGGAGCGCAAGAAAAACGGCCCGCCTTGCGGGAAGTGTCGGCCGGACATCGCGCCGGGGAATGTCGAAGCTTATGGCATCTGGTCGCGCTGCCGGGGGCAACTGATCCTGGGATTTGGCGGGGCCGTGGACATCAACGTGGTGGCCGTCAAGACCATCATGGACCTGGAAGAAGTCGAAGACCAGCGCGAGTGCATGGCGAAAGTCCAAACCCTGGCCGCCATCGTCCTGAGTGAGCAGGCCCGGAAGCGCGAAGCCGAGAAAGAGACGGAATAACACGGGGCCGGGACAGCCGGCCCCAACAACCGGGAAGCGTTATGGCCCAGGCTACCTACATATCGAACGTTGATGCCATCCTTGAGGCCATGAAAACTGGCATCGAGGCCGGCGTTTCCGAGGCGGTCGAGAAGATCGCAGCCAAGGCGCGACAGCTTTGCCCGGTCGGGACGGTTACGAAGGGGACTCGTTCTTTTTTTTACGCCCGGACTCTGAAATACAACCGAGCCAAGTGGAAGAAGCGCAAAGAGTTGGCTGAAAATGGGCAGAAATGGGAACTCAACAGCCAGGGGAAGCGCACCAGAAAAGACACAAACAACGGGTCTGGTTGGACCGCCCGCCGGCCCGGGACTCTCCGAGACTCCATTTTTACCCGCGTTCGCTGGAAGGATGGAACGTGTCTCGGATGGGTCAAGGCCGGTGCGGAGGGTTCGCCCGGCGGCTCGGCTTTCTACGCCCCGTTCGTGGAGTTTGGGACGTCAAGAGAAAAGAATGGAGCGCGACCCTTCATGCGCCCGGCCCTGCGAGGGGCAAGGGCCGCAAGCCTTAACGACATCGGCATGGCCATCGGCCTTGAACTTGGACAGACCACGCGCCGGGGCGTGAAGCGGAAGGTCTACGGGGCTTAGGCCCAAAGAATTTCGCCCCGCCAACAGTGGCGAGGCAGATCATTGACAATTGAGGAAGGGATGTCTGCTTAACGGGGCCGGTTTCCGGCCGGCCCCACATATTTTGTTGCGCCTATCCTTTGTTCAGCAACATCCAAATGTTCCGGCAGCCATTCAGGGCGTCGAACACGTTGCAGTAGGCGTGATGTTGATTTTTCTCGGCCGCATCAAACAGGCTGTACATGGGCGACATGGCCTCATCGAAGTAGGTCGATATGCCAGACTTCCGGTTGACGCGGAACGGCTTGGTGGCTTCGGCCTTGATTTCGTCTAGCTTCCGCCCGAACGCCTCGCTGGCCTTGGCGTACTCGGTCAGCAGGTCCATCCAATACTGCGGGGTGGGCGGCAGGCCCCCGTACAGGGCGCAGTAATCGCCCAAGTTGTTTCGTGGCCGACCGGCCGGCAGGGCTTTGGGCTCCACTCCTTCCCGGAAGGCAATCAGCGCGTCCACGAACGCCAGCGCCCTGGGCAACTGGTCCACGGTGATCTCGTCCACGGACTTGACGCCGAAGACCTCGTGGAACCGTCGCCAAAAGGCGATGTAGGCCGGGCGCGTCGGTCCCTGTTCACCCATCAGCTTGTTGACCAGCACGGCCAGCGGGTTGCGCTCTTGGGCCGTCGTGCGGCGCGGGATGGCGGGAGAGGCGACGGGAGCAGCCAGGGCCTTGGGTTGGCCGGCAATCTCGGCTTCCATGGCATTGAACGCCTGGACGTACCGAATCTTCCAGAGGATGGCCTTTTTGCCCGTGAAGCCCATGGCGACGATCACGAAGCCGTCGCGGGTCATGTCGTAGGCGGGGCAGTCTTTGAAGCCGCCGCCGTTGGGGATTTCGACACGGTAAGACGTGCGCTCAAAATTGAGCCCACCGAACGATTCCGGGGCGTTACGGATAATGGCCTCAATCGACCGGATGACGTTCTTGTGCTGCTTCCCGAAGTGGTCGGCAACCTGACGGGACGAAACGACGGGCCGCCCGCTGACAATTTTAAGGACAGGGCCACTCGGGGCGTTGGGATCGACGGTGGGGACTGAATTGATCGAACAGCCGGTTTCGTTTAAGATGGCGCTAGCCATGGTCGTACCTCCTGTGAAGGTCGGTTGTGGTTAGGCTCCGGTTGGACGCGGGAACGTCTGGCCGGGGCCGTTTATTTGGGACGCTGCAACTCCTGGTTTTCGGCCAATTTCCTCGCTCCGTACAAGAAAATTTCCTTGAAGTTCAAGCCAAGTTCTGCGGCCAGGATTTTCAATCTCCTGTGCTCCTCCTTTTCCAATTTGATTGAGATGGCGACAATTTCCTTGCTCATGGGGAGTAAGTACGTATCTACTCCCAGCCTGTCAACCCGGCCCGCACCGAAATTTCGACCTGTCAACAAAAAAAGCCCCGGATACCCGAGGGCGAAAAGTTTTTAGGGTCACGGCCCTGGTGCTTTACCGGCCGGGTTCTGCCTTGGCGGTTTCCTCTGTCGGCTCTGCCACGGTTGGCGCTTCTTGAGAGGCCCGCGCCTCTTGCTTTTCAAGGATGGCCAGGATTTTCCGCAGGACAACAAGCTGCTTCCATTGGTCTTGAATGTGCTCATTGATTTTGAAGTACCAGCAATTGAATTCTCTTAGCAAAAGAAAAATTAACAATAATACGCCGAAGACAATAGACAGCTCAACAATACCAATTCCAAACATTATACTTTCTCCTTACGGGAACACCCTATTTGCCTATCAAGCTAACCCCATGAAGAACAAGGCAAACCCAGGCTAAAACATTTTTGGGCTCTTTCCTGGCCAAAGAGGCGACAGCAAATAGAATCCCCACCAAGGACACAAGAAAAAATATCCATCCGAATAGGCGCCAAAATACAGCAAACCGAAATAGGTAACCGTTAATTCCGCCCGCTGATTCGCTTGCAATATAAGCAGTGGCTCCAGCTATTGAAACAAGCTCTATTACAAAAACAACCCACGAAATCTCCGCAAAAACACTTGCACTGCGCTTTCCATTTTTATTGGAAACACCGAGCTTGACGCCACAGCCTGGGCATGTCTCCGCCTTATCCGAAATTTCGCGGCTACATTCTGGACACTTGATAAGGCTCATGTATTCCCCTGCGCCGGCTCCCAGCCGCAAAAGCGACATTTTGATGGGTCGCCATCATGCTTAGTCCCGCACGAAGGGCAAACAAGAATAGTTTTCCACGGTGCGAGGGGCGGCTGTTCAAGTATCCACTTGGAGATGTCTTTCTTGCTTACGCCAAGGGTATCTTCTTTGGGCAAATCTTTTCCACAATGCTTACAAACAATGGCCTCTTTCTTGATAAATTCCGCGCAGAAGGGGCACTTCCTTTCCCATTCTGCCGGGCCTTCTTTCCCGGCGATAAGCGCGAAGATCAGCCCGAACGGCCCGAGGAGAAGCCCGAGGAAGAACCAGCCGACTGCATTACGACCTTTTGAGGACGCGACCATAGCGGCGGCGATGCCGAAAAGAATCCAAATAAAGATAAACATGCCGTCACCCTATTCGCACCGCTGGGGTTTCGTGCCCCAGGGCTCCACGCAAAGGTACTTTTGCCCTATCACGACACGATATTTCAAAGTATTGTCGTTACAATATACGCGGAAAAGTTGTCCTTTATATCCGCTGCCGAGGGCGTGGCCGCCTTCGCATGTGGCACATTGATAGCCTGACGCCTGGACCGCTTCTTTGAAAAATCCGAAGTGAGACTTTTCAATCATTGAATCAGCCAACGATTCTTTATTGTTAAGAGAAAAAACGAGAATCGAACACACAAAAAGTAGGCATGTTTTGATGTTTGTAATTTTCATGGCTAGTTGACATTTGTAACTTTGCCGTTCTTTATAAAGACAGTCCCGGCCTTCCCTTCGTTCGCTTTATTGACACACACAAAAGAGACTGCCACCGTCCCATCAGGTCGTGTGGCTATATTGCTGCTACATGCTGGCGGCAACGAAGCAACAAAAGACTTTGCCTCTGCCATATCGGACGGGTTCGTATTGCCTTGCGCCCACGCCGAACCGGCCAACAAAAACACCACCAGCAAAGTCAAGATAATTTTCATATTTCCCCCTTTCCCGCCCCGATACCAGGGGATGGGCCGGGGGGGCAACCTCAACCACGGGGAAAGATCATGAAACCGCTCCCGGACTGCAACGCATGCAACATGAACACGGGCAGTTCGTGCCTGGACTGCACGAACGCGATACGGGAGGCCAAAAAGGGACCTCTCGTCATCAACTGCCCGATGCACACGGACAACCTGACCGGAATCTTTTTCAACGGCATGGAAATCCCGCTCCATAAGTCTGGAATTTTCCATATTGAGTTCGTCGCCCACGGGCGAGAAGCCCCGGTGTTCACTGTCAAGTATTTCTCGGCAGGCCCCGAATACCAGGGCGTTGACCATGAAAAGATCGGCAACGTGGGCCGAGGCACTAACGACCCCAGCCCACAGCACGACGCCCGCCAGTTAAAAGCTCAAGCCGAAGACGAAAAGGCGTGTGGCGAATGCTTCCTCGCGTCTAACCGTCGGCCGCCATGCTCTTCATGTGAGCAATATGCTCTTCGAAAGCCTCAATTTCAGCTTCTGGAGGATAAACTTGAAGTCCATTGCTCCTTAAGCCGTTGATCGCTTTTTTATAAGCGGAAAAGGCTTCCAAAGTGTCCTTGACGGCGAATGTCTCTCCACAGCTCGGGCACTGGATGGTGCCGGATGCACCAATTGAGACGTTTGTCACTTGGAATACAGCATCACAACTTGGCTTGTCTTTTTTGATGTGCTTAAATGTCCACATCTTCGGTAAGTTCAAAATCACTTTTCTTCCTCCTCTCGGTTAAAGGGTCCACGGGGTCACGACCGGACCCTACCGGGAGGAGGTGAGAAATAGAAGTCCTCCGATAGCAGACATTCCTTCCTCGATTGTCAACGGCGAAAACGCCAACCGACGAAAGAGGAACGCGCCATGACCAATATTGGCACCATTGAAGCCAAGATCAAAGCAGAAGGCTTCCCTGAGTTCGCAAACGACCTGAAAAAGGTTGATGCGACCATGGAAGCGTTCGCCGGATCGACGCAGAAGCAGTTTCGGCGCGTTGAACTGAGCGTCAACGAAGTCGCCAAGATGATGGGCATGTCCGGCCAAGCCTTTGAGGACTTCCGGTCCAAGGCGATGAAAAGCCTTGCCGCCGTCCAGGGGTCCAAGGCGCTGGAGACCATGGCCCGGCAGTGCGGTTTCGCCAAGGACGAGATCGAGAAGATGGGTCGGCAGATGGGGTTGACGGAGCAGTCGATTGCGGCGCTTACGACGAAGATATTTGGTCTTTCGGCTCCAATAAAATCTACACAATCTTCCGTATCTTCTCTTACCAGCCTGATAACTCCATTGGCAGGGGCTATCGCTGGTGCATTTACCTTGGGCGCTGTCTCTAGTTTCGTCCAGGAGATTGCCAGCGCAAAAATGCAGTTTGAGGCATTTGACCGGACTCTAAAATTGGTCACTGGCTCACAAACTGGCGCGTCTTTGGCTATGGAGTCTATTGCGGAAACATCTAACCGACTTGGCCTGAAACTCACTGACGCAGCAGACGGATACAAGCTCATTGCAGCGGCTGCACGTGGCACGACGCTTGAAGGGGCCGAGACTACAAAAACATTTGAAGCGGTTGCCTCATCGGCGTCCGTTTTGGGCCTGTCTGCCAGCGATACCAACGGCATCCTTTTGGCCCTTTCCCAAATGATTTCAAAAGGAAAAGTCCAGGCCGAGGAGCTGCGGGGCCAGCTGGGAGAGCGCCTTCCGGGCGCATTTCAAATTGCCGCCCGCGCCATGGGGATGACGACCGGAGAGTTGGACAAGCTTCTGTCTTCTGGTGGGCTAGCGACAGAAACATTCCTGCCAAGGTTCACCGCAGAATTGCTAAAGTCTGGACAGGGGGCGACTGATGTAGGCAACAGCACCCAGGCAGCGTTCAACCGAATGACTAACTCCTGGGATAGCCTAAAGGCCGCGCTAGGAGAAACAACGGCTTTTGGGGCAGCCATCGCGGCCGTAAATGCTATTGGAAGTGCTGCCGACACTGTAGCAAACAAGATTAGATCACTTAGCGAGACGCTTACAGCTACCAAGCAGATCGAGGATTACGAGAAGAGGGCAAAGGCTCTCAAAGATCAGCTTGGCGACGGACAGGGTATATCGCAAAAAATATCAGCATTTGAATACGAAACGATTCCCAGGGAAGATGTTCTGGAAGAAGTCCGGCGCATGGAGAATGCAGCCAATGAGCTTCGACAGAAAATTTCCGAGAACGCCCGAAGAGAAATTGGGAAGAAGAATCTCGCTGCAATAAATAAGCAAAACGAGGACAATCTCGCAGCCGAGAAGAAGGGGCAAGAGGCGGTCCTCGATTCTTGGGCGTCTTCGGCTGATAAGGGGAAATCCCTTTGGGCGCAAAACAGAAAAGACGTGCTGGCGGCATGGGGGAAGGCCTACAAAGGCGAAATCACCAATGACGCCATGTCTGTCCTGATCGACGAGTCAAACAAGAAGTACGCGCAGGGCCTCGAAGACCTGGGGAAGAAGGGCCAGAAATCCGCCAACGCCGCCGCCCGCTACGCCGAACGTACCTCCGCATACCTTGAGCAGGCCCAAGACCAGTACGATCAACTTGAAGCGCAGCTTGGGGGCGACTCCCTGGGGGCGAAGGTCGCGGCCATCGAAAAACGGTACGACAAGGCCGCGTCCGCTGTCCGGCAAGCCATGATCGGCGCGAAAGGCAGCACGGCCGAGTTGAACGCCACCCTGGAAGTCATGGGCAAAAGCAAGGCCCTGGAAATCCTCGCGGCCCAGGCCGACGCCTGGAAAAAGTCCATGTCCGACGCGGCCAACATGCTTGGCGAACTTGGCCGGCTGACCGGCGACCCGGACGCCATCTACGGGGCCAGCATGACCACGGCCCAGGCGTGGGAGGCGGACCAGCAAAAGCGGATCGGGGCCATTGCCGACGAAACCGAGAAGGAAAAGCAGCTTGGCGAATTGCGCCAGGTCATGGCTTTCAAGGAAGTAGAGGCGAAACGGCAGGCTTACGAAGGCGTGGCCGCCGTCTCCTCCGAATACTGGAACGCCGAAAAGGCGCTTCTCGACGTACACCTGGGAGTCGTCAAGGCCAACGCCCAAGACGAACTGGCTTTCCGTGTCTACGCCGCGCAACAGGAAGACGAACTCCGCAAAAAGCAGCTTGAGAGCGAATCGCAATACGCCGGCACCTTTGCCGAAACCTTTTCGTCCCGCTGGTCCCTCGCCTTCGGCGGCTACAAGTCCGAGATGACCAAGACCAAAGAGTCTTGGAATCAGATGAGCGACTCCATCATTTCGTCCACCAACGGGATGATTGACGGTATCGCCGGCGGATTTGGGGACATGATCCGTAACATCGGTAACGGGACCGCCAGCATCGAAGACCTGTGGAAGAACATGCTGAGCCGGATGCTGGATGCCTTCGCGTCATTCGTGGAAGACTTGGTGAAACAGCAGTTGAAGGACATGGTGGGTGGGCTGTTTTCCGGCTCTGCTACATCGGGCCAGCGAGGCGGAGGGCTCGACCTCTCCAACCTGCTCAAGGGCTCCTCTTCGTCTTCATCCGGCAGTTCCGCCTACGACCCCACCCTCTTTGACAAGTTGGGTGACAGGATTGGCGAAAGCTCGGGTGATTCATTCTTGCAGGGCCTCCAGTCGTCCGGCTCCGGGACTTCGCTCCTTATTGGTGACGCCCCCGACATCGGCAAGGGTATTGGCAAAGGACTGACGCAATACCAGGACGTTTGGAACGCGACCTCCTCCCGATGGAACCAGGGTGGGAATGAAGCGTGGCAGAATGGCAGCTTTTCATCGGCAACCGCCGCCACCGACTCCAAATACTCCTGGGGCGGCGCGGTCGCTGGGGCCGGTGCCGTGGCCGGCGGGGCCATGGGCATGGTCAATTCTACCAGCGCCCTAAGCGCCCTGGGCAGCGGCGTCATGGCGGCCGGCGGCGTCATGATGATGATTCCGGGCTTGCAGGTCGCGGGGGCTGTGACCGCAGCGGTTGGCGGGCTCGTCTCGCTGTTCGGCCAGGAGAACAAGAAGGAGATCAAGAAAGTCGCCGAGGGCTACAACATCGGCGTGACCGGGGGCGCGGTCAACGCCTCGGGCGTCGATTTCTACAGCGACGGCTCCACGGTCTCCACGGGCGTCACCGATCCGGACGTGGTCCGCAAGGTGTCCGAAGCCTTCAAGGACGCCGCGAAGAACGTCACGGACTTTTCCAAGGTCTTGGGGTTCTCGACCAAGGAATTCGTCAAGAATTTCAATTTTCCCACGATGAACATCACGAGCGATCAGCTCGACGGCTATATAAAAAATGGCACGAACGCCATGGCCTTTAGCGCCCTGGACCAGTCCGGCTTGCGTGGTGCCTTCGACGCCGTGGCCGAAAACGGCGAAGTCTACATCGACGAGTTCTCGCGCTTATCCAAAGCCTACCAAACCGTTGGCGGCTACACCGAGGCCTACGGCTACGACCTGGAAACCCTGGCCGGGATCACCCAGGACAGCATTGACGCTCTGCGGGCAACCAACACCCAGGTGGCTCAGGGCACCCTGCCGGCCATGCTCACTATGGCTGCCGCCATGGGCGCGACCGGCGATATCATGTCGGTCCTGGCCTCCACGGCCACGGACACGTCGGTTGCGCTCAATGTCACGGATGAGCAGCTTTCCAAGATTCTCCAGGCCGACTACGCCAGCCAGATCGAGGACGCCGTCGGTGGTGAAGACGCCTTTAAGACGATCATGGGCAACCTTGTCAAGAACACGCTCGACAACATTGACGCTTACAAGAAGCAGGCCACCTACTATACCGACAAGTCGAACGAGGCTATTTCCGACCTCAAAGACCCGTCCGTCGCGATAGACAGCTTCTGGGCCAGCTTTGATGCCGCGATGAAGCGCGGGCTTACTGTTGACGAGTTCGAAGCGTGGGCGGACGCCTCTTCGTGGGTCAACAATTTCGACACCATTTCCGACGCCATCACGGATTTTTACAACACCATTGAGAAGCTTGGGCAGAGCCTCCAAGCCCGGACCTACAAGGCCCTGGGCATGGACACGGCGTCGTCCGCCTCCGCGCAGATCGCCTCGAACCGGTGGGAGCTCTACGACGCGGACAAGGCCGGGTACGACGATGCCACCATATCCGCCATCGCCTACACCCAAGAACTTGAGCGCCAAGCCTCGATCCAGGACGCGATGGCCAACGCGCAGTCCGCCGTGGACGATGCGACCGGCGCGGACAAAACGGCCTCCGAGGTCGCCAAGATCACGTCGGAATTTGGCGACTGGATCGAGGCGGCCCGCATCCTCGGCGCGTCCGAATCGCAGCTTGCCACCCTGCGCCAGCAGGAAACCGCAACCGTCCAGGCCACCTATGACGCCCTGGCCGAAGTGATGGCCGAAAAGGCGTCTGACGCGGAAATCCGGCTCTTGAAAGCGCAGGACAACGACTACGCTGCCTCTATTTACGAAAAGCTGGAGAACAACGCCAAGGAACTCAAGGAGGCCATGGCAAGCAACCTCTACACCGCCGAGAGCTACGCCACCCTTGTGGCTGCACAGACGGCCGAGGTTGCTGCCCTGGTCAAGGCGCAAGAGGATGCGCTGACGACGCAGTTTGAGACGTGGCAGTCGAATTGGGCCAAGCTGACCGCCCGCCAGTACACTGTCGCGGGCGATGACCCCATGTCCACCTGGACCTCTTTGGTGCAGAGCCAGCGCGAGGAGTACGCGCAGGCGCAGAAGGACGGCATGTCCGCCGAATACCTGGCGCAACTCGTCCAGGTCATGGCTGGGGAGCGCCAGACCGCATGGGACGACGCACAGGAAGCGGCGTGGTCCAAGCGCATGTCCGATCTTAACGATCAGATCAGCAAGCTTAAGGACAGCTTTTCCGACCTTGTGGACGACCTGACCGAGGCGGCCAACAGTTTTGGCTCGATCCTGGACGAGCAAATCACGCTGGTTGGCGACCTATTCGACAGCGCCAAAAGCGCCCAATCCGCTATCACTTCGACCATCAAAGACCTGACGACCGGTGACCTTTCGCCGCTTTCAGGCGCTGATAAAACGTCCTCCCTGGCCGGGCAGATCGCCACGGCCTACCAGCAGATGACCACGGCCGGGCGCGGGGCCGGACAGATTTCGGCCGCCGCGACGTTGGAGAGCCTCGCTACCGACTACCTGGACGCACTTCGGGCCTCCGGTGACAGCGAGACCTACCTCGCTGGCTACATCGACACCGTGACCAAGCTCAATCAGGCCAAGGCCATTACGGGCAGCGATGTCAATTACTACGCCCGCATGACCGACCTGCTGGACGCCGAAAAAAATATCATGGCCGAAATCCTGGCCGAGCTTTCTAAGCAAACGCCCGATATCCAGAAGCTTCAGGGTTTGAAGGACGCCTCCGAGGCCACGCAATCCGGCATCCAAGACCTGTACGGCGACGTGACGGACAACGAATCTTCCTGGCGCAAAGCGGTCGAAATCACGCTGGCGCAATCCGGGCAGACGCAGGACAATATCGCCAAGCTGCTTGGTACTGGCGGGTCGGTCGGCACGTTCCTTTCCGCGATGACCACGTTTAACACGACCTCCATGCCGACCTACATCGGCCAGATCACCACGCTTCTGGCGCAGATTGCTTCGGTGGCTGGAAACATCACGGTCACGCCCCCGACTGTTCCAGTCCCAGGCACTCCCGACGTAACGACCGGTGGCACCACCTACACCGCCGAGCAAACCGCACTGGCGACCAATCTCCGCGCCCTGATGAGCTATGCCAATTATGGCGGTTCTTCTTCGTGGACGGCCGACCAGATTCTTCCGGCCCTGTCCACCTACGCAGCGTGGGGCTCCCAATTTGGCGTGACAGCCTCCAACGGGTTTAGCGTCCCCTCGGATGCAGTAGGCGCATACCTCTACGCCAAAATGGCGGATTGGAACAAAGACACAGGCGGGACGCACACGTACCTTGAAGTCCAAAATTCCATAGCCGGACTTTATGGCAGTGCGGCCAACGTCTTAGCCCACTGGCTTGAGTTTGGATATAACGAGGGTGTTCCTTTCCCGAACGTCGATAATGTCATGTACAAGACGGCGCAATACTACAAGAACAAAGCCACGTCTCTTGGCATAAATCCGTATGCCGCAGCCAAGTCCATGGCAAGCACCCTCGGCATGTCTTTCAGCCCGTCTACTTCGACGCTGGAAGCTATCGCCAAGGCCCACTACGCCGCCTACGGCCGCGCCGAGGGGATGATCCAGCCATACGCCCTGGGTGGCATCGCCCCCGGCGGATCGTGGGGTCTCGTTGGTGAGCAGGGGCCTGAGATCGTCCGCTTTGGCGCGACCACGGCTATTACACCACACTCACAGACCAAGAACATCATGGGTGACGCATTCGCGGACCTCGTGGCCGAAATAAAATCCATGAAGCAGCAGCTTTACGCCGCTGCACGGGAGACGGCCAAGAATACGCAGAAACTGGCGCGGCTTGCGGACGATTGGGATGCAAACGGATTGACCACCAAGGCGGCGCAGTAACATGAAACTCATCGTCCCGAAACAGATCACGGCCGATACAATTGTCTCGTACAACGTGGTCGAAAACGACTATGACCCGTACAACTCCGCGACACTGTATCTTGTCGGCCAGCGTGTCATTGACAACCATAAAATCTATCAAGCGTTGGTCGGGGATTCGATCACGGGCATATCAGCATGGGCAAGCGGCACTGCTTATGCCGCCAGCAATCTGTGCTACCTCGTTTCAACGCACAAAATCTATCAGGCCAACAAGGACACAACCGGGCAACAGCCGGACAACTATCTGACCGGAGAATCGCCGGTTTGGACAGAGGTTGGCAGCGTCAACCAAGGCGTCGTGCTCACGGACACCAATTTCTGGATTGAGCTTGGCCCGACCAATTACTACGCGATGCTCGACAATTATACGGACACGCAGACAACAGGCGTGGCTGTCACTGGTGGCAATGCCATAATAATCGAACTGGACTCGTCCAAGTGCAATGCTGTCGCGCTGTTTAACTGCGTTGGCAGCTACATCGACATGGAATGCCTGTCAGCGGACGATACTGTTGTTTGGTCTTCTCGGGTTTGGCTTATCTTGCGTGATTCCAAATCATGGAGCGACTTTTTTTTCAGTACGCAGTCCAAGACAAGAAAAGATACGTATCAGCAATTCCCGATGTTTTATAACACGCGGCTTCGCCTAACCATATTCTCGCCGGAAACGGCAAAATGCGGGGACGTTGTTATCGGCGCAACAAAAAACATTGGAAGCACAAAATTTAATCCGACACTCTCCATAATTGACTATTCAAAGAAAGAAACTAACAGCTTCGGCGTGACATACCTGTCAGTTGGCAAATATAAAAAGAAAACGTCCATTGACATGTATGTGCGTAACAAAGAAATAGACACGGTTTATCGAACTCTTGCTGATTTGCGGGCAACTCCAGCCGTGTTTATTTGTGACAACTCCACAACTGCCACAGAAATGTATGAGTCCATGCTTGTCAAAGGGTTCTACACAGACTTTTCAATCGTCGTACCTGGGCCGAGCATGAGCGACTGTTCGCTGGAAATCGAAGGACTTGCTTAGGAGACAGCTATGAGCATCACACAGACTATTTCGCCTATTCCTGATCCGCCTTCGATTGCGGACTCCGCGTCGTTCGACGAGCGCGCCGAGGTTTTTCTTAACGCGCTGCCGGAGCTTGCAACCGAGCTTAACGCTTTTGGAACGCAGGCGAATAGCACGGCCGACGCGGTGGACACCGCTGCCGGGACAGCCACAACCAAGGCGAGTGAAGCGGCGTCCTCTGCCTCCACGGCCTCTGGAGCCGCCTCCACGGCGGCAACCAAAGCCAGCGAAGCATCGGCCTCTGCTACCACGGCCTCCGGGGCCGCCGCCACCGCGACCACGAAAGCCGGCGAGGCCGCCACCTCTGCCACCGTCGCCAGCGGGGCAGCGACGACGGCCACCACCAAAGCCGGCGAAGCGGCAGACAGCGCAACCACGGCGTCTGGAGCCGCCAGCACGGCTACCACCAAAGCGGGCGAGGCATCCACCTCGGCCACGGCTGCGGCCGGATCGGCCACGACCGCCACCACCAAGGCCGGAGAAGCCTCATCTAGTGCCACCTCTGCGGCTTCCGCGAAGACGGCGGCCGAGTCCGCCCGAGACACGGCGGTAGCCGCGAAAGACCTCGCTGTCTCCTCGAAAGACACGGCGGTCGCAGCGGCAACAACGGCCACCACCAAGGCCGGCGAAGCGGCCGATTCGGCTACGGCGGCGGCGGCCAGCGCGGCGGCTGCGGCTGAGATCGCGGCGGGCAATATCCCTAACGCCACTACCGAGGCCGCCGGCAAAGTGGAACTGGCGACCACGGCTGAGACGCAGACCGGCACGGACGCGACTCGGGCGGTGACTCCGGCCGGGGCAGCCGCCACGTTTTCGATCCTGGGTCACGTCCATACTGGCGTTTATGAACCGGCCAATACCAACATTCAGACGCACATCTCCCGGACGGACAACCCACATGCCGTGACCGCCGCTCAGGTTGGCGCCGCCCCGGCCGCCAAGGGCGTCACCAACGGGGACGGCCACGACCACAGCGGCGGGGATGGGGCGCAGATTTCGTATGCCGCCCTGGCCGACCTGCCGACGATCCCGGCCGCTGGATCGGCTACCCCCGAAGCCCTGGGCACGGCTGCGGCCGGGACTGCTTCGGGGCTGTCCCACGAGGACCACGTCCACGCGATGCCTACCGCCGCCCAGGTCGGTGCCCTCGCCACGGCTGGCGGCGCGATGACGGGACGCCTGGACCTTCTGTCCACCTCCGAGGGCATGTCCGCCCGGGGCTCCATTTCCGGGGCGCAGACGCTGGACATGGCGCTCGGCAACTGCTTCACCGCGACGGTCACCGCAGCGACAACCTTTGCCCCGAGCAACGTGCCGGCGTCCGGTGTCTTGGCCGGCTTCGTGCTCCTCCTGACCAACGGTGGGGCCTACACGATAACATGGCCGACCGGCACCAAGTGGGCAGGCGGCACGGCTCCGACGCTAACGACCAGCGGCACGGACGCGCTGGTGTTCGTGACGACGGATGGCGGGACGACCTGGAAGGCGTTCGTTAGCGGGAAGGACTTGAAGTAATGCTTGCTACAAATCTTCTTGCAGCAGTTGCAGGTTCACAGGCGGACAAAACATACATCGAAGACGTGTTTTCCGTCGATTTGTACACTGGGAACGGCGCAGCACAGACAATAACAAACGGTATTGATCTGGTTACATACGGGGGACTGGTATGGATAAAACCTCGTTCCGACATAGGGCACCATTTCCTGTACGATTCTGCAAGATCATGGAATAATTATTTGAGAACTAGTCTTGTTGACGCTCAAGCATTCGACACTAGCTTATTTTTTGGCGGGGCGCTAGCTAATGGATTTAAAACAGGAACGTACTGGAGTGGTGTTAAAGTGGTCGCCTGGACCTTTCGCGAGGCCCCCAAGTTCTTCAAGATGGCCCTCATCACCAAGTCGGCCGGCTCCAACGCCACCGTAGACCTCTCCTCCCTTGGCACAGTCGGCATGGTCCGCGTCAAGCGGATCGACGCCGCCGGCTCCTGGTATGTTTGGCACCGCTCCCTCCCGGCCGGGCAACTGCTCATCGGTGAGACGACGGCCGCAGCGGCTACGCTTGGGCATATCACCGTCTCGGGTACGACGCTGACGCTGGTCAACGGGGTTATCGCGGACGGCACGTATATCATCCATGCTTGGGCGCATGATGAGAGCCCGGACGGGTTGGTACAAGCCATTACTTTCACGACCGACTCTAGCGGCAATGCTGCTGTCCCGTTTGGTTTTGAGTCTCAACTCGACATACTGAAAGCGTCTACCGCCACGGGCAATTGGCTGGTCGTTGACACTATGCGCGGCATTCTAACCGGATCAGTCGATCAGCAGTTATACCCTAATGCCAGCACCGCAGAGACGGCCGGAACAACCATTGACTTGACCTCAAATGGCCTCAACGCAACATCTCTGTCTGCGTCAACCACGTATGTTGGTCTCGCCATCCGCCGTGGCCCCATGAGAGTCCCCACGGACGGGACCAAAGTTTACAACGCCATCGCCAGGACGGGAACGGGCGCAGCGGCTACGGTGACGGGAGTGGGGTTTGCGCCGGATATTGTGATTGCGAAGGGGAAAGATATTCGTGGTTGGTTCGTTGGGGATAGGCTGCGTGGAGCATACAAAGAATTAGAAACATCAAGCACGATGGCGGAGTACGCCGATAATTCGTCTTGGGGCGGGGTTACTGGTTTTGATACTCAAGACGGTGCACGTCTTGGGAGTGACCTTGACTATGGTCGCGTGAACCAATCATCTGTACAATTCGTTAACTACTGCTTCCGCCGCGCCCCAGGCTTCTTCGACCAAGTCTGCTACACGGGCACCGGAGTAGCCCGTACAATCCCCCACAATCTCAAATCTATACCAGGGATGATATGGTTTAAGGGGCGTAGTGCTGCTTATAGTTGGGTGGTATATCATAAAAGTCTTGGTGCTACTAGACTAGCGGGTCGTCTCGAAAAAACTGATGCTGCTAGTACCAATTCTGCGTGGTTCAATAATACAGAACCTACAGATACTGTGGCAACGGTGGGGGCTAGTGGCCCTAATGATGCTGGCACTACATACGTCGCATACCTCTTCGGTGACACCCCAGGCCTCTGCAAAGCCTTTTCCTACACGGGCAACGGCACCAACCAGGATATCCCCCTCGGCTTTATCCCCCGGTTCATAATCCTTAAACGCACCGACGCATCGGGCGACTGGTACGTTTTCGACACCGTGCGCGGCATCGTCTCAGGCAACGATCCGTACCTGCTCCTCAACTCCACCGCTGCCGAAGTCACAACCACCGACTTTATTGACCCTATTGCCAACGGCATCAATGCGAGCGGGTCACTCATCAACATCAACGGCGCGCAGATGATTGGTTGGGCCTGCGCCTAGGGAGATACTATGTACCGCGATAAACTCACCGGCCAATACCCGCTTAGCAAGCAAGAACTCGTCGCCCGCAACCCCAACATCTCCCTGCCCGCCGCCTGGGACGATTCCGTGCTGGACCTGCTCGGCGTGGGTTACGTCAAGCCTGTCGCCTGGCCCGAGATCACGGCCACGCAGCGGCTTGTGGAGGGGGAGCCCGAGCAGCGGGAGGACGGCGCTTGGTATCAGACGTGGACCGTGCAGGATTTTACACCCGAGGAGGTGGCCGAGGCGCTGGCGCGGGCGAAGGGGGCCAAAATCGCCGAAGCCCGCGCCGCCTGTGACGCCGTCCTGGACCCCCTCGGCACCGAGTATGGGGCCTGGGAAAAGCAGACGTGGGACCAGCAGGCCACCGAGGCCGCCGCCCTCATGGCTGACCCGACGCTTGAAACCAACACGTCGGCCGGCGACAAGATCCCGTGCATCCGGTCCATGGCCGCCGCCAGGGGCATGCCGGTCGCGGAACTGGCGCAACGCATCCTGGCCAACCGGGAGGCATGGTTACAAATCTCCGGGGCGGTCATCGGGCAGCGGCAGGCGATTTATGACCGGGTGCAGGCGGCCACGACGGCCGAGGAGGTCGCGACCATCGACGTCACGATCGCGCTGCCGGGGTAGGTGGCCCCGGGCCGAAACGACAAAAGCCCCGAGCGGGTGCCCGGGGCTAGATGGTACGCTTTTGAAATGCTCCCAGCATTCACGCCCTGCCGCGAGTGGTCGCGAAACGGCGTAAAAGCTGGGTGAAAAACGGCTATCAGCGGCCTGTCACGTCGGAGGGCGAGGGTTCGAGTCCCTTCGGCCCCGCCAGATCGAAACAAGCGCCCGTCGCTTGTTGAAGCCTCGAAGGAAACCCCTTCGGGGCTTCTTGCGTTTGGCGGCCGTGACAGACGTCTCGATCCCAGAACCTCGGGTCTTTTATTCTCGTCTGGATCGTTTACCGGACCGACAACAGCACCGATGGTGAATATGTTTCCTTTTTGAGGGAGTGTCGCCGCACGGCTCCAGGGCCTTGCCTCAAAAAAGCGGTGCTTCCTTTGCCCGAGCCCTGCTTCTTATAATGAGCATGATTATCATGCACACATTTCCCAAGCCCTCCGCTTGGTTCATGCCGTTTTGCACAAGTCAATAAAGCATTTCCGCCACTGTACAAACCACTGGTGATGCTATTCTTCAGGCACAAGGCCCTACCGAACGCATTGCAAGCGCATGTTATTGGAATAGGGCTTCCATGAATTGCTGGTGTTGCATTTTCCCCTTCTCCCCGCCGCGCCACTCCATCGCGCAGAAATAATTCATACGGTAAGCATCAGAAATAGTCCCGACTCTTTTGTGTTTTACAGAACCATTTATTTCATTCTTGCCATTTCTGAAAAATGCCCTTAGAAAAGCCCAGAATAACGCAGGACGTTGTTTTGAGTTGGCGCCGGATACTCTATTGCCTATGTCGGAATACGCGTTCCCGGGTAGCCGGGGCGCTGTTCTGCGGAGTGTCATGTTGCAACATTTTCATTATTATCAAGCGTCTGCACCGAGAAGACCGCAACTGTCGGCGAACCTGTCGTCGCTTGTCGCGGTCGCGTGTCCGCCAAGAAGTGTGCGTTATAAGGACGTAGGCGAGGCGCTGCCAGTCGTCGGGTGAGGCCGGTGTTCCTTTTTTTCTTCTCCCTATAACTTGAGGATGCACAACATGAACGAGCCGACGTGGTTTAACCAAAGCTATTATCTCGAGCAGAAAGCCGCCGCCTTGAATACAGCCGGCACGGGCGGCCGCACCGATTGGACGGCCGCCGAGGTTCTGCAGTCGATGCAGAGCGGCGGCCTGACGCCCTACCAGCACTACACGGCGTTTGGCGCCGGCGAGAGCCTGAGCCCCAACCCTTCGTTTGATGTGACCTACTACCTGCAGCAAAAGGCCACGCAGCTCAACGCCCATCTCCAGCCCGGCCAAACGCCCTACACTACGAGCACGGCCCTGCAAGCCATCCTGGACGCCGGCCTGACGCCCATGGAGCACTACGAGCAGTACGGCGCCAACGAGAGCCTCAACCCGAACCAGTATTTCGACCAAGCCTACTATCTGAGCGCCAAGGCGGCCGAGCTCAACGCCGCCAGCGCCGGCGGCCGCACAGACTGGACCTCGGCGGAAGTCCTGCAGTCCATCGCGGGCGCGGGCCTGACGCCCTACGAGCACTTCGCCCAGTTCGGCGTCAACGAGGGCCTCAACCCCAGCGCCAGCTTCGACGTCCAGGCCTACCTGCAGAGCAAGGCCGACGAACTGAACCAGACCGGCACCACCACCTGGACGCCGGCCCAGGTTCTGGCTTCCCTGCAAAGCGCCGGGCTGGACCCCATCAGCCACTACGTCGAGTACGGCCACACGGAAGGCGTGCCGGTCACGCCTGTCACGCCGGTCACGCCTGAAAATCCGAGCACGCCTGGCGGCGGCGGGGGCGGCGGTGGTGGGGGAACGACTTTTACGGTGACCAACACGGCGGGAGTCCTTACCTTTGGTGGCACAGCGACAGGCGATGTAACTGTAAGCTGGGCTGGCACGGTAGGTGACTCCGTTGCAACATTTACTCGAAGCACGTTGACTGGCACTGCTGACTTCACTTCGACAACTGTGGGTAAGGCGACTAGTATTTCTTTAGCTGCTAGCGACGTACTTGCAGTAACGGCTGCACAGGTGGCAGATGTAACTATTTCTGGCACTGGATCAGTAAAGTTGAGCGACACGACCTTACCCGCAGCCACTTTGACCACCCTTGACGCAGCAATTGCACCAACTATCAATGCTTCTTCTGTGACCACCGTGACCGGTACAGCGGCTGAAGTTGCTGCCTTTGCGGCTGCCGAAACCGCCGGCACCATTACCGCGGCGGCAAACTATAATGCGACGGTGAGCGGCACCGACATGACGGTGGCCCAAGCCAACGCAATCGATGCGGCGAATGGCACGGGCGTGACCACGGCCACACTGGACAACACCTCGACCGTCGCTTCCCTGAAGACCCTGACGGCAGCGGGGGCGGTCAATGCCTACACCATCGCTATCGCAGCTGGCGATGCCACCTCGGCAGCCGCCGACCTGACGACGATTGACGCCGCCACCTCGGTGGCGGTCGGTGCGACGAACGTGACCACCGTGACCGGTACGGCGGCTGAAGTTGCTGCCTTTGTGGCTGCCGAAACCGCCGGCACCATTACCGCGGCGGCAAACTATAATGCGACGGTGAGCGGCACCGACATGACGGTGGCCCAAGCCAACGCAATCGATGCGGCGAACGGTACGGGCGTGACCACGGCCACACTGGACAACACCTCGACCGTCGCCTCCCTGAAGACCCTGACGGCAGCGGGGGCGGTGAATGCCTACACCATCGTCATCGCAGCCGGCGATGCCACCTCGGCAGCCGCCGACCTGACGACGATTGACACCGCCACCTCGGTGGCGGTCGGTGCGACGAACGTGACCACCGTGACCGGTACGGCGGCTGAAGTTGCTGCCTTTGCGGCTGCCGAAACCGCCGGCACCATTACCGCGGCGGCAAACTATAATGCGACGGTGAGCGGCACCGACATGACGGTGGCCCAAGCCAACGCAATCGATGCGGCGAATGGCACGGGCGTGACCACGGCCACACTGGACAACACCTCGACCGTCGCTTCCCTGAAGACCCTGACGGCAGCGGGGGCGGTCAATGCCTACACCATCGCCATCGCAGCTGGCGATGCCACCTCGGCAGCCGCCGACCTGACGACGATTGACGCCGCCACCTCGGTGGCGGTCGGTGCGACGAACGTGACCACCGTGACCGGTACGGCGGCTGAAGTTGCTGCCTTTGCGGCTGCCGAAACCGCCGGCACCATTACCGCGGCGGCAAACTATAATGCGACAGTGAGCGGCACCGACATGACGGTGGCCCAAGCCAACGCAATCGATGCGGCGAACGGTACGGGCGTGACCACGGCCACACTGGACAACACCTCGACCGTCGCTTCCCTGAAGACCCTGACGGCAGCGGGGGCGGTGAATGCCTACACCATCGCCATCGCAGCCGGCGATGCCACCTCGGCAGCCGCCGACCTGACGACGATTGACGCCGCCACCTCGGTGGCGGTCGGTGCGACGAACGTGACCACCGTGACCGGTACGGCGGCTGAAGTTGCTGCCTTTGCGGCTGCCGAAACCGCCGGCACCATTACCGCGGCGGCAAACTATAATGCGACGGTGAGCGGCACCGACATGACGGTGGCCCAAGCCAACGCAATCGATGCGGCGAACGGTACGGGCGTGACCACGGCCACACTGGACAACACCTCGACCGTCGCTTCCCTGAAGACCCTGACGGCAGCGGGGGCGGTCAATGCCTACACCATCGCCATCGCAGCCGGCGATGCCACCTCGGCAGCCGCCGACCTGACGACGATTGACGCCGCCACCTCGGTGGCGGTCGGTGCGACGAACGTGACCACCGTGACCGGTACGGTGAACGAAGCCAAGGCATTTGCGGCTGCAGAAACGGCAGGCACTATAACTGCAAATGCCAATTACAACATTCAGGCCAGTGACGCTACAGTGACGGCTGCAGATCTGAACACCCTTTATTCTGCAAACGGTTCGGGCACGATCACCACTACCAATGGTCCTGGCTGGACGATCACCGCCCTTAATGGACTCAATGTCACCGCGACTGCTTCTGCAGATACATTTATGTTGGCAAATGCCGACATAAATGTCGGCATAACCAGCTTCAATATTCCGACAGATGTGGTTAATGTCAACGATCTTACTACAGCGGATGCACTCACAAATGTAACCGCAGACTTCACGACTACGAACGATGTGGTGTATTTCCTAGAAAACCAGGCGGATGGAGCGGCGGATACGGCAGCAGGGGTTGCTGCAGCATTCAACACTTTTACCATTACCGATGCGGACGCCACCGCCATCGTCGTAATTGCTGATAACAACAGTTCTGCAATCTATCGTTGGGCCGATACTTTGGCATCTGCCGATGGAATGAATGCAGGCGAACTAACCCTCATTGGCACTATCGACCAGGCATTGGCTGGAGCCAATATCTCGTTCGCATAACACCTCCGAAGAGACCCTTCGATTCGACGAAGAGCTTGGGTAGAAGCAACGCCCCCGCCCCTCCTCAGGGGCGGGGGCGTTTTTTATTCCACAATCTCTCCCTCCCCGCACTTCCGCTGAAGCCTGCTCCCTCACAAACTCGGCCGGTACCGGGTCGGGTCCTGGATATCCGCTTCCTCGAAGCCTTTTTTGCGCAAGAGGCAGCTGTCGCAACGGCCGCAGGCCAGGCCTTCCTCGGTCGGGTCGTAGCAGGAGTGGGTCAGGCCGAAATCCACGCCGAGGCTGGTGCCGAGGCGCACGATGCCGGCCTTGGTCAGGTGCAGAAGCGGCGTGTGGATGCGGATGCGAAGCCGCCCTTCCACCGCTTCCTTGACGGCCAGGTTGGCCATGGCCTCGAAGGCGGCGATAAACTGCGGCCGGCAGTCCGGATAGCCGGAATAGTCCAGGGCGTTGACGCCGATGAAGATGTCCTCGGCCCCCAGGACCTCGGCCCAGCCGAGAGCCAGGGACAGGAAGATGGTGTTGCGGGCCGGCACGTAGGTGGCCGGGATTTCCGTCTCCATGGTGGCCGGGTCCCGGTCTTTGGGCACGTCGATGTCGGCCGTCAGGGCCGAGCCACCGATGGCCCCGAGCGGCAGGGGCAGGATCAGATGGGCGTGGACGTCCAGGGCCGCGGCCACGCGCCGGGCGGCCAAGAGCTCCACGCTGTGGCGCTGGCCGTATTCGAAACTGAGCGCGCACGGCAAAAACCCTTCGCTTCGGGCCACGGCCAGGCAGGTCGTGGAATCCAGGCCCCCGGAAAAAAGCACCACCGCCTTGGGTTGCGCTGTCATGGCCGCCTCCTCATACGCCCCGCGCCTCGGGGCTCCAGATGGTTTTGTGCAGTTGCAGCCCAAGCCGGGCCCGGACCCGGTCGGCCACCATCCAGCCCGCCAGCTCGGCCGGGTCGAGGCTGCCGGTAACGGGCGACAGATGGACCGTATGGCGGTCCCAGACCCGCTTGGCCACGTCCAGGGCGAACCGGTAATCGTCGCGGCCGGCGAGCACGAATTTCACCTCGTCCCGGGGCCGCAGCCGGTCGAGGTTTCGGTAGTCGTTTCGGCCTTCCATGCCGCTGCCCGGGCATTTGATGTCCAGGATGGCGATGGCCCGGGGATCGAGCACGGCGATGTCCCGGCTGCCGTTGGTCTCGACCAGGACGGTCGCCCCGGCGTCGAGCAGGGCCCGGGCCAGGGCCGGCAGCTCCGGGGCCAAAAGCGGCTCCCCGCCGGTCAGCTCGACCAGGGGCAGGCCAGAGGCCAGGAGCGCGGCCGCGGCCTCGGGGACGGTCATTTCGACGAACGATGCGGCCGCGTAGCGGGTGTCGCACCAGACGCAGTCGAGATTGCAGCCCGACAGGCGCAAAAAGGCGCACGGCCAGCCGGCGAAGCTCGATTCACCCTGGATGCTGGCGAAAATCTCGTGGACGCGAAGGCTCATGCGTCTTCCGCGTAGGTGGCGGCCAACCCGGCGCTTTCGGTCACCGTCACCCGGGCCACCCGCACCCGGCCGTCGTCCAGGCGCTCGCGAAGCTGCCCGAAGATCCAGGCGGCCAGGACCTCGGCTGTCGGCGGCGACAGCTCGGGGATGTCGTTTAAGCAGGCGTGGTCGAGCCGGGCGAAGGCCGCGTCCAGGGCGGCGCGCACGTCCAGGAAATCGGCCACCATGCCCCGGACGAGGGCCGTTGCCGTGAGCGCCACGGCCACCTCGAAGTTGTGGCCGTGCATGAACGCGCACGGCCCGGGATGGTCGGGCAGGCGGTGGGCGGCGCTGAACGCGCCGGAAACGGTGATGGTGTAGGTCCCTGGCATGAAGGCTCCCTCCGTGGCATTGAATAGGAAGGCCGGGGAGCGTAGGGAGACGCCCTGGCCTTGTCAATGACCATAAAGACAACCACGGCCCTGCCCGGCCGTCAAGGAGGACGCCATGTCCGCGCCCAAAGCGCCTTCAGCTCCGAAAGACGACGTCAGCACCCTGACCACCCTCGGCCAGGGGGCGACCGCCTATCCCCGCACCGTGACCCCGGGGCTGCTCGAAACCTTTCCCAACGCCTTTCCCGGCCGACGCTACACCGTGACCTTCGCCTCGGAGGAGTTCACGAGCCTGTGCCCCAAGACCGGCCAGCCCGATTTCGGCATGATCACCATCCGTTATGTGCCGGACGAGCGGTGCATCGAGTCCAAGTCCCTCAAACTCTACCTGTTCAGCTACCGCGACGAGGGGACCTTCATGGAGACCCTGACCAACCGGATTCTCGACGATCTGGTCGCGGCCTGCCAGCCCCTCGAAATGGAAGTGACCGGCGACTTCGCCGCCCGGGGCGGCATCACCATTTCGGTCACGGCCGGCTATGTGAAGGAATAAGGGCGGAAGGGCGGCGGTGGGCCAGCGGTAACCAGCCGGCCGGGGCCGGCGACTGGAAAAGGAAGGCGCGGCGTTTCATGCCCCGACCCCAGGCGGTTTGGCCGGGCCGGAAAAGATCCGCAGGCTCTGGAACGGAACCTGCAATCCCAGGCCAGACTCCGGGAGGAAGCCATGTTCGCACCGACCGTCCATGTGGAATGCGTGAGTGTTTTCGAGCCCGTCCAGGGCGTGTGGCAGGGGGGGGACGTCAATCCCCTGACGGAGGAGGACGCCGCCGTGCGCCGGGAAGCCGACGACGAGGACTTCCTGGATTTTTGCCGCCGCTCCCTGGGCTGAGACGAGAAGGGCCGGGCTGCCGGCTTTTGGGCCGACCCGCCTTGGCAAACCCGGAACTTCCGGCTAAAGGGGCGAGAGTGCGGGTCTCCGGCCAGCCGGCCGGACAAGCCGCCCACGCCTTTTCGGGAGGTCCTATGAAACGCCTGCTCTGCCTTCTGGCGCTTGTCGCCTTTGCCCTGACGGCCATGGGCTGTCCGCCGCCGCCGCGCCACCGGCCGCCCCCGCCGCCCGTCGGCCAGGGCCCCCATCCGGTGCCCCACCCGGGACCGGCCAATCCGCCGGGACCGCCGGGGCCCATGGGGCCTGCCAACTGAAAAAACCGAAAGGGCCGGGATATCCCGGCCCTTTTGTCTTCGCCGCCAGCTAGCCGGCGGCGAAACGCGGCAGGCCGGGTTCCAGTTCCCGGACCAGCCGGCCGGCCAGTTCGTCGCAGTAGCCGCACTCCCCGCACCGGTGCGAACAGCCGTCGGTCCGCTCGAAAAAATCCTCGGGCAGTTCGCTGTTCCCGATCCACAGCCGGCCGGACAGGATCTCCTGGGTATCGAGGAGCCAGGCCAGGTTGCCGGCGAACGACCCGTCCAGGTAGGCCCGGACGATGGCGGCCAACTCGGCCGCCGGCCGGGTCCGGCCGCAGATCTTCAGGAAATCCACGAGGCCTTCCACCTGCCCCACGTCCTCGGGCCGCAGGAAGGGCGAGGCGAGCATCCGGCCAGGATGCCTGAAAAACGACCGCAGGCAGCCGATGTCGCGGTTCATGTCCGGTCCGGCCGGGCAGGAGGCCAGCCGCGAGAGCGCGATGTAGGCGTCGTGCGGCGTCTTGAAGGGACAGGCGAACAGGCACCCTTCGTTGGCCATGAGCCCGACCTGGAGCCCCGGCCAGGTCCGCCGGGCCGCTTCGGCCAGGGCGGCGACGCGCTTCGTGTCGCGGTTCAGGTCCCGGTCGAGGATCACGGCATCCGGGAAGCGAAACCGGGTATCGGCCACCGCGTCCAGGATGGCGGCCAGCCGTTCGTACCGGTCCAGCCGGAAATTGATGCTCGGGATGGCGGTCAGCTCCCGGGCCACGTCCGGCGCCGTGTCGGACAGGGCGGTCAGCAGATAGTGGTCGGCGTAGACGATGCCCGTGATGGCCCCGGCCGCCAGATAGCCTTCGAGTAGAAGGACCAGGTCCCGAAGCCCGTCCCCGGCCAGGACCTCGGGCCCGTGGAAGGCGGCGTTCAAAAGACCCAGCCGGGCCACCCCCGGCAGGTTGGCGAGGCCCTCGGCCAGCTCCTGGGGCGAGGCGTCGCCGATTCCGGGCAGGCGGCCGTCGGGGGTATCGGGCCCCAGGCGGAAATAGACCGCCGCGATCGCGTCGCTGTGGGCCGCCAAAAGAGCCGCGTAAGCCGTATCCGGCACGAACGGGACCTCGAAACGCATGGGTCGCTCCTTGCCGCTTCACTTGCCAGCCGGGCTCGCGGCGCATTCGGTAGAAGGTGAACACTCGTTAACCATCGGGATTCCACGTTCCCCGGTCGCCCCTCCCGCCCGTCCGGCGGAAAAAGGCTGTAGTATGGTCAACCCTATGCCGCTTGGGCCCGGCAATGTCAAACACTCTTGCCTTTGCTTCGTTCGGGCTTATGTTGCGTGCTTGCCGCGAACGGCTCTTGGAGGCATGGATGACCGAGGCTCCCCATATTCATATCGAAGGCGCGCGCCAGCACAACTTGAAGGACCTGACCCTCGACATTCCCCGCGACCAGCTCGTGGTGGTCTGCGGCCCGTCGGGCTCCGGCAAGTCCACCCTGGCCTTTGACATCGTCTACGCCGAGGGCCAGCGGCGCTACGTGGAATCCCTGTCCGCCTACGCCCGCCAGTTCCTGCCCCAGATGGACAAGCCGCAGGTGGACAAGATCGAGGGCCTCTCGCCGGCCATCTCGCTCGAACAGCAGACCGCCACCCGAAACCCCCGGTCCACGGTGGGCACGGTGACGGAAATCTACGACTTTTTGCGGGTCTTTTTCGCCCGCCTGGGCAAGCCCCACTGCCCCAAGTGCGGGGAGCCCATAACGGCCCGCACGGCGGACGAGATCATAAGCGACATCCTGGCCTATCCCGAGGGGTCCAAGGTCCTGCTCCTGGCCCCCCTGGTCGAGCACCAGAAAGGGACCCACGCCGATCGTCTGAAAAAGTTGAAAAGCCAGGGCTTCGCCCGGGTCCGCGTCGGCGGCGTCATCGTGCCGCTCGAACCCTTGCCGGAGCTCGAAAAAAACAAGCGCCACTCCATCGACCTGGTGGTCGACCGGCTGGTGGTCAAGGACGGCATCCGCTCGCGCCTGTCCGACTCCGTGGAACTCGGCCTCAACCAGGGCGAAGGCCGGCTGGTGGTGGCCGACCACGAGGGCAAGGCCCCGGACCGGCTTTTTTCCACGGCCTCGTCCTGCCCGACCTGCAAGATCAGCGTGCCCAAGCCCTCGCCCCAGCTTTTTTCCTTCAACAGCCCGCAAGGCGCCTGTCCGGCCTGCTCGGGCATCGGCGCGGTCGAGTATTTCGAGCCGGCCCTGCTCGCCCCCAACAAGGGCCTGACCTTGTCCTCCGGCGGCATCCTGCCCTGGAAGAGCGACCGGGCCCTGGCCCGCTATTCCAGGCGGCTTACGGACCTCGGCCAGCGCCACGGTTTCACCCTCGGCACCCGGCTGGCCGATTTTTCCGAGGCGGCCTGGCAGGCCCTTTTTTACGGCGACAAGGCCTTTGGCTGGGAGGGGGTGGTCAATCTCCTGGAGCACGGCCAGTCCTTCGGCTCGGTCTGGCGCGACGAACTGGCCCGCTACCGCCAGTCCCGGCCCTGCCCGACCTGCCAGGGGGCCAGGCTGCGGCCGGAAGCCCTGTCCGTGCGGGTGGCCGGGGAGAACATCTCCCAGTTTTGCGCCATGCCCATCGACCGGGCCCTCACCTGGCTGACGGGCCTGGACTTCGCCGGGTCCGACACGCTCATCGCCGAACCGCTCTTGAAGGAACTGACCCACCGCCTGCGGTTTCTCTCGGGCGTGGGCCTCGAATACATTTCGCTCTCGCGCAACATGGCCACCCTGTCCGGCGGCGAGGCCCAGCGCATCCGGCTGGCCGGCCAGCTCGGCTCGGGCCTGGTCGGGGTCACCTATGTCCTCGACGAGCCGTCGATCGGGCTCCACCCCCGGGACAACGACCGGCTCCTCGGCACGCTGCGCCAGCTCCAAGGCCGGGGCAACACCGTGCTCGTGGTCGAGCACGACGAGGCCACCATCCGCCACGCCGACCACGTGATCGAGCTTGGGCCGGGCTCGGGCCGCCTTGGCGGCGAGATCGTCTACCAGGGAAACGTCGCCGGCATGCTGGCCTCGCCCCAGTCCCTGACCGGCATGTACCTTCGCGGCGAGGCCATTTCCCCGCGCCCGGAGACCCGCCGGCCGGGCAACGGGCTGTTGGCCCTTCGCGGCGTCACCACCAACAACCTGAAAGGCATCGACGCCGAGATTCCGCTCGGCTGCCTGGTCTGCGTCACCGGCGTGTCGGGCTCGGGCAAGAGTTCGCTGGTCATGGATTCGCTTTACAAGCACCTGGCCCTGGCCAAGGGCATCAAGGTGGACGCGCCGGGCATGATCGCCGGCATCGAGGGGGCGGAGCGCATCGAGAAGATCGTCAGCATCGACCAGACGCCCATCGGCCGCACCCCGCGCTCCAACCCGGCCACCTACACCAAGGTCTTCGACGAGATCCGCGAGATCTTTTCCACCACTCCCGACGCCAAGCGCCGGGGGTTCAAACCCGGCCGGTTCAGCTTCAACGTCAAGGGCGGCCGGTGCGAGGCCTGCGGCGGCGACGGCCAGATCCGGGTGGAGATGCACTTTTTGCCGGACATCTACGTCACCTGCGAAGTCTGCGGCGGCCTGCGGTACAACCGCGAGACCCTGGACGTCCGGTACAAGGGCCTGAGCATCGCCGAGGTCCTGGACCTGACCGTGAAACAGGCCCGGGGCTTTTTCGAGAACTACCCGGTCCTCGACCGGCGGCTGTCCGTGCTGGAGGAAGTGGGGCTCGACTACCTGCACCTGGGCCAGCCGGCCACGACCCTGTCCGGCGGCGAGGCCCAGCGCATCAAGATCTCGCGCGAACTCGGCAAGCGCAGCCTGCCGGGGGCCCTCTACATCCTGGACGAGCCGACCACGGGCCTGCACATGCAGGAGGTGGGCAAGCTCATCACCGTGCTCCACCGGCTGGTGGACAAGGGGGCGAGCGTGCTGGTCATCGAGCACAACACCGACGTGGTGGCCGCCTCGGACTACGTGATTGACCTCGGCCCGGGCGGCGGCGAGGCCGGCGGCCGCATCGTGGCCCAGGGCACGCCCGAGGAACTGGTCGCCAACCCCGACTCGGTCACGGGGAAATTCCTGGACCTCTCCCGCCCGGCCGGCCTCAAAAGCGCCGCCTCGTAAGCTCCGACCCTTACCTCCGCAACGCGGGGCGGCAAGACCCCCTTCCCTCAGCCGTCGGGCTGCCCTGGCCCGGCCACCATCGTGGCCGGGCGGGACGGAGGACGACGGCCGCCTGCCGCATCCCGCGCCGGGGCGGCCCCCTTACAGGTCGTCGTCCTTGTCCCGCCTGCCGGTCAGCCAGTAGTCGATGGGGTTGTCCTTGCCGGCGCCGTCCTTGGACGGGGCGCCTTTGCGCGCCGCGTGGCGCTCCGTATAGTTCTTGGCCCGCCGGTTGAAGTAGGCCAGGATGACGAAGCCGAAGACGATGAGGAGGAGCAGGAAAACGCCGTTGCTCATGGGGGCCTCCCATGCCGTGCTCCACGGGAGGGGACCACGGCTATCTTCCTGATACGCCGTCTCTCCCCCCCTTGTACAGCCCCGCGCCCCTTCCGCCGCTCCGGCGCGCGGCCCCGCTTCGCCTTGCCCTCCCGCCCTTGCCGGTGTCGCGTTCTCCCCATTCGTGCCTACGAATTTCGAGACCAACACTCTGAATCATTATTTTTCTGTAAAGAAGAGGATCCTGTTTTTTACAGAAGGCCACACGAGTCGCCATTTTTTTCACAAAAAACTCTTCCGCCCTTCCCTGTCCTGCCCTTATGCGTTGCGCGAAAACGGCAACGCTGTCCGCCTCGTCCCGGGTCCAAACAGCGAGGGGCAGACGTTTCTTTCTCCGTTGTCCACTGGACAAACCCTGGCCCTTGCCACTAAAGTCGGATGCAATCCTCTTTCGGAACCTGTGGTCTGAGGCTTGACCGCGCTCCGTCATATTGAAAATAAAGTATAGAGAAACATTTTAATATCCTCAACATGGGGATGTGCCATTATTTTTCCATCTCAACGCTTGAAAATACGGCGTCCTTTCGCCTGCACAGACAAAGACAGCATGACCATTTCTTTCGAAAAAGGAGAAACCCCATGCGCCGGATCGGCCTCAACTCGGTATTGACGCTCGCCGTCGTTGTTTCACTGTTTATCGGCATCGCGGCCATCATCGTCTACACCGCAATGTCAACCCACGACATCACGACCAGCCTGCAGGAATCCGCCCTGCAACAGACCGCGAAAAGCACGGTCAGCATCCTGGACCTTTATATCGAAAACGCCCGGGACGAGGTCGAGAACCTGGCCAACCTCCCCGTGGTCCTCCAGGCCCTCGGCGGCACGCCCGAACATGCGCAGAGCATGCTCACTTCCTATGTCGCCAAATCGAGCATCCTGCAGTCGGCCGTGATCATCGGGCCAGACGGAAAGTCCGTGGCCGGAACCACCAAGTCCGGGCAAATCCAGCCCACCAGCTACGCCGACCGCGACTACTTCAAGGCCATCATGGGAGGACAGGAGTCCTACTTGGACAAAAAGGTGCTCAAGAGCAAAAGCACCGGCGATCTTATTTTCGTAGCGGCCCATGCCGTGCGCGATGCCGCCGGCAAGACGCGCGGCGTCGTGATCGTCTGCCCGGCCTGGAACAACTTCACCAAGAAATTCATCGACCCGATCCGGTTCGGCCAGGCCGGCTACGGATTCATGATCGACTCCGAGGGGATGATTCTGGCCCATCCCCTGGACAAGAGCCTGCTCCTGTCGACCCCGGCCGACCGGACCATCTCGGACAAGGCCCTGCAGACCAAAAACGGCCTCGTGACCTACACCTACAAGGGCGAACAGAAATACATGGCCGTGGCCGAAGTGCCCGCCGTGGGCTGGCTGGTCTGCATGACCGCCGCCGAGGCGGACATGTCAGGCTTGGCCGCCGGACAGCGCAACATCCTGATCGGCGTCGGCCTGTTCGTGCTCGTGGCCGTGGCGGTCCTGATCACCATCTTCAATCGGGTCATGGTTCTCGCCCCGCTGGCGGCCATCCGCCAGTTCACCGAAAAGGTCGCCGGCGGCGACCTCGGCGCCCGGCTGTCGGGCCGGTTCCGCTTCGAGCTGGCCGGGCTGGCCAAAAACCTCGAACGCATGGTCGGAGAACTCAAGACCAAGCTCGGCTTCGCCGAAGGGGTCATGAACGGCATTCCCACCCCCTGCGGCATCGTGGCCCCGGACTGCACCATGCTCTGGGCCAACCGGCACATCTGCGACCTGCTTGAGAAGACCGCCCCGCCCGAGACCTTCAAGGGCCAGAAATCCGGGCTCTTCTACCTCGGCGACGCCTCGCGCGAGACCTGCTCGGACCGGGCACTGCGGGAAACACAGGCCTTGACCATGCAAAACGAATACGTCACCCCCTCGGGCAAGACGCTCTACATCAGCGTCATCAGCACGCCGTTTTTCGACATGGACGGCACACTGCTCGGCTCCATCTCGTTTTGGACCGACCAGACCGAAATCCACGCGCAGCAGGCCCGCATCGCCGCCCAGAACGCGCTCATGGCCGAAACCGCAGACAAGGCCTCCCTGACCTCGGACCGCATGGCCTCGGCCTCGCAGCAGCTCTCGGCCCAGATCGAACAGGCGAATAACGGCGCCCAGGAGCAAAACGGCCGGGTCCAGGAAACGGTCACGGCCGTGGAGGAGATGAACGCCACCATCCTGGAGGTGGCTCGAAACGCCGGCGACACCGCGACCGGGGCCGAAGCGGCCCGGCAAAAGGCCCGCGAGGGCGCGGACATGGTCACGGAAGTGGTGGCGGCCGTGGGCACGGTGCGCGACGCCGCCGCAGCCCTCAAGGACAAGATGCGGGGACTTGGCCAGCAGGCCCACGGCATCGGCGCGGTCCTCGGCGTCATTTCCGACATCGCGGACCAGACCAACCTGCTGGCCTTAAATGCCGCCATCGAGGCCGCCCGGGCCGGGGAGGCCGGACGCGGTTTCGCCGTGGTGGCCGACGAGGTGCGAAAGCTGGCCGAAAAAACCATGCACGCCACCAAGGAAGTGGGCGAGGCCATTGCCGGCATCCAGCAGGGGACCACCGACACCGAGCGCATGGTGGACCGGGCGGCCGCGGCCGTGGACCAGGCGACCACGCTGGCCGAACGGTCGGGCGCGGCCCTCTCCGAGATCGTGTCCGTGGTCGAGATCGCCGGAGACCAGGTCCGGGCCATCGCCACGGCCGCCGAACAGCAGTCCGCCACCTCCGAGGAGATCAACCGGGCCGTGGAGGCCATCAGCCGCATCGCCTCGGAAACCGCCGACGCCATGGCCCAGTCGGCCCAGGCCGTCGCCGAACTGGCGTCCCAGGCCCAGAGCCTTTCCGCCCTGGTGGCCGAAATCCGGGCAAACGGCGGGCAGGAGGCCCTTTCCGCCTGAAAAGGCCGGCGGCCCATTCCCTCCGCCCGCCACCCTCTGCCAGTCCGGGCCGCGGCATCCGGAAAGCGGATTTCGCGGCCAAGCCCCCTCTCGTGCCCGGCCCGGCTCCAAGCCCGGGCCGGTCTTTTGTCGTGCCCGCGCTTTTTTGGTTGCCACAATTCGTGATTGTCCGGTAAAATCGGACCGCTTCTCTAAAAATACGGGCAGGAACGCCGCCACACGCGCCATGGCCCTCGTTTGGCCTGCGGCAGCCCCAGGCCTCCCAGCCGGCGTTCGGAGGTTCCCATGCCAAAGGCCAGCAGCAACACGCTCCTCACCGCGCTTGTGGCCGGCTCGGTCCTGGCCGGGGTAACGGTCCTCGTCCTCTATGTCTCCAGTTCCTCGTTCACCATCACCTCCCGGCTCCAGGAGGCCTCGCTGGCCCAGCTGGCCGCCTCTTCGAGCCGCACCCTCGACCTCTATCTGGCCGACGCGGCCGACGTGGCCCGGGCCCTGGCCGGCCAGGAAGCGGTGGTGGCCGGCCTCACCGGCGACGTGGACCGGGCCAGGGCCCGGTTTCGCAACTCCATCGAGAGCTACCGGCAGTACTGGGCCATCTTCGCCTTTGACACGACCGGCCGGGTCGTGGCCGGGTACAACGCCAACATGGAAGACATGGCCGGCGGCAGCCGGGCCGACCGCAGTTATGTAAAAGATGTCCTGGCCGGCCAGGATCTGGTGTTCACGGACCAGATATTGAGCGCCCGAAGCGGCGACACCCTCATTTTCGTGGTGGCCAAGGCCGTGCGTGGTCCGGACGGCCGGCTCCTTGGCGGCGTGGCCGTGTGCCCCAAGTGGAACGTCTTCACCAAGAGCTTCATCGATCCCCTGCGCTTTGGCGAACGGGGCTACGGATTCATGCTCGACGCCTCGGGCACGGTCATCGCCCATGCCGTGGACAAGGAGATGCTCCTTAAAAACGTGGCCGATCAGGATTTCGTCAAACAGGCCCTGGCCCGGAAAGAAGGCCTCATCGCCTACGACTGGAAGGGCGAGCGCAAGCTGCTGGCCGTGGCCCCGGTGGCGACCACGGGCTGGCTGGTCTGCATGACGGCCTACGAATCCGAGATGACGGCCATGGCCACCGGCCAGCGCACCATGCTGCTCGGCATCGGGGGGCTGGTGCTGGCCGCGGTGGTATCGGTCATCACCCTGGCCAACCGGTCCCTGGTGCTGCGGCCGCTCGCCGCCGTGGAACGCTTCACCGAAGCGATCACGGCCGGGGATTTGCAGGCTTCGCTGCCGGGCGTCTTCCGTTTCGAACTCGGCACCCTGGCCGCCAACCTGCGCCGCATGGTGGCGGAGCTCAAAAGCCGGCTCGGTTTTTCCCAGGGCGTGCTGGCCGGCATCCCGGCCCCCTGCGCCGTGGTCGGCCCGGACAGCCGCATCCTGTGGATCAACCAGCAGGTCATCGACCTGCTCGGCCTGCCCGCCACCGTCGAATCAGCCAAGGGCCAGAACACGGGCCAGCTCTTCTACGGCGATCCGGCCCGCGAAACCCTGTCGCGCAAGACCATCACCGAACGGCGCAGCCTGTCCCTGGACATCGACTTTTCCACCCGCGACGGCAAAACGCTCCACCTGCACGTGGACACCACGCCCTTTTACGACATGGACGGCGAACTCCTCGGCTGCCTGGTCTTCTGGAACGACCTGACCGGGCTCGTGGCCCAGAAAAACCGCATCGAGGCCCAGAACGCGGCCATCGGCCAGACTGCGTCCGAGGCCACCCAGGTGGCCGACCGCATGGCCCAGGGGGCCGAGGAACTCTCCGCCCAGATCGACGAGGCGAATGACGGCGCCCAGGAGCAAAACGGCCGGGTCCAGGAAACGGTCACGGCCGTGGAGGAGATGAACGCCACCATCCTGGAGGTGGCCAGAAACGCCGCCGAAACGGCCAGGGGCGCGGAAACGGCCCGGCAGAAGGCCCGCGAGGGCGCGGGCATGGTCACGGAAGTGGTGGCGGCCGTGGGCGCGGTCCGCGACGCGGCCACGCGGCTCAAGGACAACATGCGCGAACTCGGGGAGAAGACCCACGGCATCGGCGCGGTCCTTGGCGTCATCTCCGACATCGCGGACCAGACCAACCTGCTGGCCTTAAATGCCGCCATTGAGGCCGCCCGGGCCGGCGAGGCCGGACGCGGCTTCGCCGTGGTGGCCGACGAGGTCAGAAAGCTCGCGGAAAAGACGCTCACCGCCACCAAGGATGTGGGCGAGGCCATTGCCGCGGTGCGCCAGGGGACCACCGACACCGAGCGCATGGTGGACCAGGCGGCTGCGGCCGTGGACCAGGCGACCAGGCTGGCCGAACGGTCGGGCACGGCCCTCTCCGAAATCGTGTCCGTGGTCGAGATCGCCGGGGATCAGGTCCGGGCCATTGCCACGGCCGCCGAACAGCAGTCCGCCACCTCCGAGGAGATCAACCGGGCCGTGGAGGCCATCAGCCGCATCGCCTCGGAAACCGCCGACGCCATGGCCCAGTCGGCCCAGGCCGTCACCGAGCTGTCCGGGCTGGCCCAGCACTTAAACGGCCTCATCGACGGCCTGCGCAATACCGACACACCGTAAAACAGGTCCGCCCCGACCCGGCCGAGCCTGTATCGTTTCTTGCCTATTTCCCATTTTGCCGGTATGCATCCCGGCCATTGTCCGTCGTGACCCCGGCCCGACCAGATATCCTCCCCCCGGCCACGGGCGTCGTGCCTTGCCACGCCGTGCCGCCGCGCCCTCCGGTATTTTTCCCCTCCGGACCCGAGGATGGCTGTCATGCCAGGCGGTGCCATGTCCGAACGCTCCCCTTGGCGGGAGGCGTCAGCCGCACGGCGGGACGGCCGGGGCCGCATGCTCCGGTCCCGCCTTTCCGTTTCGACGGACATTTCCATCGAAGGAGCCTTCCATGCGCAAAGCCGGCATCAACGCCATCCTGGCCGTGTCCGTCACCCTGTCCGTCCTGGCCGGCATCGCCGCCCTGGTCCTCTACGCCTCCCGCTCGTCCATGACCATGGCCGAGGACCTGCAGGGCCACTCCCTGTCCGAGGCGGCCAACCTCACCGCCAGGACGGCGGAAGTCTATCTGCACACTTCCGCCTCGGTGGTCGAATCCCTGGCCTCCCAGGACGCGATCCGCGAGGCCTTTACCGGCTCGCCGGCCCGGGCCCAGGAACGGTTGTGCAATTACGTCAAGGGATTCAAGGACTATTTCTCCTTTTTCGTTTTCGACGCCAAAGGCAGGATCCTGGCCGGCGCCAATGCCGACGGCAAGGACCTGACCGGCGGCGAACGGCTGGATCGGGATTATACCCAGGCCGTGCTTGGCGGCCGGGATCTGGTTTTCAGCAAGAGCGCCATGAAGGCCACCAGCGGCGAGGCCCTCATCTATGTCGTGGCCAAGGCCGTGCGCGGACCGGACGGCCAGGTCATCGGCGGGGTGGTCGCCTCGCCGCTCCTAAACGAATTCACGGCCGCGACCATCGATCCGATCCGGTTCGGCCAGCGCGGCTACGGCTTCATGCTCGACGCCACCGGCCGGGTCATCGCCCATGCCACGGACAAAAAGCTCCTCCTTGAGGACGTGTCCAAGGAAGACTTCATCCGGCAGGCCCTGCGGACCGGCCAGGGCATCTTTGACTACGACTGGAAAGGGGAGCGCAAGGTCATGGCCGTGGCCCGGATTCCGTCCACGGGCTGGCTGGTGTGCATGTCCTTTTACACCGACGAGATGACGACCCTGGCCAGGGACCAGCGCACCGTGCTTCTGCTGATCGGCTTGGCCGTGGCCGCGGCGGTGGTGGCCGTCATCACGCTCCTGAACAACCGGCTGGTGCTCCGTCCGCTCCTGGCCATGAGCGCCTTTACCCGGCAGGTGGCCTCGGGCGACATGGCCGCCAGCCTGGACGGATCGTTTCGGGCGGAACTGGCTGTCTTCGCCGACCACCTGCGGCACATGGTCGGCGAGCTCAAAACCAGGCTCGGCTTCGCCCAGGGGGTGTTAAACGGCATTCCCACGCCCTGCGGCATCGTCGGCCCGGATTTCGCCATGCTCTGGGCCAACCGGCAGGTCTGCCAACTGCTCGAAAAGACGGCCCCGCCCGAGACCTACAAGGGCGTCCGCTCCGGAGCCTTCTATTTCGACGACCCCAACCGCGAGACCCTGTCCGACCGGGCCATCAAGGAAGGCCGGCCCCTGGCCGTCGAAACCGACTACGTGACGCCCTCCGGCACCCGGCTGCACATCGCCGTCAACACCACGCCCTTCTACGACCTCGACGGCAAGCTCCTCGGCTCCATTTCCTTCTGGACGGACCTGACCCAGATCCATGACCAGAAAACCTGCATCGAGGGGCAAAACGTGGTCATCGCGGAAACGGCCGCCAAGGCCTCGGCCGTGGCCGACCGCGTGGCCTCGGCCTCGGAGGAGCTTTCGGCCCAGATCGAACAGGCCAGCCTCGGGGCCGAGGAGCAAAACGGCCGCGTCCAGGAGACGGCCACGGCCGTGGAAGAGATGAACGCCACCATTCTCGAGGTGGCCAAGAACGCCTCGGAAACGGCCCGGCGCGCCGGCGAGGCCCGGGACAAGGCCCGGCAAGGCGCGGGCCTGGTCGAGGACGTGACGGCCGCCGTGCTGGCGGTCCGGGACGAGGCCGAGGTCCTGACCGGCGACATGCGGCAACTCGGCGAGCAGGCCCGGGGCATCGGCGCCATCCTCGACGTCATCTCCGACATCGCGGACCAGACCAATCTCCTGGCCCTCAATGCCGCCATCGAGGCCGCCCGGGCCGGGGACGCCGGCCGGGGCTTCGCCGTGGTGGCCGACGAAGTGCGCAAGCTGGCCGAAAAGACCATGCACGCCACCCACGAAGTGGGCCAGGCCATCGGCGGCATCCAGCAGGGCACGGCCGACGCCGTCTCGCGCGTCGGCCGGGCCGTGGACCGGGTCGGCGAGGCCTCGGCCCTGGCCGAGAAGTCGGGCGCGGCCCTGGCCGCCATCGTGGCCGAGGTCGAGGCGGCCGAGGACCAGATCCGCTCCATCGCCACGGCGGCCGACGAACAGTCCGCCACCTCCGACGAGATCAACCGGGCCGTGGACTCGATCAGCACCATTGCCGCGGAAACGGCCCAGGCCATGAACCAGTCGGCCCAGGCCGTGTCGGACGTGGCCAGTCAAGCCCAGGAACTCAACAGGCTGATCGCCGAACTCGGCTCCGGAGCCGGCGCGGTCAAAGCCCTGTCCTGATCCCGTCCCCGGTCCGGGAAGCCTTCCCCCCCCTCCCGGACCGGTTTGCCTTTCCCCCGATTTCCGGCTATTTTTCCCACTGCAACTTCCTTCCGGCAAGACCCGCGTCTCCCCCATCCAGGGGGTCCGGGGGGCATGATGCCCCCCGGCCGCCGGAGGCATCTTCCCTTCTTTTCATTTTCAGAGGAGACGCGCATGCGCATACTGGTGGTCGGCTCGGGGGGCCGGGAACACGCCCTGGCCCATACCCTTGTCAAAAGCCCGGACGTTTCAGCCATCCTGGCCGCCCCGGGCAACGGCGGCACGGCCGGCATCGGCGAAAACGTCGCCGTATCCGACACGGACGTGCCCGGGCTTGTGGCCCTGGCCAAGGACCGGGGCATCGACCTCGTGGTCGCCGGTCCGGAAGCGCCGCTTGTGGCCGGCCTTCGCGATGCTGTGGAATCGGCCGGCATCGCCTGTTTCGGCCCGGACGCCTACGCTTCGGGCCTCGAGGGCAGCAAGGCCTTTGCCAAAGAAGTCATGGCCGCCGCCGGCGTGCCGACCGCGGCCTACGAGACCTTCACCGACGCCCGGGCCGCCCGGGCCTACGTCGAGAAAATCGGAGCCCCCCTCGTGGTCAAGGCCGACGGCCTGGCCGCCGGCAAGGGCGTCACCGTGGCCCTGACCACGGACGAGGCCCTGGCCGCCATTGACGAGGCCATGGTCAAAGGCGCCTTCGGCCAGGCTGGAGCCACCGTGGTGGTCGAAGAGGCCCTCGTCGGCGAGGAGGCCTCGTTCCTGGCCTTTTGCGACGGCAAAAACGCCGTGCCCATGACCGCCTGCCAGGACCACAAGGCCGTCTTCGACGGCGACACCGGCCCCAACACCGGCGGCATGGGCGCCTACTGCCCGGCCCCGGTCCTGCCGCCGGACCGCTACGCCGCCACCATGGATCTGGTTATCCACCCCATCCTGCGGGAAATGGAAAAGCGCGGCCACCCCTTCACCGGCATCCTCTACGCCGGCCTCATGATGACCGCCGCCGGCCCCAAGGTCCTCGAATACAACGTCCGTTTCGGCGACCCGGAGTGCCAGCCGCTGCTTTTTCGCCTGGAAAGCGACCTGCCGGCCATTTTCATGGCCTGCCGGGGCGGCAGCCTGACCCCGGATCTGGTCCGCTGGTCCACCGACAGCGCGCTGTGCGTGGTCATGGCCGCCCCGGGCTATCCCGGCGACTATCCCAAGGGCATGGCCATCACCGGCATCGCGGCGGCCGAGGCCGACCCCGCCGTCAAGGTCTTCCAGGCCGGCACGCGCCTCGACGGCGACCGGCTCGTCACGGCCGGGGGCCGGGTGCTCGGCGTCACGGCCCGAGGGAGCGATCTGGCCGCGGCCCAGGCGGCGGCCTATGCGGCCTGCGCCAAAGTCGGCTTCAAGGGCGCGTTTTACCGTCGTGACATCGGACAAAAAGGCATCCTGCGGGAGGAAAAATAATGCGCGTAGCGATTTTCATCGGTTCCATCTCCGACGAGGAGAAGATGCGGCCCGCTTCCAAGGTCCTGACCTCGCTTGGCATCGACCACCTCTTCACCGTGACCTCGGCCCACCGCACCCCCGAGCGGACCGAACGTCTCATCCGGGAGTGCGAGGATGCCGGCTGCCAGGTCTTCATCTGCGCCGCCGGCCTGGCCGCCCACCTGGCCGGAGCCGTGTCGGCCCGGACCCTCAAGCCCGTCATCGGCGTGCCCCTTTCCACCTCGGGTTCGGCCCTTGGCGGCCTGGACGCCATGTTGGCCACGGTGCAGATGCCGCCGGGCTACCCGGTCGCGACCGTGGCCCTGGACGTGACCGGGGCCAAAAACGCCGCCTGGCTGGCGGCCTCCATCCTGGCCCTGGCCGACCCCGAACTGGCCACCCGCATCCGGGCCTCCCGCGAAGGCTTTGTCCGGGACGTGGAAACCGCCGCTTCCAAGCTCGGCCAGTCATAAGCGAAGGATGGAGCTGCCGCGCAGGCAGCCATCCTGCCGCCGCACGGGAAGAAATCGGACGTCGCGTCCGGAACCACGCTGCAAAAAGTCCCCGCTTCGGCGGGGACTTTTTTATGGACGTTGTGGGGATCTTTCTGTTTGAATTTTGGGCATAAAAAAACCCGAAGGCCCGTCTGTTTTTGCAGACGGGCCTTCGGGTTTTGAAAAGAGCCCTGGCGGCGACCTACTTTCCCACGCAAGAGTACGCAGTATCATCGGCGATGGAGGGCTTAACTTCCGAGTTCGGAATGGGTTCGGGTGTACCCCCTCCTCTGTGACCACCAGGACAAATATATAAGTTAAAATAAGGGATGGGATTCGTTGTTTGGCAAAAATCAAGTCGAACGGACTATTAGTACCGGTTTGCTGAGAACATTACTGCTCTTGCACATCCGGCCTATCAACCGGGTAGTCTACCCGGGTCCTTCAGGGAGAACTCGTCTTGAGGCAGGCTTCCCGCTTAGATGCTTTCAGCGGTTATCCTTTCCGAACGTGGCTACCCTGCGATGCCACTGGCGTGACAACAGGAACACCAGAGGTTCGTTCATCCCGGTCCTCTCGTACTAGGGACAACCCCTCTCAATTCTCCAACGCCCACGGAAGATAGGGACCAAACTGTCTCACGACGTTTTAAACCCAGCTCGCGTACCACTTTAATCGGCGAACAGCCGAACCCTTGGGACCTGCTCCAGCCCCAGGATGTGATGAGCCGACATCGAGGTGCCAAACCGCATCGTCGATGTGAACTCTTGGATGCGATCAGCCTGTTATCCCCGGCGTACCTTTTATCCATTGAGCGATGGCCCTTCCATGCGGGACCACCGGATCACTAAGGCCCACTTTCGTGCCTGATCGAGATGTCTCTCTCACAGTCAAGCTCCCTTATGCCTTTGCACTCGACGGCTGGTTTCCAATCAGCCTGAGGGAACCTTTGCATGCCTCCGTTACTTTTTGGGAGGCGACCGCCCCAGTCAAACTACCCACCAGACAATGTCCCCGAGCCGGATGACGGCATCAGGTTAGAAGCTTAAACAACCGAGGGTGGTATTTCAAGGTTGACTCCGCCGACGCTGGCGCGCCGGTTTCACAGTCTCCCACCTATCCTACACACGATTGTCCAAGCTCCAATGTCAAGCTATAGTAAAGGTGCACAGGGTCTTTCCGTCTTTCCGCGGGTAGACGGCATTTTCACCGCCACATCAATTTCACTGAGTCTCTGGTTGAGACAGCGTGGAGATCGTTACGCCATTCGTGCAGGTCGGAACTTACCCGACAAGGAATTTCGCTACCTTAGGACCGTTATAGTTACGGCCGCCGTTTACCGGGGCTTCGGTTTAGAGCTTCGCTTGCGCTAACCCCACCCCTTAACCTTCCGGCACCGGGCAGGCGTCAGTCCGTATACGTCGTCTTACGACTTCGCACAGACCTGTGTTTTTAGTAAACAGTCGCCACCACCGTTTCACTGCGACCCCCCGAAGCTTACGCAGCAAGTGCTTCACTCTAGGGGGCACCCCTTATCCCGAAGTTACGGGGTCATTTTGCCGAGTTCCTTAACCAGAGTTCTCTCAAGCGCCTTGGGATACTCTCCCCGCCCACCTGAGTTGGTTTGCGGTACGGTCTGCTCGTGCTAAACTTAGAAGCTTTTCTCGGCAGCATGGGATTAGTCACTTCAGTCGATTGACACGACATCACGTCTCGGCCGTCCAGAGGAGCGGATTTGCCTACTCCTCAAGCCTACACGCTTGTACCGGCACGTCCAACAG